>JAZKTU010000054.1:0-17630 GCA_036625385.1 Halovenus sp. | reverse complement strand
GTCGTCGCCCGTCCCGTCGCTTCCGTCGTCGCCCGTCCCGTCGCTTCCGTCGTCGCCCGTCCCGTCGCTTCCGTCGTCGTCTCCGTCCCCGGAACACCCTGCCAGGGACGCAATGGCGATACTCGCACCGGTAGCTTTGATGAACTTTCGGCGTGCAAGCCTATCATCCGGATCGTTCATACTAGGCACTTACTAATCTACGGACTATAAGGGTTTTCCGTATCTATTTAGACTGTCTTACATTTTCGTTTCTTTATCACCCGTCGAGGCTTCGGCACAGCGTACTCACTTTTGTTGGGTCGGTGCCAACAAAAACCTGGACTGGAACGGCCTGACGGTGGTTTCCTTCACTGCCGGGCGAGGTAGTCCGGAATCGGTTCCGTGTTCTTCGCTGCACGGGCGATCGGGTCGGCTACTTCGCCAGGGTCGATCCCGGGGATCTCGACCTCGGGCCGGTCGAAGACCGCCGCTACCGTCTCGCGGATGGTCGCCTCGTCGGTGGCATCGAGGCCCCGTATTCTGTACTCCAGTTCGTCGAGCATCCCCGGTTCGGTGACGGTCGGCTGTGGCCGGAGATACGGATCGCCGGAGATCAGCGCGTCGCGGATCCGGCCATCGCCGTCGACGACGACGCTGGTCTTGATCAGTTTTTCGGACTTGTAGGCCGCGACGCCGATGTCGTACTCCGGGGAGACCCGCCGGCACATCCGTGCTGTGGATCGGCGCCGGATCCAGGTATCGCTCTCGAAGAAGTCGGCCATCCCCTCGATGTATTCGCGTTCCTCGCGTCGCCAGTCGCCATCCTCTATTTTGACGTCGTCACCGAGCAGTGCGACGACGTTGGCCTCGGCCACGGTGTCGAGAATCTCCCGTTTCGACGTGTCGAGTGACTCCTCCTCGACGAGAGAGGACAGCGGCTGGATGCGCGCGGTAAGGCTGTCCGTGTCCTTGTCCTCGAACTTTTCCGGCGGGATGTCGATGGCGTCATCGAGGATGGTGCCGGCCTCCGAGAAGTCCCACACGATGCCGGCAGTCACCGACCAGTAGTCGCGGAGGTGGAACGACGCGGCTGCTCCGGCGAACACCTTGTAGTTCTCCCCGTCGATGACGACTTCCGTATCGCCGATCGAACTATACTCGGCCTCGAGGCCGACCTCCTCCAGGCCGGCGACGTTTGCTTCCCCGCTCGTGTCCGTCTCCTCGAGGACGGACGTATCCTCCTTCCGGTAGTAGAGGAGGTAGTTCGGGGTGTCGGATGTCTGGACGCCAGTGCCGCCTCCGTAGCCGTAACGGCGGCCGACTGCGAAGCCCTCCGACGTCGCGAGGTCGACGTCGACCATGTCGGCATCCTCGTAGAGGCCAAGGCCGAGCGATGGCGTCTCGTCGGACCACTCGACGGTGACGAGCGTCGGCTCGAAGGACCCTTCGTGCATCTGTTTTGCCATCAACTCGTCGATCGCTCCCCAGTGTCCTATCGTCACGCCGTGCATGTCGATCTTGCGAACCATTTTCACCAACTAACGGTTGGATTGGAGTTTCGCCCCGGGTAAAAACCTTGCCCAAACTTCCCGTCGGATCCGACGGCCGTTTCTGGAATCGGGGGTTCGGCGCGTAGCGGAGTAACGGCTGTACGGTATCACGCGTGCGTCTCTCTCGTGGGTCGATCGGTCGGGACAAATCGGCGTGTGATTGGCTGCCGACGCAGTTTCAAGCCCGAGGCTCACGGCCGGGCGAGGAACCCGCCATCGACCGGCAGGGTCACGCCGGTGATCCGTGAGGTGAGGTCCGAGCCGAGGAGTAACGCGGCGTTTGCGAGGTCCTCCGGTTCGCCCATCCCGGACAGTGCCTCGTGAAACTCGTACTGGGTGACCCTTTCGGACGGGTCAGCGTCCGCAGTCCGCTGGATCATCGGCGTCCGAACGATGCCCGGGAGCACCGCGTTGACACGGATCCCCTCGTCTGCGTACTCCATGGCTGCGACGCGCGTCATCCCGTTGACGGCTGCTTTCGTCGCTGCGTACGCGGTACGGCCTGGCAGTCCCGTTTCAGCCGCGACCGACGACGTGTTGACAATCGAGCCGCCGCCGTCAGCCAGCATCGCCTCGACGCCGTACTTGAGACCGAGGAAAACACCCTTCTGGTTGATCGCCACCACCTGGTCGAACGCGTCTTCCTCGACCTCGGTGAGTTCGACCCAGGGACCCTCGATACCTGCATTGTTGAACAACACGTCGAGACCGCCGTACTCACTGACGGCGGTCTCGATCATCGCCTTCACGTCGTCGGCGCTAGAGACGTCCGTCCGGACGAACGTCCCTTCGCCCCCTGCGTCGACGACAGTCTCGACCGTCTCCCGCCCCCCCGATTCGTCTACGTCGGCGACGACGACCCTCGCACCTTCCTCCGCGTAGCGGATTGCAGTCGCTCTCCCGATGCCGGACGATCCGCCAGTAATGACAGCTACCTTGTTCTCGACGAGCATTGTTCCGTCGCCGATACCAAGTTCCGGGACGCTCTTATAGCTACTCCCTGGTCGGATGGCAGTGTGAACTTATACTGTCGGCTGTAACATTTTGCAAGGATTCGCCACCCCGGGGTGTCGAATATCTTTACGCACTTACAGCCGACAGTATTAGGAACGAAGTCTGCAGGATCACCGAAGGCGACGGCGCACTGACGCCACGCCTTCCGTGCGGGAGGTCCTCGTGAGCGCACTGGCTTCTGTCGTTCAGCAGCGACCAACTCCGGTCGCTCAGTTAACCGTGCGCCCCGTGTTCACCAAAATATTTAATACCCAATCACGTCACCACCGACTATGACATACGCTGTCTACGTTAGCCGTGATGATAGCGTCGAAGATATAAACTATCGGATGGGTCTGGAACCGTTGCTCGACCACGATGACGTCGAGGTCACGTTTTTGTCCGAACGGGATTACCACACGCTGCAACCCTCGGACCTGGAGGGTGCTAACGCAGTAGTGTCGCTCGAAGATCTGATCACGGGGGAGTCTATAGCGGGCCTCTCGGAGCTAGAGATTATTGCTGGATTCGGTGCCGGGCTCGACAATGTCGATATCGATGCCTGTACGGAGCAAGGCATAGCAATCACGAATTCGGCACAGGGCCCCAGACCCAGCGTCGCCCAGTCGACACTCGGAATGATGCTGGTCTGTGCGAGTAACCTTCTCGGATACAACAATCTCATCAAGAAACAGGGATTCGAGGGGCGGTTCGCCAATATGGGCACGCACCTCTACGAAAAGCAACTCGGCATAATCGGATTCGGACTCATCGGGAGCAAAGTGTGTGAACTCGTCGAGCCGTTCGACATGGATGTCAAGGTTCACGACCCGTACGCACCGGAGGAGCGAATAGAAGAGTACGGTGTCCAGCGCGTCGAACTGGAGGAGTTGCTAGAAACGTCGGATTTCGTCACGCTTCACTGCGGACTCAACGAAGAGACCCGCAACATGCTCGGGACCGAGCAATTCGAGCGAATGAAATCGTCTGCGTATCTCCTCAACACGACGCGTGGCGGCCTCTACCCCGATGCAGAACTCGCTGAAGCCATCCGTGAGGGGCAGATCGCGGGTGCTGCGATCGACGTCTTCGAGGACGAACCCCACGTGGAGGGGAACCCCCTGCTGGAACTGGACGACGTTCTGACCACCCCTCACAGCGCGGGCGTCCTCCGGGAAGGACTGGACAATATCGGCAATATTGTTAGCGAATCAATATTAAACGTCAAGAACGGGGAAATCCCCAAGAACATCGTCAATCCGGAAATTTACGACCGGCCCGTCCCTTCGGAGAAACTCTCCCCGTCCTACAGCGCGGATGCCGTCGAAGATCACTACCGGGACTGATACTGCTGGCTGTACAGAGCATTCGCACTTTCGCGTGGTCGACTCGCGCCAGGACCTCCCAGCCGACGGTGGGAACGCGGTTTCCGCCGGTACTCGGACGTGCGTCTCTGAGTGTCCTGCACACTTTTCGAGCTCCCTGGAACAACCCAGATCCAGATTCCGACAGACCAGTTCAGTGTCGCGGACGGGACGGCCCTCGTCACCGGCGGATCGAGCGGCATCGGGCGGACGATCGCCGAGCGGTTCGCAGCCGATGGCGCGGAGATCAGCCAGAACAGCCGGGAGACCATCGTCGACATCAACCTCATGGGGACGGTCAACTGCCTGCAGGCTGCCGGAACCCACATGCGCGCAAACGGCGGCGGATCGGTTTCCCTGACCGGACGAACGACTCCGGTCTTCGCAGGTAGTTTTAATACCGTCTCGACAGGATTGGGAACCGATGAGAGTCTCCCCATCGACGCTCCGTTCGTTTGCAACCGGTATGCTCGACGCGCTGGGTGCACCGGATGACACCGCCGAGAAGGTTGCTGACTCGCTTTGCCGGGCAGACATGACGGGCTACGGGACCCACGGTATCGCCATCCTCCCGCTCTATCACCAGATGATCGACGCCGGTGCGCTCGACCCCACTGCCGAACCCACGGCGGAACTCGCCGGGTCTACCGCCCGCGTCGACGGCCACGCCGCGTTCGGCCAACTCACCGGTCACGAGGCGACCGCGACGGGGGTCGCTCTCGCCGAAGACCAGGGTGCGGCGGTCGTCGGTATCCGGGACGGTTCGCATCTGGGGCCTGTCGGGGAGTTCGCCGAGGCGGCTGCCGATGCAGGGATGGTATTGCTGGCATTTACGAACACGGGGGGCGGTGCGAAAAATACGGCACCCTTTGGCGGTCACGAGCGAAAACTCTCCACCAATCCGGTCGCGTTCGGCTTCCCCACGTTCGATGCGCTGCCGTTCGATATCGTCGCGGACTTCGCGACGAGCCAGGTGTCGGGGAGCGTCATCCGCGAACACCACCGCACCGGCGAGCAGCTACACGACGAGTGGACGACTACGGAATCGGGCGAGCCTGTCCCGGGGACCGGTGCGTTCATGAACGGCGAGGGTGCACTGCTCCCCCTCGGCGGACGGGTGACCGGCCACAAGGGGTACGCACTCTCGGTTGCTGCCGAGCTTCTCGGCGGACTCGTCGGTGGCGAAGCCGTCGTCGGGGAACGCGACCCGACGTGGCTGGCCAACGGTGCCGCGTTCGTCGTCGTCGATCCGACGGCGTTCGTGTCACGGGCCACGATCGAACAGCGCGTAGAGGCACTTGCCTCCCACCTTCGAACGGACGAGGTCCGGCTGCCGGGCGAGGGAACGCACACACGGCGCGAGGCCAGCCGCGAGAACGGTGTCGACGTGGCTACCCACGACCTCGTCCCGCTTGCCGAACTGGCTTCCGACCTGGCTGTTGCGGTCCCGGAAGAGGTTCGTGACGGTCTCCGGGAGGCTGACGACGTCGACGACGACGTCCGGACCTGGTGAGACTGCCGGCTATACCGACGCGAAGACATTCGACTCCACGGGGGCGAAATTGCTCATGCTGATTCTTGCGATTGTTTTCGTGACCACGTCGCGTGAACAGCAGTTGCGCGGTCCGAAACACCCGAACTGTGACGGCCCGGCGGTAAAGAGTCGCACTAATCCGTATCAGTCGTTCCCGCCCACACCCGGTTGCAGTAAGGATACTCTCCAGTCTTCGCACTTCGTCATCGGGACCGGGAAAGAGCTACCGACCGGCCTCATTTGGGCGGGTTCAGGACATCGATAGAACTGTTGTTCAAAAACCCCCGCCAATCCCGACGATACAAATACAGGGTTCCAAACCGCGACCAGCTATGCCAGATCTGGAATGAAAAGCGAAAGCCAGGGAACGAACGAGACGATCAGGAGAGCGACGAACAGCGCGATGTAATACGGCCACAGCTTCTTGATTATTTCTTCGACCGGTGCTCCCGAAACGTCACTGGCGACAAACACCGAGAGTCCCATCGGCGGAGTCAACAGCCCGATCATGAGGTTAAACACCATTACCACACCGATGTGTACGGGATCGAATCCAGCCTCGACCAGCGGCGGGACAGCTAGCGGGACCGCAAGCACAAGGGCAGCGAGGGGGTCGATAAACATGCCCAGAATCACGAGCATCAGATTCACCATCAACATCAACATAATGGGATTCCCGGAAAATGTTAGAAGCAAGTCACTTATATCGCCTACAACACCTTCGATCGTCAACACCCAGGCGAAGAGGCTGGCGCCTGCCACAATGAACAGTACTGATGATGTAATTTGGACTGCTTCGCGCGAAGCCTTCCAGATTGTCCGCCAGTCAAAATCACCGTAGATCACAATATTTATCACTATCATGTAGACGACTGTCACGGCTGCGACTTCAGTCGGGCTAAACAAGCCGAGTAACATCCCAAAAATGAGCAAGAAGGGGGTTGCAAGTGCCGGCACCGCGATCAGAAACGACCGGAGTATCTGTCGCAGAGACTGTCGCGAACTCGTCGGAGGAAAGTCCCCGGAGATCCCGATAAGAAACGTAAACAGGAGCAACATTATGGTAATCAGAAGGGCTGGCAAGACACCGGCCAGCAACATCGAGAGAATCGAAACGTTGGCGAGGAGGCCGTAGATTATGAGCGGAATACTCGGTGGAAATATTGGCCCCGTCGTAGCGGACGCTGCCGTGAGTGCTGCCGAGTAGTCTCTTTCGTATCCTTTCTCTCCCATGGACTCTATGAGGACGTTCCCGATCCCGCCGATGTCAGCTATTGCGGATCCGGACATCCCCGAAAAGAACAGGCTGGCAAAGATGTTCACGTATGCTAGCCCTCCTCTCACATGGCCAAGCAGGTTCTCCGCAAAATTGAAGATCCGCTCCGCAATCCCGCTGTGGTTCATGAACGTTCCGAGAAGGATGAACAGCGGGACGGTCAGTATATTGAACGAAAAGATCGGTGACGCGATCTGTTGAATCACAATAAACAACGAGAAGTCGTAGAGCAACACGTAAGCGACGGAGGGAATAATGAGTGCGAACGCCACGGGAATCCGGAGCAACACCAGGAGAATAAAAACGAAAATCAAGAGTATGCCGATTATACTCATCGAGATCCACCACCAATTATCAGGGCATACGCACGAGAGGCGTAGTTTCTGTACACTTCGTACAGCAAGACACCGAGAAGCAGAACCATTCCGACGAGGATGGGAATATAAATAAGATATATGGGCAGTTGAAGCCCCGTCGTTGTCTGTTCCCAGTTTTCGTTAATGATGACATAGCAGGCTACGACGAGGACTAACGCAGTGACGATAGTTACGGCAAGGATACCAAACCGCCATATGTACTGTCCCCTCCGGGAAAGCCTGTTGTAGACGTATTCCGATTTGATCTCTTCATCCCGCATTGCAGCCTCGGCGATATTGAGGAACGTGATCCAGACGACAAAAATTTGCGCGAGTTCTGCCGGCCCGACGATTTCCCATTGATTCCAGCGAGCAACTATCCGTACACCGACGAGAACGATCATAAGCAAAATCAACAGTGCCGAGAATCCTCTCGTCAGCCGAAACACGAACTCGCTCGATAGCTTCCGGTTGATCATCAACTCAGCCCGTTGCCTAACTTCTACTACCCTCCCCGGTTCTGTTCGAAAACCCCGACCTCAAACGGGCTGCGTATCATACATTGGCAAACTGTTGCCGTAGATCCTGTAGCTCGGGGAATGCTTCCTCGAGATGGTCCTCAATTATGCTCTGGAACGCATCGACTTCCAGACCATCGTCGGCACCGATAAACTCTACTGCGTCCCCGACTTCTTCGACGGCCTGGTTTAATTCTCCCTCGATTCGATCCACGGATGCCGATTTCGCGTCCCTGGCAGCCTCGAGAAGCCAGTCCTGTTCCTCAGAATCGAGCCCGTCCCACGTATCAGCGTTGATCATCAGTTCGTCACCCTGTATCATGTGTTCTGTCATCATCGTATGGCTGTGCAGCTCCTCTAACCCAAATGCCCAGAATACGATGATCCCGGTGTCGTGGCCTTCGACTGAACCCGTCTCGAGTGCTGTTGGCAACTCCGACTGTGGCAGCGCTGTCGTGCTCGCTCCGAGTGCGCGGATCGGCTCCCGGAATATGGCCTGTTCGGGCGTCCGCAACGTCCTTCCTTCCATTCCCGAAGGCGACGTGATCGGTTCCAGGAGGTTGATATTCCTCGTAT
This sequence comes from Halovenus sp., assembly GCA_036625385.1. Taxonomy (GTDB): domain Archaea; phylum Halobacteriota; class Halobacteria; order Halobacteriales; family Haloarculaceae; genus Halovenus. The sequence continues at coordinate 9,484 of JAZKTU010000054.1, read as the reverse complement.
CGTACGAGTGGTGCGCTAAAATACGAACGTTTGCCTCCTCCTTTGCCCGTTGAATGAGATCGCGCATCACGTCGGATTGGGTTTCGTCAGTCACTTCCGCTTTCTGTCGATGGGAGTCGAAGAGGTACGGGTAGTTCAATATCCGTGCATCGTCGAATATTGGACCTGCAGGAACGGCCGTCATATCCAGATCGCCGGCAGATGTCGACTCAGACATTTCCACAGGCGTCCCGAGTTCGCCGTTGGGGAACTCTTCGATCTGGACGTCCCCGCCACTGAGTTCATCGACACGGTCTATGAAGACGTTCGCCATCGCCCCGTGGAGAACGTCCGGGGGCACTGCGTGGCCCAGACGGAGTTCGGTGGTACCGTCCCCGCCGGTAAGGCTGCTACACCCGGCGAAGGAAATCCCAGCTACTCCGGCGCCGGTCTTGAGCAGCGTTCTCCGGGTCAGTTCGGTTCGTTTCCTCTCTGGAGTCGGTACGTCTTCCATAGATGTACCTGGGTTGTCCATAGTACCCGGACAAAGGCAGGGTACTTAAATTTTGTTCGAGTAGAACCTACTCCTCCCGGTTGCTCGGAGACCAAATCAACCAGTCAACACCTGTTTTCCGTTCAGTAACCGGTCAGTTCTGAGGGCTGTCACGACCGTTCGTACGAGAGACTCTCTCTCGACAAGTTCCGTGATCAGTTTTCGCGGCTGGGGTTTCCCTGCTAGCAGGTACGTCACTTCGGGACCCGCGTCACTGCATCGCGGTCCACCGCTGGGACACTCTCGTGTCCGGTCTGTGCGAGTGCCGAGTGGATGTCTGTGAGTAGATTGATCAGGACATCGGTCACGCCATCAGCACCGGCGACTGCGAGACCGTACAGGTACGGTCGCCCGACACACACGGCGTCGGCTCCGAGAGCAACTGCGATAAACGCCTCCGAACCGCGGCGCACGCCGCCGTCGAACAGGACAGCCCCCTCGTCGCCAACCGCATCGGCCACTTCAGGCAGGGCGTGGAGGCTCGCGATCGCCCGGTCGACCTGTCGGCCTCCATGGTTCGAGACGACGACGCCGTCGGCACCACACTCGATCGCACGCCGTGCATCGTCGGCACGGAGTATCCCCTTGATGAGGACCGGGAGGTCCGTCGATCCCGCAATGTCGCCAACGGCCTCCCAGTCCAGGTCCGGGTCCAAAAACAGGTTATGAAAACGGTCGTAGGCGCTGTCGAGGTCGTCCTCGGGTGGCGTGTCCAACCCCGCCCGGAAGCTGGGGTCTGTAAAGTAGTTCGCCGGCCGGTGATTTTCGTGCATGGGGTGGAATCGGTTCTGGAGATCCCGCTCGCGCCACGCGAAAGACGGTGTGTCGACAGTTATCACGATGGCCTCGTAACCGGCTGCCTCGGCGCGGCTCACCAGACTCTCCGTTACCGCCTGATCCGCACACGGGTAAAGCTGGAACCACCGTGGTGCGTCGCCGCCACTTTCCGCGACCGCCTCGATCGACCTCGAGGCAGTGCTGCTAAGAATCATGGGGACGTTCGTCTTCGCCGCGGCACTCGCCGTCGCTACCTCGCCGTCCTTGTAAAAGAGTGTCTGGGCACCGACCGGTGCCAGCCAGAGCGGGACGGCGTATTCAGTCCCACAGAGAGTGACTCCCAGGTCGACTTCGGAGATACCCCTGAGCATTGCCGGGCGTATCCGCCAGGTATCGAACGCCTGCCGATTTCCGGAGACCGTTTGTTCTGCCCCCGCGCCGCCAGCGAGATAATCAAATGCTTCACGGTCGAGGTGCTCACGCGCCGCAGCTTTCAACTCCTCGAAAGGGACGGGTATCGAGCGGTCTGCTTCCCCGCGCAACAGTTCGTCGACTCGGGTCCCGCCGATGTCGATCTCTGGAGGCGTCATTGACGCTCACATACATCAGGTCGAGAAATAAATCTGGTGCAGGATACCACTACTCGTACTGCCGGCTGTACCATCGTGAACGAATTCGCCACCCCGGGGTGTCGAATATCTGTCCGAACGGACAGCCGGCAGTATCAATGTCCGGGACGGGTTGTGCAACGATCGACCGGAACCGTCCCGCCTGCTGGTTCCGGTGGGCTGTCACGAAAACACCGCTCTGTTCCGAGCCGACGAACACGGCGACGGTCCAGAACAACCGACACTCGGCGCCCGTACCTGACACACTCACGCCAAGATTTATTAGCCACACCGCTTACAACTAAGCCATGGCATCCGAAGAACGCCTCTCCGCAGTCATGCCCAGCGAACTCGAAGGGCGGGAACGACAGCTCGACCCGTTCTCGTGGTTCGAGGAGATGCGGGCACAGGGACCGATCCGGTACGACGAAAGCCGGGACGCGTACGACGTCTTCCACTACGACGAAATCGTCGAGATGACCGTCGAGTACGAACGGTTCGGGAAGAAAGGGACGTCGTTTATCGACGGGGCGTGGATGAGCCGGGACCCGCCGGTGCATACCGAACTCCGAAGTATGGCCGAGAACTTCTTCCGGCCATCCTACGTCGAAGAAAAATACGGACCCCACATCGAGCAGCGTGTCGACGACGTACTCGACGACGCCCTCGAACAGGACGGCGCCTTCGACTTCGTCGAGCACGTCGCGACGCCGATCCCGGTGATGGTGATTGCGGATATTCTCGGCGTCCCGTCCGACCGGATGGAGACGTTTCGGGACTGGTCGACGGACCTCATCGCCGCCCCGTCCGACCCGAGCCCCAAGGCGAAACAGGAGACGTTCGAGCAGATGATGGACAGCATCGATACGGTGGAGGAGTTCTTCGCCGACGAAATCGAAAAACGGGAGGAGAATCCACAGGACGACCTGATCACGAAGTTCGTCCGGGCCGAATCGGAGTACGACCTGCTCGACCGCGAGAACACGATCGCCTGCTGTGGTATGCTTCTCGTCGCTGGCAACGTCACGACCGTTTCGTATCTGACGAGTGCTCTCTGGACGTTCATCGAGGAGGACGTCATCGAGGACCTGCAGGAGGGGACGATGTCGCTCGAGGACGCTCTCGAGGAGGTCCTCCGCATCCGCCCGGCGGTCATGCCACAGAAACGCATCGCTCGCAAGGATACCGAACTTGCCGGTGTCGAGATCCCTGAAGGCGCTCGCGTCAACGGCTGGATCGGGTCCGCAAACCGGGACGAGCAGGTATTCGAGGCCCCGAACGAGTTCCGCCCCGACCAGACCTACGACAAGGATCCGATCCCGTTCGGGAAAGGGATCCACTACTGTCTGGGTGCGCCGCTTGCGAACCTCGAGGCGGAACTCCTGTTCACGGAACTGCTCGACCGCATCGAGGACGCAGAACTCGCAACCGACGACATAACCCCGTACTTCAGCCCCGAAATCTACGGAGCAGCCGAGCTACCGGTGAGACTGCACACGTAGGCTCCGGCTGACGGCCACCGAAGCGCATCCGAATCCGGGTTCGGCTGCTGTTTTCTGTCTCCTCCAGGAGAAGAATATTTACTATCGCCTGCAGTAAGGTAACCCAACGGATGGAGTTCAACTTCGACCTCGGGATCGATTCCCAGCACGAGTTTGTTCGGCACAGCAGGCAGTTCAACGTCGGTGATCTCCTTCGGAAGGCGACCCGGATGTACGCCGACAGGACTGCTGTCAGCGAACCCGGACGGGAGGTCACGTACGCGGACCTCAACGACCGGGTCAACTCCCTCGCGAACGCGCTCGTCGACCGGGGCTACGAGCCGGGTGAGGCGACCGTCGCCGTCCTCTCGGAGAACCGTGGGGAGATCATCGAGGTCATGTACGCGGGCGCGAAACTCGGTTGTCTCGTCCCCGCGCTCAACTGGCGACTCGAACGAACGGAACTCGTTCACTGTTTCGACCTGGTCGATGCCGACGTTCTCATCACGTCAGACCGCTACCGCGAGAAAGCCCAGTGGATAGAGGACGAGGCGGAGGCGCCGCCGGAACTCATCAGTTTCGACGGCAGCGACGGCGATACCGCCTACGAGTCACTGATCGAGGAAGGGTCGACGGCGGAACCACTGCCGGACCAGCGCGTCGACCCCGAACAGGGGTTGCTGGTGCTTTACACCTCAGGGACGACAGGGCTCCCGAAGGGGGTCGTCATCAGCCACCGGGCGTGGCTCGCGCGCGGGTACACCTACATCATCGACTTCGACTTGCAGAAAGGCGACGGACAGCTCGCGTGGCCACCACTGTTTCACATCGTCTCTGCGGACTGGTTGCCAGCCGTCGCGACGCTGGGTGGCACGTACTACCCGGTCGATGGCTTCGATACCGACCGTGTCATCGATATTCTCGAGAGCGATGGCTGTGCGATCGGCTGGATGGTACTGCTTCCCGGCATCGTCGAGCGGTTCCTCGACGGTATCGAGTCACGCGACGCCGACCCCGGCGAGTTCCGCGAGATCCGAAACATCGGTGCGCTCGTCGACCTCGTCGACCCGAAGAAAGTCGAGCGGGTGACCGAAACTCTCGACATGCCGTTCAAGAACTCCTACGGTGCGACCGAGAACGGGAACGTGCTCTCAGCCGGGAACGACATCCCCGTCGGTGTCCGCCCGGACACCGAGGATCTCGCCAAAGTCGAGTCGTCGTTCGTCGATCACAAACTCATCGACGAGGACTGGAACGAGACCGAGGGGCGGGGCGAACTCGCTACCCGGGGGCCAACCCTCTGTAGCGGCTACCTGCAAAACGAGGAGGCCAACAGGGAAGATTTCAAAGACGGCTGGTTCAGAACCGGCGACATCTTTGTCGAAAACGACGATGGCACCTACAGCTTCGTCAACCGGCGCAAGTACCTGATCAAAAGCGGGGGGGAGAACATCTACCCCGCGGAACTCGAAGGGATCCTGCTGGAACACGAGGAGATCGAGGAGGCGACTGTCGTCCGTGTCCCCGACGAGAAGTGGGGCGAAGTCCCTCGCGCGGTCGTCAGCACGTACAACCCCGACGCGGTGACAGTCGACGAGTTGATGGAGATGCTGCGGGAGGACCTGGCAAACTACAAGCTCCCACACTACGTGGACATCGTCCATCCCGACGAGTTCCCGCGCTCGGCAACGGGGAAAGTCGTCCGGGAAGACGTCGAGGCCTGGGATGTCGACGAGGAGAACCGCGTTCGTCAGGTGTGAAGCCCCGTCTCCGCCGAGTCGGGCGTCCGACCGTCGGCGCTCGGCTCGGCACGGAGTCCGATACCGGGACAGCTGCCGTTGCCGGGGGCCGCCAGCCGACGGTCAGGGGCGCGCGGCCCGCCGGACTGGCGTACCCCTCCACACCAGGGTAGGAATCCTTTTTACGCCGGCTGCCGACGTATCGCGTATGTCAGAACGCACTATTGGCATCATCGGTGCCGGAACGATGGGGAGCGGAATCGCACAGCTTGCAACCCAGAACGGGTTTTCGGTCATCCTCCGGGACATCGAGGATGATCTCGTCGCCGAGGGCCTCGACGATATCGAGAGCGGCCTGCGGGAGGCGGAGGAACGCGATATCATCGACGATGCGGACAGTCTCTTCGAGCACGTCACCGGGACGACCGAGATGTCCGACGTGACGGGCGAGGCCTCGTTTATTGTCGAGGCTGCGCCCGAAGACCTAGAGCTCAAACAGTCCATCTTCGAGGAACTCGATGCGGAGACCGAGCCGGACGTCGTGCTCGGGACGAACACGTCGTCCGTCTCGATCACGGAGATCGCAAGCGTGACCGACGATCCCGAGCGTGTCATCGGCACGCACTTTTTTAACCCGCCGGTGAAGATGGAGCTCCTCGAGGTGGTTACCGGCCATCACACGAGCGAAGCCACGCTCGTGCGGACGGAGGAACTGGCCGAGGACCTCGGCAGGGAGGCGATCGTTGTCGATGACTACCCCGGGTTTGCGACCTCGCGGCTGGGCCTGGTCCTTGGGATGGAGGCCGCACGGATGGTCCAGGAGGGCGTCGCATCCGCCGAGGACATCGACACGGCGATGGAGATGGGGTACAACCACCCGATGGGGCCGCTCAAACTCGGCGATTACAACGGCTGGGACGTCAGAGTCGAAGTCGGGGAGTATCTCGCGGAGGAACTCGGCAGCGACGTGTACCGCCCGCCACAGATCGTGAAAAAGATGGTCCGTGCCGGCGATTACGGTGTCAAGACCGGGCAGGGGTTCTATGACTGGGACGACGAGTGATCGCCCGTGACACTGTACGCCGAGGACTTTGCGGTCGGTGACGAGTTCGCTCTCGATAGCCACACGGTAACGAAAGACGGGATAGTGGACTACGCCCGGAAGTTCGACCCGCAGCCGTTTCACGTCGACGAGGACGCCGCCCAGGAGTCGATGTTCGGCGGGCTCGTCGCAAGCGGCTGGCACGTCGTCTCGCTCACGAACCGACTCATGACGGACGCGCTGTTCAGCCGGATGGCACTGCGGGGCGGCCACGGAACCGACGAGGTCCGGTTTCTCGAACCCGTTCGCCCGGGTGATACCCTCACCGGTGTCGTCGAAGTTACCGAGATATCTGACCCGGAGAGTCGGCCCGAACACCGCGACGTCAGCCTCGCCGTGACGACACGGAACGGGGAGACGACGGTACTGACGATGGTCAACCACGCCATGGTTGCCCGGAAGGAAACTCCGCCCTGATCACGCCGCCTCATCTGCCGGCGGGGCGGATTCCCGCCGGGACAGGATCCCGAACCGCCTCAGCAACAGTCCGTCCGGCATTCACACCGGCGCAACCATGTACTTCGATACTTTTCCGTCCGTCAGTTCCACCCAGCCGAGAAACTCGGCCTCGTCGCCATCGGGTCCGACCACTCTTGCCCGGAACGAGCCCTTTCCGTCCGCAGCAACGGTGTCCTGGATCTTGTGTTCGATTCCCACCTCCTGCATCTCGCCGATACGGTCGTCGAGAAACTCGAAGACTTCTTCACGGCTGTTGAAGACGTCGGTCTGATCGGTCGTGTGGCCGTCGTGTTCCCAGACCTGTGTGTGCACCCACTCGACGTCCTCGTGCATGGCCGTGACCGCAGTCTCGGCATCACCCGTGTCTATCGAATCGAAATACGTTCGCTGCAGCAACTCGAACAGTTCCTCACTTGTGACTGGCTCTGAGTGTGACATCAGCTAGTAATCTTCGTGAGAGGATTAAAAACGTTTTTGTGGGGAACTGATAGGAGCCTGTAGTCACAGCGACTCGACGGCGGACCGGCCCGCCTCGTACCCGAACACCACGTTGGGACCGAGCGTTGCGCCTGCGCCGGCGTAGCCGATTCCCATGACGTGTGCCGTGCTGTTCGATGCGGCGTACAGCCCCGGGATGCGTTCGCCCTCGACGTCAAGCACCTCCGCATCGGGGCTCGTGACCAGACCCCCTTTCGTTCCGATGACACCACTGTGTACCTCCATCGCGTAGTAGGGTGGTTCCTCCAGTGGCCCGAGGTTCGGATGCTCGGCGTCCGGGTCACCGACGAAGTTGTCGTACTTCGTCTGCCCCCTGCCAAAGTCCGGGTCTTCCCCTTTCCGCGCGTGTTCGTTGAACCTTGCGACCGTCTCCGGTAGCGCGTCGGGGTCGATACCGAGTTTCCCCGCGAGTGCCCGGAGTGTTTCCCCGACAGTTATCCAGTCCGGCGTCTCGTCGTCCGGACCGACCGAAAGGAGGCGGTACTTGCGCCGGTACGCGTCGTCGACGACGAGATACGCCGGGAGGTTCTCGTAGTCGTACTCCCCAGGATCGAAAGTGTGGAACCGCTTGCCGAGGTCGTGGTAGGCGCCGGCCTCGTTACAGAACCGCTCGCCGTCCTCGTTGACCATGATCGAGTGGGGAAGGGTCCGGCCCCAGACCATCCGGTAGACCGGCGACCCGTCCTCCCAGGTCTCCCCGGGCACGCGGCCCGTCGGGAACCACCAGGCTTCGTTCATGTTCCCGAGTTTTCCCCCGGCGTCCATCCCCATCTTGATTCCATCTCCCTCGCTAACCGGCGGGGTAGCCGGGCCCGTTACGGGGCCACGGAGGAAATTCTCGCGCATCTCCTCGTCCCACTCCAGCCCGCCAGCCGCGATAACGACGGCCCCGGCACCGATTGCCATCTCTTCGCCGTCCTGTGTTGCGATCAACCCGACGACTTCCCCGTCTTCGACGACCAGTTCGTCCGCTGGGGTTCCGCGCTCGAAGTCGATGCCACTGTCGAGACAGGCGCTGTACAGGCCGGCGATGAGCGCCCGTCCCGTCGCGAGCAGTCCGTCTTCCTTGCGCTGTTTCAGTTCGTCGAAGTCGGCGACCTGCGGGAACTTCGCGTGCCCGCCGGCTTCGTACACCTCGCTCGCCGGGACGGGGAGCGGGTGGTGGGGGTCGTCCCGAACGTCGTCGACCCGTTCCCCCAGACGCGTCCCGTCGAACAGTTTCGGTTCGATCATGTGCCCGTCGTCGCTGGCCTCCTCCCAGTCGGTGTGGTAGTCCGGATAGCCCGCAAACTGGAACTCCAGGTTCGTCTCTTCCTCGATGAAATCGACGACGTGTGGTGCCCGGTCGACGAACCGTTCGATGAGGTCCTCGGCCACCCGCTCCCCGGCGACCCGCCGGATGTGCTGGGTCACCTCGTCCGGTGGCTGTCTGCCGGCGGCGTCGACGACAGGCCGGCTGTTCGGAAGCCACAGACCGCCACCGGAGACGGCGGTCGTTCCGCCGACCGTCTCCGCTTTCTCCAGGACGAGCGTCTCCGCGTCTTTCCCGGCGGAGAGCGCTGCGATCAGGCCCGCACCGCCGGACCCGACGACCAGTACGTCGACTTCCCTGTCCCACTCGCTGACTGTACTCTCGGTCATCGTTCGAAGAGGCTCCCGAAACTACAATAAATATTTGGGTGCCAGGCCTCGGGCGAGACTCGCCGGACCGCCCTCCGCCGTCTCATACTGCCGGCTGTCCCATTGTGAGCGAATTCGCTACCCTGGCGCCAGCCCCGGGTCGTCGCTGAGCGACCCGCCGAACTGGCCCTGGTTTCGGGTTGCGACGGCGTCGCGGTACTTTGCCTGACTTTCGTTACTCGCGCTCCGGGCTGTTTCGGGCGTTTCTCGACCGACATGGCCGCGCCTTCGGCTGGCGACGATTGGCAGTTCGGTGGCTACTCCCGGTTTTTATACACCCGCCAGACACCTTCCGCGGTCGCGATGACTTCTTCGGTGGCCGGGTCCCGCAGCGTCCCGTCCACCACTGCCGTCGACGAGCCGATCCTGACGACCTCGCTGACCGTCTCCATATCACTCGTCGCTGCCTCGAGGAAGTTCACGTTGAGATTGACCGTCGGACCGCTGTCGACTGCCGGATCGTCGGCGACGGCTGCCATCATGGCAAACCCCATTGCGGTATCGAGAATCGACATGACGACGCCGCCGTGAAGCGTCCCTTCCATTCCCGGGTTGGCGAACTTGTCCTTGTGCGGGACCGACATCCGGAGCACGCCGTCGTCGTAGGA
>JAZKTU010000053.1:0-18070 GCA_036625385.1 Halovenus sp. | reverse complement strand
CTGTTCGACGAGAAGATGGGCGACACCGTTCACATGGCGGTCGGGCGGGCCTACGGCGACACCGTCGGGGAGGACAACGAACGCAACGACAGCGCCGTCCACGTCGACATGATCGTGGACATGAGCGAGGAGAGCTACATCGAGGTGGACGGGGAGGTGATCCAGCGGGACGGGACGTTCCGGTTCGAGGACGAGTTCGCGGCGTAGCGAGCCACGAACGGTTACGCCGGGGGAAGCGAGCGCGGCTTTTTCGTCGACGCTCCTGTTTGACAGGGCAACGGGTACGTTCGGCCCTCAAGACCAGGTCACGTCCTAAACCACAATATTCCAGCGCGGGAATCCTCGCCTCCCAGGGCGCGGCGGATGTCAATCGGTCGCTTTGACGTCGGTGTCGCACCGGGGACACCGTTCCCCGTTCACTATGCGTCCGAACTGTCGCCCACACTCCGGGCACTCCATGTTGGTCTGCCGGTCTCGGGAACCCATAGATCCATGATAACAACAAATACGAACTAATATAAGCGTATTGCTAGTTCACCACGAGTGACGGGACGGGGGGACGCTGGGATTCGAACCCGGAGCCGTCCACCCGACCGACCGGTCCGAACGATGGGCCGTGCCGCGCGGACTCATGACCCTGGCACGTCGCCTCGACAGTCTCCGGGTCCGCCAGGGTGACTGACTCCCCGTCCTGCTGTGTCGCCAGGCGGTCCTCGCTGACGTGGGTCGTGCCGCTCGCGACCACGACGATGGGGTCGTCGTCGACGAGGAAGACGAGGCTGCTCGCGATCTGTGCCACGTCACACCCGATCGCGTCCGCGGCGTCGGCTGCCGTCTCCGTCCCCGCCTCGAACTCGGTGACAGCGATGTCCTCGTCGAACTGCTCGGCGACCTGTCCGGCGCACTCCTGTGCGCGTGGATGCATAGACGGACGGTCCAGGGCCCACGGACTAAGCCGTTGTGTCCGCGACGTCGTGGCCCGACCACCGAACACCGGAAACGCGGTGACGACCGCGCGCTCCTCGCGCCGCTTCGGCTTTTCGGCAGTGATTTACGCGCCCGTCCCCTCCATGAGATATGGACTACGATACTGCACTCGAGAGAGCCTACGACGTGCTTCCCGAACAGCAGGGAAGCGCCGGCACACGGCTCTCCTTGCCCGACCCCGCCGGGGAAACCGACGGGGCGTTCACGCGGTTGACCAACCTCGACGCGATCGCCGACGCGCTGAACCGCGAACCGGAACACCTCCACCGTGCGATCCAGCGGTCGCTGGGAACGAGTGGCCAGTTCGACGGTGAGCGCGCCCGGTACAACGGCTCGTTCGATATCGCCGATTTCGACAGTGCCATCGACGGCTACGTCTCCGAGTTTGTCACCTGCTCGGAGTGTGGGCTGCCCGATACCGTCCTCGCCCAGGAGGACGGCATCGAGATGCTCCGGTGTCAGGCCTGCGGTGCCTTTCGCCCCGTGGAGAAAAACGCCGCGCCGACACAACAGCAGGCCGACGCGATCGTCGAGGGGGAGACGTACGAACTCGAAATCGTCGGGACCGGTCGGAAGGGCGACGGCGTCGCCGAACGCGGCGAGTACACGGTGTTCGTCCCCGGCGCACAGGAGGGACAGGTCGTCCGTGTCCGCATCGAGAGCACCAGCGGGACGCTCGCTTTCGCCGACCTGGTCTGAGCGCCCCGGAACGGTACGGTTTCGTTTTCCCGACCCGGCCCCCACCATTGCCGGAGAATATTGAAGTTCGTCGACCCGTAGCTACACACGTATGCCGGAAGCCTGGATCCCACTCCTGTGTCCCGGCTGTGGCGACGACTGGAAAGAGAACCCCGCGTCACTCCCGCACCCCGAGGCGGAGTTTGCCTGCCCCGAGTGCGGACACGTAGAGCGCACCGCCGCGTTCGCAAAGACCCGGCGGAGCCTCGACATCCTGCGGGAGTTTCACGGCTCCGCCGTCGACTCCTGATGTGGAATGCTGTGGTTAGTTCGAACGGTTCAGGAAATATTGCTGTCTTGATACTAACACGCTGTGACGGTCTAGCGGGAGCTGAGTGCGGCGAGGGGACCCCTCGTCGAACCGTGTTCGACCGACAGTACCGAGTCACAGCAGACCGTATGAGCGGGCCGCCTGTCGAAACTCGAATCCCCTCGATGTCCCGGAGTGTCGAATATAGCTACGAGCTTACAGCCGGCGTGCGAGCCGTTTCGTTCTGACACCGATAGTGATAATTTTTCGGACTCTCCAGAAGCGGGAGCGCAAGTATCAATATACTCATTCGACCTCTCCAGACAGTGTCACCACTTGTTCCCGAGTGTCGACCCGGCGGGGTTTCGTGTCCTCTCCGCGTTATGCGCTTCATGTCAGCTCGGATGAACAGTACCAGCTCGGATTCTAGTTCCCTTTTTTGAGCCGTCTATTATAATATCTGATAATCGAGTCCGGGGATATAATAACTGCCGCGTCATCGATAACAGTGCGGAGTGAGTCTGAGTGCAACAAGATGCCGAGGTCAATGTCAGTATCGAGCAACTCAATCGAGAAGTGCAGACGCTTGATTCCGAAGTCACGGGCGGAGAACCCGCTTCACAACACAGTTCGCAGGAACTTGTCGACGATGTGGTTAACCAACTGCTTCCGGATAGATTGTTCAAATTCGACGACAAAACTGTGAAAAACTCACTTGACGAGGTCCTGTTACTGCTGATTGCTCACAGTGATGAATCGACGCACGGTAAGGCGCTGATGAATAAGATCGCGGCAGTCTTCGATTCACAGCTCAGCCCCGGGACTGTGTATCCGTGCCTCCACGAACTCGAAGAGCGAGGTCTCGTTGAAGTCAACGAACTCGTCCGAAAAAAAGAGTATCTAATAAGCGATAAACACGCGTCACGGATGGCAATTCAGAGGGCGATGATCCAGCATATCGTGCTCGGATACGTGCTGTTTTCATCTCTCGAAGAGTTGTAGTGTCCCGCGCGCCGCGAACAGAGCGGGATCGAAGGTCCCGCAAGCGATCGGGCAATGCGCGACGACGGCACGGTTTGCACGCGCCTGGGGGCGTAGGCAAGCCGATACCCACGGTGGCAAGACTCCCCCGCAGGTATCCGGTTTGCGTCCAGGCCCGCACAGCGATCGTTGTAACTGTGTCACGGGTCGATCCCACGCAGTCGTGCGGTCGATCCCGTATCGGTTCACGACGATCACCATCTGACAGTATCAACGAGTTGGCTGCCTGGGTCTCCACCTGGCGCGTGCGAGAGGTATCATCTACCTGGCAGCACCTCACAGCAGAACCTGACCCGGGCAGGCTCGCGTTTGTGAGGCCGCATCGAAACACTCCCACCTCACAGGAAGGCTGAGACTCGCCCAGTACCAAAGGGACGGTTTCGCCCCCTCTTCGCTCCGACATCTCTGCGCAGTATGCGGGAAACTTGCTGACCGAGTGACGATCACTGGTCGAGTGGCAGTGACGACGACTGGACGAGAACGGAAAGCGCCTTTTCTGGGTTGGCGTCAGGGGCGAGCTGTTCGACGTGCCACAGGAGCAGTTCGTCGAACAACTCTCTGACGTCGTCCGTCTCGACCCGCGTAGTATTGATGCCGTCGGGTGTCTGTATTGTCACCATCGCGGCGTAGGCGTCAGCCGACGTCACCGTTCTGTCGGCGCCACGTTCACCCGTCGACGACGCCGACTCCGTGTGGTTCACCGGTTCGCCGTCGTTTGCACGCCGTGGGTGCATACCGGCCGGATGGTCGTCAGTCCCGCCGGTCGGGACGACGTGCCGTCCGGGTTCGAGTTTTTCGACGGTATCGTCCACAGCGAGATCGGCCGGCGAAAGAACGCCCTCCGGTGTGTCGAGGTCGTCAGTGTGGCTTGAGTCGTCAGTGGGATTCGGTTCGTTGGTCATGGTACGCGGTCATCGGTGCGGCCCGGCCGAAACCGGAAGCCGTCTCAGCGATGAAAGCGTAAAGGTGGTTGAAAACCGTTACAGGTCGACGTTGCTCCGTTCGCCGAACGTCGACGGCGGGTTCAGCACGTAGGTCGTGGTGGCACCCGACTGGTCGACGATGCGGAGCGTGGCGGAGTCACCCTCCGCGAGACCACCTTCGACTGCATCGACGTCGATTTCGATCTCGATTCTGTCGCCAGTGTCGGTGAGAACGGTGGCGTCCCCAGTTATTCCGGCGGTGGTGAAGTTGCTATCATCCGCGCTACTGTTACTGTACAACAACGTCTCGCTCGCATTCCCACTTGAGTACTGTATCGTCGCCTCTTCGAGGTCTAACGGGTCGGATCCGGGCGACTTCTTGACGACGACGGTGGCGGTGTCGACCGTATCACCGCTAACGGCCCCGTTAGCGCTTACGACATCGATCTGGTTGCCGACTTCTGACTGTGCATCCTGTCCTGTTTCCTCGGCCTGCCCTTGCAGCAGGCCGGCAGTGTTCACGAGCACGCCCGCCGCGACCGCTGCGACAAGGACAAGCGCGATGAAGATGATGAGCGTGCCAATCCCGACCTGGCCGCGATCATCATCCGAGGTCACTGTGTTCCGTATCATTTCAATCATGTTTTACTTGTCGTCCACCACGGCCGGTGAGCATCACCGGCTGTAGAGCAGACAGGGGGATTTCCCCTATCGGTACCTACCACCCTAAATAAAAAACACTCGGCAGTGATTCGGTACCCGAATCGGATCGTGTTTCGAGATTCGATTCACGACTCAATTCGGATGTCGTAACGCCCAGTGAAAGCGATGAATGGCTAAAGTGGGTAGACCGTGTACGACCGTCTGTGACCCAGTCAGCGCGACCCGGCTCGCGACCCCAGCACACCGACAATGACTCTCTTCAAGCGACTATTCGACCGCGGCCGAGGTGATAACATGAGCGAAACAGACACCGATGAACCGAATTCCAACGACACAGAGACGGATGTATCGGAACGACCAGACTCGCACGATCCCACCGACCAGTCAGTGCGCGACCTCGAGGTGCGCGTGCGCGACATTGAAAATTCGATCGACCAAACGGAATCGTCGTTGAAGGGGATTCAGGGGACACAGGAGCAACTCGCCGACGATATCGACGAACTCACCGACACCGTCCGGCAGCTCCTCGATGTGTACGATCAACTCACAGCGAACTCGAATCCCTTCTCGACAACCGGGGACAGCTTCGGTGTCGTCGGCAACGATGTCGAATCTGACCTGCCGTCGGCAGCTACTGAGGGGATGACACCGTCGGAAAACAACGAGCAAAAGGAGGTAGTCGAGTTCGACGACCTCCACGACGAGTTGCTCTCACCCGACGCCGAGGCACCGATGGGAACGGCCGACGACGAGATACACACGTCCGAACCGCGACCGCCGACCGACGGAGAAGCAGCAGACGTCGACCGAGCCGTCGATCCAGGCGACGACGGATCAACCACCGACGTCGACGGCTCGGTCCAGGGGTCGCTAGACGTCGTTGCTGGCGGCTATGCCGGCGATCTCATGGTGATGGAGTGGCTCTCGATGCTGATCGAGAAGTCCGGGCCGGCGAGCACACTCAAGACGCTCGGTTACTACGAGTCGATCGGGTGGCTCTCACCGGCGGCACGCGAGCAACTCGAGACGTATCTTAGCGGTCCGAATCTCGACGTGTATGTCGATCCGAACAGTCCAGTCGAACTAACTGGAGAGGACCATAGCACGAGTCGCCAGTACGTTCGACGGCTGGCGACTCTTTCGGACAACACGCAGTAATGGGATTCAGTGTGAGCGGGGCAGCGGCGATCATCTTCATCGGGCTGTTGATAAGCGCCGCTACACTCGTGCCGGCGGTACAAGACGCCGCGGACGCCCGGGAAGCAGGAATGGACGCGAGAGAAGAGCGCCTACTGGAACAACAGAACACCGCAATAGAGATGATAGACGCCGTATACTACACCAATGGAACGCTCGTGGTTCGAGTGGAGAACACAGGAACGACTTCGCTCGACGCGAACGTGACCGACCTCCTCGTCGACGGTATATATGCCGACCCGACCACCGCGATCGATGGGGACACAGAGAGAACACTGTGGACGCCGGGGACTGAGCTCCGCTTCGAGTACGCCATCGGGACGTCACCGGAGCGGGTCGCCGTCGTGACTGAACGGGGGATACAGGCCGCTACGTCGGTCGAGGAGGTGTCTGCCTGATGGCGAGTCTCTCGGCATCGAGCCTGATCATCTTCATTGCCGCAATCGCTATCGCGGCTGGCGTCTCGGGTGTGATGATAGACAGTGTCGACGGGATTTCGCAGTCGATAACCACCCACGGCGACGACGTTCAGGAGAAACTCGACACGGAGATCAGTATCATAAGCGACACCGGCAGCGACGCTATATACGACGACGGCAACGAGACCGTACACGTGTTGGTAAAAAACATTGGAGCGAGGCAACTACCAACCGACGCAGACCGGATCGATACGCTCGTAGACGGTGAGTACATCGCCCCCGGTTCGCGGAGCGTCGCCGTAATAAGCAACGGCGAGACGTGGCGCGAAGGTGATGTGATCGAACTCACCCTTCAGCCCGACGCTCCACTTGAGACCGGCGAACACCGCGTAGCGGTCATCGTCGATGGTGACCGGGAGGTGTTGCGGTTTTATTTATGACTCACTATTCGTTGGGGTTGACCGAACGCGACCGTGTCGATCACGCATTCGGTGGCGGACTCCCTGCCGGTTCAGTGTGTCTGTTAGAGGGATCCGCCGGGACCGGTAAGAGCGTGCTGACCCAGCGGATGGCATACGGGTTCGCGGAGGAACGAACACCGGTAAGCGTTGTCTCGACGGAGCTGACCGCCGGCGATTACATCGATCAGATGCATTCGCTGTCGTACGACGTTGTCGATCACCTGCTGAACGACCGGCTAGTATTCTTTTATGCGGACGTGGACACACACATCCAGATCGGTTCGCGCCAGCGCGGGACTCGGACCCTGCTTTCGCGGTTGTTCGCACCGAGTCCAGTCTGGGACGGCACGGTGACGATTGTCGACGGCTTCGGGGCGTTGCTCCGAAACGACCCACGTTTTGACGCGCTGACCCCCCACCAGGAAGAAGACCACGCGATGCAGCGGATCGTCTCGATGTTACGGCGACTGACCGCGGGTGACAGAACCGTCGTGTTGACGGTCAATCCGGAGGCGGTCACGGCTCGGGCGCTCCAGCCGCTTCGCGACGCCGCCGACGTGTATCTCCAGTTGGAAACCTCGACCGTCGGGCAGACGATCCGCAATCAGGCCGTCGTCCGACGATTCGCCGGCATGAAAAACCCCGTCGACGACACCATCGGCTTCGCCATCCAGCAGGGCCGTGGTGTCGTCATTGAATCGAGAACTGTCGCATGACCGACCACGGCACACTCCGGATGGACGACGACCTCGCAGCGGCGATCGCCGAACATCCACACCTCCGGACACACATCGAGAGTTTCAACGAGCGAACGGGCGAGTATCCGCTGTTCGTCGACGAGCCAACGGAGGCACACGGGACCGACCGACCGAACGTCGTCTACCGGACCGACTCACCGATTTTCACCCACGTGTACGGTGACGTCGGCGTCGATACGATCTACTACTGTGTCGAGCCGGACCTTCGAGACGACGCCGACGAGACCAGATACGAGCGACTGCGAAACCGCGTTCTCGACCTCAGTGCGACGCGTCCTGCCCCGAGTAACGACACCGAGTTCACGGCGTTTCTCGACGACCTCATCGACGAGACGCTCGTCGTCACCGACGAACCGACGCCAGTACAGCGACTTCGTGAGCGACTTGTCGGCGACCAGATCCGCGTCGATCAGGAGACGCACGACCGCCTGAGATACCGGCTGCATCGTGACATCGTTGGGCTCGGACCGCTCGAGCCCGTGATGGCGGACAGCGGGAACGAAGACATCCACGTGATCGGACCGAAGAACTGCTACGTCGATAACGAGACGTTCGGGATGGTTGAGACGACTGTCGACTTCGGTTCGCCAACCCAGTTCGAGTCCTGGATCCGAAACATGGGCGAGCGAATGAACAGTCCGATCTCGGACTCACAGCCGATCGTCGACGCGACGTTACCGAACGGCTCACGCATAAATATCATCTACTCGGACGACGTCTCAATAAAGGGACCATCACTGACAATCCGTCAGGGAGAGGACGTCCCGCTTTCCATCCTGCAGATCACCAAATGGGGGACACTGTCGGCCGAGCTCGCGGCGTATCTCTGGCTCTGCATGGAAAACGAGCGGACCGTTTTCGTCGTCGGTGAGACGGCGTCAGGCAAGACAACGACACTCAACTCGATGTTCTCGTTTATTCCGCGCGACCACAAAATCTACACGGCGGAGGACACGGCTGAGGTTCGGCCACCACACGAGAACTGGCAACAGCTTCTGACACGAGATGGCCGGGGTGACAGTTCGGCCGACGTCGACATGTTCGACCTCGTCGCAGCGGCGCTTCGGTCGCGGCCTGACTACATCTGTGTCGGTGAGGTTCGGGGAGCAGAGGCACAGATGGCATTTCAGGCCGCCCAGACGGGCCACCCGGTTCTCATCACGTTTCACGCCTCCGATATCGTCTCGATGATCCAGCGATTCACGTCGAATCCGATCAATATCCCGGAGGCGTTCATGGACAACTGTGACGTTGCGCTGTTTCAAAACCGGGTAAAACGGGGCGACGAGATACTCCGCCGGGTAACGAGCGTCCAGGAAATCGAAGGGTATTCCGAACAGGAGGGTGGCGTCGTCACGCGGGAGGTGTTCAGTTGGGATGCACGCGACGACGAGGTCGTTTTCAAAGGTCAAAACAACTCGTACGTTCTCGAAGAGAAAATCGCCACGCTGTTGGGCTATCAGGATACGCGGGCAATCTACGACGAGTTTCACCGCCGAGCCGAGATCATCCGACGACTCATCGACGCAGGTGTGTTGAGATACCACGAGGTCAACGACGCCATCGAGACGTTCCAGCGCGACGGTGCCGAAGCGCTTCCGATAGACATCACTGGATTGGCTGCGGAGGCGAGATAGTATGTCGGCACACGGCAGTGTGGAAGACGACACTGATGAGGGCGACCAGACTGAAACCGCCGACCGCATCGAGATCGACGTTCAGGAGTTCGTTCTCTCCCTCGTCGACTCCTATCGGTACATGCAATTGCCGTTGCGACAGTACGTACTGCTCGCGCTGATCCCGACGTTTCTGCTTGCGATTTCCGTACCGGTGATCACTCTCTTGCTCGGCGTGTCACCAGTCATCGCGCTGCCGCTGTCGTTGTTGGGCGTCTTCTCGTTTTTTGTCGTGGCTGTGTATCCGAAGATCGTCCAGGATCGAAAGCGAAAGGAAATCCGTGAACGCTTTCACCTGTTTCTAACCCATATCACCGTGCTCTCGATGACGAACATCGACCGTATCGAGGTATTCCGGCGACTCGCCCAGATCGACGAATACGGCGCACTCGCCGAGGAGATGGGCCGAGTCGTCGCGCTCGTCGATACGTGGAATCAGAGCCTCGACGACGCGTGTCAGCGTCGGTCGAAACGCGTCTCCTCGGATCTACTGTCCGATTTTTTCGAGCGACTCGCCTACACCGTCAGCGCCGGTCAGGACATGAGTGAGTTCCTGATCAGCGAACAGGATAGTATCGTCCAACAGTTCGTGATCCAGTACGAGTCCGATCTCTCGAAACTCGATGTGATGAAAGAGCTCTACCTGTCGATGATGATGTCCACGACGTTTATACTCGTTTTTGCGACCGTGTTGCCGATCCTGATCGCCGTCTCACCGACGCTTCTCGTTAGCGGAGTCATCGGGATGTTCGTGGTCGTCCAGGGCGGCTTTCTTTTCATCATTCATGCCGTTTCTCCGCGCGATCCGGTCTGGTTTATCGCCGACGAGGGGCGTTCACCGGTTCGTCGAACCTGGCCGTTTCTAGCGATCGGCCTGGCGCTTTCGGCCGTCGCTGTTGTCTTCACTCTGTCTGTGACATTAGGTATCGGCCCAGTCCCAGCCGACGTGTTTCCGCGCCCAATCTGGATGGCAGTCTGCGTGACGCCGCTTGTCGTCCCCGGACTCGCGATGCGGCATCAAGAGCAGAAGGTCAAGGATAGAGACGATGGTTTTCCGTCGTTTATCAGGGCTCTCGGGGGTATCGAGTCCGTGAAGGAGTCGTCGACTGCGTCGGTCCTGTCGACGCTTCGGACCAAAGAATTCGGTACACTCACCTCGAACGTCGACGCACTGTATAAGCGTCTCAACACACGGATTGATACCGCTCGTGCGTGGCGGCTATTCGCCGTCGAGACCGGTTCGTATCTCATCCAGAAGTTCGGCGATATGTACGTCGTCGGGCGACGAATGGGTGGGGATCCGAAACAGCTCGGACAGATCATCTCGACGAACTTCAACAAAGTATTGAGCGTGCGCGAAAAGCGCGCCCAGGCAACGAGTACGTTCGTCGGAGTGATCTACGGCGTCACCGCCGCCGCTATCTTCTCGGCATTTATCAGCCTCGAGATCGCCATACAGATGGTCGAGATCTCTACCGATCTTGAGGACAGCGGCACGGAGATCGCTTCGCTTCTGTTCAGCACTGATCTCTATGATATCGACGTCATCGAATATTTATTGTTGCTCGTCGTATTGTTCAACGCACTGTTGTCTTCACTCATGATCCGATTGATGGACCGTGGCCATCCCATATCAGGATTTTTTCACTTCGTGGCGCTGATCTGGGTCGGTTCCGTTGTCGCCGTGGTGAGCCGACAGCTCATGGGTGGGTTGCTCTGATGAGCTCCGGTTGATCCCCTGCTATGCCGGCTGTCACGCCCCGAGCGGATTCAGCATCCGGGCTGTCGAGTACCTGTACGACTGAACGGCCGGAGCCGGGAAAATATCAGCCACATGTTACCGTCCGGAACCGCACCTCACCGTTCGATACCGTACGCAATATTAAATACTTCGCCGACGGGTTATCGGTATGGACACAGAAAAACCGTATTTAGTGTCGTTGAACACCGGATCGGCGCGGGTCAAGGACGTCATCGAGTGGATGCAGTACCTCGGCGAGACGTTCGGGGCTTCCGGTGCGCTGAGCGCGCTCGGATACTACGAACGCCTCGGGTGGATTTCGCAGCGAGTCCGTCGGAAACTCGTCAGCTACCTCCGTGGGCTGGCAATCGATGAACTGCACAACCGAAAGTACGACGAGCCCAAAACGCTTTCCGGGATGTTCTCGTCGCTGTCGGGCGGACCGTTCGCCGCGCACGCGCGCTCGCTTGAGTACGTCGCGGCTATTGCAGGTGACGATATCGAAGACGAACTACTCACTGTCATGTGGCCAGCCAGTGACCGACAGACGTCGGCCCGGTAACCCGGGCCTGCCGCTCCCAGTTGCGAGCCTCGTTTCGCAACATCAACCGACACCGGATGCGGGAACGCGTCGTGTCTCCCAAAACCGCTTGAAGACAAGAGCCACAGGATGTGAGACGACGACACTGACTGCGAGTCGGGAGGACTTTTCAACTGACACCAGGCGATCACCTCACGACCCTCGGGTGGTCCGGGTATTGACAGGACCGCTGGCTCCGGAACCGTCCTCGCCAGAATCGTTCGCGAGGGGGCATACGGCGACGGATGGCACTGCCGTTATACTGGCATGGAGATATCTAGCCTTGGGAGTCGAAACTGTCTACGGGTATACAGCCAACGGTATCAATGGCTGACGATGAAGACCCCGAGCGCGAGCGCCAGACCGAACAGCCCGGCAACGCCAAGCAGGAACAGCCGGGCAAGGGCACCGGTTTGGGTGATCAGCCACGTGACCACCCCGAACCCAGCTATGCCCAGGGCGCCGGCGAGCAACGCACCCGACAGGCGACGGAACTCGACCGCCGACTCGCTCGCTTTGGCCGGGTCCGACCCACCGTGGGACCGTCCTATGAACTGGAGGCCCTTGATATCGGACTGGTGGGCGGAGACCCGCTGTTCGGGGTCCCGGGGCGTACTGAGCGCACCCTGTTCCGTCCGTCGTGCCGAGGTACTTCGGCCACTGAGCAGTACCGGTACCCGGTCGGAATCGACTGGCTCGTAGAGGCGTGGCGGGTCCACCAGATGAGCATTACAGACGGCAATGAATAAAATGCGGGAGACGTTTCGAACATTGAGCCGTCGTCGTACCGACGATTAAACTCCACGGAAGCACTTCGACACGTGAAGTGGGCTAACAGCGATTCCTGTGACTCGTTCCGGCATCGACCGCCCAACGCTGGGCGGTCGAACCGGTACCCAGTCACCACTCCCACTGTCAGTAGAGTCGTCCTGTCGCGACGGGGACGACGCTACCGCCGACAGCGACGTCGATACCCGCCCCCCGCGGTGTCGCCTCCAGGAAGAGCAGTGACGGCCGCCCCATCTCGTAGCCCTGTTCGACCCGCACCGCCACCGACGCGTCGCCGAGGAACGCGTGCCGGGACAGGTACCCGGCCAGACAGCCGTTCGCGGAACCGGTCGCGGGGTCTTCGGAGACGCCCAGCCCCGGCGCGAACATCCGGACTGCGAGGTCGTTCGCCTCGCTCCGTGGCTCGGTACAGGCGGCGTGGACGAGTTCGACCCCCTCCTCGGCCACGAGCCCGTCGTATGCCTCGCGGTCGAGATCGATCGCCGTCAGCGCCGCCCGGTCGACGAGGGGGACGACGAGCGCCGGCAACCCCGTCGACACGACCTGTACCGGCCCCCTGTCGTCGATTGCCTCCAGGTCGAGACCGAGTATCTCCGCGGCCCGTTCGGGCGGGAGCGTCGCGCCGAATGTCGGTTCGTTCTGGTCCATCCAGAGCACCTCCTCGCCCGCGGTCTTGCGGACCGTCACCGGGATCTCGCCGGCCGCGAGGTCGAGGGTGACCGTCCCGCCCGGCGCATCGGCGAGTTCCCGGCGGATGACCGCCGCGGTTCCCAGCGTGGGATGGCCGGCGAAGGGCACCTCGGCTTCCGGCGTGAAGATGCGCACCGGCCACCCGCTCTCGGTCGGCCCGCCGGTGACGAACGTCGTCTCCGAGTAGTCGAACTCGGCCGCGACCGCCTGCATTTCTCCGCCGTCGAGGTCACCGGCGCCGATGACGACCGCGAGTTGATTACCGGCGTACTTCCGCTCGGCGAACACGTCGACGATGAAAAACTCGTGGGGCATGGCCGGGATTCGTCCTGCCCCCCACTAACGATTGTGGTTGTGTACGGGGCGGTAACAGGGCGTTCGCGGTGCACGCACCACGCGGAGTAGAAAGTTGTTCGGCCCTCACTCGGCAGGAGTCACGGAATTGTGTGTCGGAGCTGAGTAGCATCCGCGCCGAAGGCGCGGTTCCCCGGAGCCGAGCGAAGCGAGGCTCCGGCCTTTTTCATCGACGGTTTTCAAGGAGCGGTCGCCGAAGGCGACCCGACGCAGAAAAAGGTCGACGGGCACGATGGGATTCTCACCCGAGGCCAGACCTCCCTCCGTCCGGTCTGGCGTGGTTCGAATCCCGGCGCCGCTGCTGCTCACTATCGTTCGCAGACAGCGGGCGCGATGGGATTCGAACCCACGACCGTCGGATTAGAAGTCCGACGCTCTGTCCGGACTGAGCTACGCGCCCTCACTCATCTCTTAGCCGTCGCGTAAAAATGGGTTTGGGTCTTCACCGCCCTCCGGCGAGTCGCGTCGCGATCCTGTCGGGCAACCCGGCGTCCCTGACGGCGGCCTGTACGCGCTCGATGTCGTACTCGACGCGGTGTTCCGTGACAGCCATCGCGTCGAGGTCGAGCACCGCAAACGCCGCCCGGGGGTCGCCGTCGCGGGGTTGCCCGACGCTGCCGGGGTTCAACACGATGCCGTCCGGCGTGACCGCATGTCCCTGGACGTGGGTGTGCCCGAGCACGAGCGCGTCCTCGTCACCGAGCAAGTGTGCCCCGAACTCGTCGGGGTAGGTGTACCGGTCGGGGTCGTCGGGGTGGCCGTGTACTACGTGGAGGCGGTCGTCGAACAGCAACCGGCGGTCGGGGAGGTCGGCGAGCCACTCGATTTGCCCCTCGGAGAGCGTCTTCCGGGCGTGCTCGACGCCCGCACCGGCCATGCTGTTGAACGCGAACCCGCCGCCGCGGGCGACTGCGCGGTCGTGGTTGCCCATCACCGTCGGTACGTCCCGTTCCCGTATCGCCTCGATACAGTCGCTGTGCCATGGGTTGTATCCGACCACGTCACCCGCACACACCAGCGCGTCGACGTTGGGCATCGCGGACAGCACGGTCTCGAGCGCGACGATGTTGCCGTGGATGTCGGAGAGCACGCCCACCTGCATACTCGGACCAGGGACCGGGCGAACTTAGGGTGTCGGGTGGCTCCCTGGCAACGTGGGTTGCCCCGTCGCTCGCTGGCTTTTTCTCCGTCGCGGTGAACTGTGTGGTAGATGGAACTCACGTCGATACCGGGGGTCGGCGAGAAGACCGCCGCGTCCCTGCGGGAACTCGACGACCCCGAGGGAGCGCTCGAAGACGGGGATGTCGCCGCCCTCGCGCGGGCACCCGGCCTCAGCCATGGCCGGGCGGCCCGCATCGCCCGGGCGGCGATCCGTGCGGCCCACGACGACCCCGGCGGGTTCACAGCCACGCCGCGGGCTACGGAGATCTACCGGGAGGCGCTCTCATTGCTGCAGGAGCGGACCGTCACCGAGTACGCGGCAAGCCGCCTCGAGACGCTGTATCCGAGCGCACGCGAGTCCCGCATCGCGGAGGTCCGGGAGCTGTCGACGGCGGCCATGGAGCGCGAGCCAGATGGGGGGACGCTCGAGGCACTGTCTGGTGTCGAGCCCCTGTCCGAGCCCGGCGACGTGCGGGTCCGCGACCGGTGTCTCGCGACCCGGGATGCCGAGACGTACGCGGCGGCGCGCGAGGCGCTGCCCGAACTGAGCGTCGAACTCGTCGAGGACGCGCGCCAGCTAGCCGAGCTCGCCCGCGGGTATGCGACGGTCGTTGCCCTCGACGAGTCTTTCGCCGGCGTCGACGTCGGGGGTGACGTGCGTGTCGAACCGGATGCGCTTTCGGACCCCACCTCGGTCGTCCCCGAGCGGACGCTCGCCTTCTTCGCACACAACCGCGACCGGTTGCAGGCCGCCGCGGCAGTCCACCGGGCGGCAGCTCTGGACCCGCCCTGTGACCTCGAGATGCTGGCCGCAGCGCTCGACCGGCTGGACACCGACGGCTCGATCCGAGGGGACGCCGAACTCGACCGGCTGACGGCTGCCCTCGACGACCTCGACGCGGCGGTCGGTGAGGCCGAACGGGTCGCGAACGACCATCTCCGCGAGGCGATCGAGGAGCGTGACGTCACGATCGACGGCACGGACCTGCTCTCCCTGGTCGAGCGCGGCGCCGGCGTCGACTCGCTTTTGCGGCGCGAACTCGCCGACGAGTATGCCACTGCGGTCGAGCAGGCACGCGACCATCTCGTCGAGACGCTCAGCCTCGCTGACCTGGCGGATCCTGGCCGCCGGGCGTTCGACGACGAGCCGGCCTACCCGGTCGAGCACGACGACGCGGCGGTCTCCCGGCTCCGCGAGGCGTTGCGGGCGGCGCGTGACCGCCGCGCTACCGAGCAGAAACACGCTGTGGCCGCCGACCTCGCCGGGCTGCGCGAGGACTGCGAGCAACTGGTCGACGCTGCGCTGGAACTCGACGTCGAGCTGGCGATCGCCCGGTTCGCCCGCGATTTCGGCTGTACGATGCCGACGATCGCGGGTGAGGGGTTCGACATCGAGGGTGGGCAGTCGCCGCTGCTCGCTATCCCGTTTGCGGCTGTCGAACCCGTCGATTACTGCGTCGAGGGGGTGGCACTGCTCTCCGGTGTCAACAGCGGCGGGAAGACGGCGATGCTCGACCTCGTGGCGCTCGTAGTCACGCTCGCGCACATGGGGCTGCCGGTGCCCGCGGAGCGGGTCCGGGTCGAACGCGTCGCGGAGCTTCACTACCACGCGAAGTCACAGGGGACCCTCGACGCGGGGGCGTTCGAGTCGACGTTGCGGGAGTTCGGCGACCTCGTGACCGACGTGAGCCGGGACCGGCCGGTGTTCGTGCTGGTCGACGAACTGGAGAGCATCACCGAACCGGGCGCGAGCGCGAAAATCATGGCCGGGATTCTCGAGGCGCTCGCGGCGCGTAGCGTGACTGCCGTGTTCGTCTCGCACCTGGCCCGGGAAATCCGGGCAGCCGCCGAGACCGATCTGACTGTCGACGGCATCGAAGCCGCGGGGCTCGTCGACGGCGAATTGCAGGTCGACCGGACGCCGGTCAAGGGGCGGCTGGCGCGCTCGACGCCGGAACTTATCGTCGAGAAACTCGCCGAGGACAGTGACGGTTTTTACGCCGCCCTCCTGGAGAAATTCGGGTGACCTGGCCGGCCCGCGTTCGTCGTCGAAAGTGAGGGACTGAGCCGGGACCGGACGGATAACTTTGGCATCGGTTCTACCAGACAGCGAAGACTTCGAGCCGTGAGTCTGCTGTCGTCGGTCCGACGTTGCCGAACGTATTTGAAAACAGTGAGGTTCCGTCGAACACCCGATATTTCAAGATGTTATTTTGTATTTAAAAATGATACTTCGGCCAGATACCGTCAAATATCGCTTCAATGATCGGCCCGGGTGTCCGCTCACACTCGACAAACGCCAGATCTATCCAGTCGCTCTCTCCGTCGAGGCGGTCGGATTCTGGCATAGGTCACTAGAATCGTCGGCTGCCTCGTGGTAACACGACGGGCGGGCGCTGCAAAGCAATTAAGTACCGCGGTAAGCTCGGTGAAAGTATAATGAGCGGCGACCCGGACGAGGACATGCTGGGCTGGGACGAGTCTGTCTTCCGGAACGAGCACGTCTTCGAGATCGACTATGTCCCCGAGACGTTCCTCCACCGGGGGACCCAGATGGAAAGCCTGAAGTACGCGCTCCGGCCCGCAGTCCGGGGCTCGCGGCCGCTGAACGTAATGGCACAGGGCCCACCAGGGACCGGGAAGACGACGGCAATTCACATCCTCTTCGACGAGTTGCGGTCGGAGACGGACGTCCAGGCCGTCCGGGTCAACTGTCAGGTCAACTCGACGCGGTATGCGGTTTTTTCGCGGCTGTTCGAGGGCGTTTTCGACTACGAACCGCCCGCATCCGGCATCTCCTTCAAGAAGCTGTTCTCGCAGGTGACCGACCGGCTCGTCGAGAACGACGAGGTGCTCGTGGTCGCGCTCGACGACGTGAACTACCTGTTCTACGAGTCCGAGGCGTCGGACACGCTCTACTCGCTATTGCGCGCTCACGAGGAGTCGGGCGGGGCGAAGATCGGGGTTATCGTGGTTTCCTCGGACCTGGAGATGGACATCATCGAGGAACTCGACGGGCGCGTCCAGAGCGTGTTCCGGCCGGAGGACGTCTACTTCCCGAAGTACGACGAGCCCGAGATCGTCGAGATCCTACGGGAGCGGGTCGACCGCGGCTTCCACGACGGTGTCATTGACGCCCCGGCGCTGGACCGTGTCGCCGAACTGACCGCGGAACAGGGTGGGGACCTCCGGGTCGGTATCGACCTGCTTCGGCGGGCGGGACTGAACGCGGAGATGCGGGCCAGCCGGACCGTCGAGCGCACGGATGTCGAGGAGGCGTACGACACCTCGAAGTACGTCCACCTTTCCCGGCGGCTCCGGGAACTGTCGGAGTCGGAGACGGCGCTGGTCGAGGTCATCGCACAGCAGGACGGCGAACAGGCCGGCGACATCTACGAGACGTTCCACGACCGGACGGACCTGGGCTACACCCGCTACTCTGAAATCATCAACAAGCTCGACCAGCTCGATATCATCGACACCGCCTATACGGACGTCGACGGCCGGGGTCGCTCGCGGGAACTCTCGCTCAACTACGACGCAGAGGCGGTCCTCGACCGGCTCTGATACGGACTGTTGTGACTCGGTCCCGCCGGAAGATCCTCTTCCGAGGCTCGCCTCGCTGTGCTCGGCTCACCGCCG
>JAZKTU010000208.1:0-2986 GCA_036625385.1 Halovenus sp. | reverse complement strand
CCGGCGGTGAGGCGAGCGCAGCGAGGCGAGCCTCGGAAGAGTTCGGTCTTCCGGCGGTGAGGCGAGCGCAGCGAGGCTCGTCAGGGCACGCTGACGGCGGTACCGAGTCACAACAGTCCGTATCACATCCCTTGGTTCGTTCAACTGGATGTGCGCGGAAAACTGGCAGTTGACTCGGTGTTTGCCAGGGCGGGAGCCGAACCCAGACCAGTACGCCAGGCACTGCCAGCGCCGTCGGTTCCAAACCCCATCCACTCGGACGTGATTCAGGTACGCCATACTCTCACAAAACGCTAGTATCGCGGTCTGAGTCCACAGATATGGGTTCGTGGTGTGTAACAAAGTCACGTCCGAGTGGGTATATTCCCAACCATCAGAAACCCGGGAAGTGCCGCCCTTTATATGCTGATCCTGCTCACACTGCTCTCGCGGAACTCCCGGGTCTCTGAACGGTTTTCTATCCCTGTCGACGGCAACGGGACGTGTTGCCGGTCCAAGCAGCAGGACCTGCCGGTCTCGTTTGGTCGGCTGTCACGCTGGAGAATCAAAAAGAAACCCTGGAGGGCTGATTTCGTACTACCGACGGTCACCCACCAGGTTCTGACTGTTCCGGGAGCTCAGGTTCGACAGCCCCAGTCATTCCGACCTGGACTGCCGAGACATCGTTCGTCCCCTCGAGATGCGGTCGGAGGGGTCTGTTACTGCCACCCGGAGCTCTGTGCCCGATATATCCAACCCAATTTAAAAGAGGGGACACGGGACTTGTTTTGGACCCGACTCCCTGATTACGCGCGATATCAGGAAAGCATGCAGGACCACCTCGACCCTTTCGCTACTGAAGGGTGACACGGCTGTCCGGGATCGGCCAGTATTTTTATTTGTGTGTCTACAATCAAGAGGTGCAGATTCAGGGGCTTCGGCGTATATAGGGGCATACGTTCACAAATAAGGCCTTTTAGACGTGTAGCTACCATTAGATTGATTTGCCCCCCCTTCGATGGGACGGTATGAGCGACCAGTCGGGGCTCGACACGTCTCGGACGAGAGTCCAAACGTACGTGCCGGCGTACCAACGCGAGGAGTGGGACGAGCACGCCGACGAACTGGGGATGAGCAGAAGCGAATTTGTCAGATCTATGGTACAGGCCGGGCGGAGCAAGTTCGATCCGGCAGTCGACACAGACAGGGAGAGCCACCAGCCCTCGACCGCCAACGCGGACCTCGAAACACAGGTTCTCGACGCGCTCGAGGCCTCGGGCCCGCTGTCCTGGGAGGCCCTTCTCAGCGACGTCACTGGTGACATCGAGCAACGACTCGAGGAGACACTGGCTGAACTGCAAGCCGAAAACAGGATCCAGTACAGCGGCCGCGCCGACGGCTACGTCCTGCGGGGGGAGAGAGCCAATGAGTGATACGGAGACAGCGACGACCCGTAGCGATCACGTGCAGTACTTCCTCGAAGATATCACCTATCAGGGAAAGTCCCCGCGCACGCTCGAGGCGTACGAACGCGTCTTGCGTGGCTTCGAGGCGTATCTCGCATCCCGCGATATCGACCTCGAGTCGGCCAATCACCGCGACTGTATGGCGTACGTCCACCAGCTCAGAGGGGAGACGGCAGAGAGCACGGTGGCCACGTACACCTCCTACCTCCACCGGTTCTACGATTACATGGTCCGTGTCGACCAGTTCGACGAGAACCCGATGGCGATCGTCGTCGAAGAGCTCGACGAATCGATCAACACGGATCCGGCACGACGGGACATCTCCGTTCCGGGGATGCGATCGTTCGTTATCGGGATCTCGCACCCACTCGACCGGGCTGTCGTGTTGACCCTGCTCAAGACCGGGATGCGGGCGGGTGAACTGTGTAACCTCGACCAGCGAGACCTGTATCTCGGTGCCGGCCCCGATACGGGTCACCGTCCTCGTCTCGACGGTCGGCCGGATTCACTGTACGTCGACAGTACGCCCGCCGCTGGGTCCTCGTACAACGGGCAGCGCCGGACGGCGTCGAACAAACGCAAACGGGCAACGACCATCCCGGTCGACGGGGAACTCTCGGTTGCCCTGCGGCGGTGGCAGGCCATCCGCCCGGACCCGCGCTCGGAGGCAGCGCCCCTGTTTGTCAGCACTACGAACCAGTGGGGAAAGCGGCTGACACCCGACATGGTGCATCATCTCGTCGAACGACATGCGCGCGACGCTGGGTGGTTCGAGGACGGCGGCGGTCCCGAGCGAAACGTCACCCCACACTACTTCAGGCATTTCTTCACGACACACCTCCGGGACCGAACCGGCGACCGTGGCGTCGTCAAGTACCTTCGGGGCGACGTCGCCCAGGACGTAATCGACACGTACACCCACGACTGGGGCGACCGCGTCCGTGCCGTCTACGAGGCGAACATCTACTCGCTGGTGTAAGATCCGGTCGGTCATCCGCTCGGCCCGATTCTGCCCCTCGCCCTGCGAGTGGAGGTGTTTTTTCAGGCAGAGATAAACTATATATCGCTATACAGAATCCGCTCCTCGCACGCTGTCTGCTCTCGGCGTCGAGGGGTTGACCGGCACGTTCCGAACGCTGTGGCTGGGGAGAGGCCCGACACGAGTCACCCTCTCTTTGAATATCGGGGGTGACCGAACGGTTCAGTCACCGTGCTGGTCGTCCCGGTCGGAAGTCCGGCGGATGAACAGATACCAGACAGGCGTCAGCCGCCAAACGTCTGCTTGATCTGTTCCTGCCAGCTTTTCAGGTCCTTGATTTCCTCTTCCATGGAGTCGACACGTTCGTCGATATCGACGTCTGTCAGCTCCTCTCTGATCTCCTCGATCTCTCCCTCGATGTCGGCGATAGTTCTTTCGAGCGAGTCCATATCCGCTGTCACGGTCTCGATCTCCTCGCCGAACTGATCGACTTCCTCGCTGACGGTGTCGACTTCCTCGCTGACGGTGTCGACTTCCTCGCTGACGGTGTCGACTTCCTCGC
>JAZKTU010000207.1:0-3045 GCA_036625385.1 Halovenus sp. | reverse complement strand
CGTCGCGGTAAGAATCACAACAATCCGTATCAGACAGCGCCGGATAGCTGCATCGAGACCGATCTGTCCTCGTCGACTTCGACTATGCCGTCGAACAGTTGCTTGAGTGTGTTCCTCGTCTCCGCGTCGTGGGCTGTCGAATCGACGATGTGGACGCCGACCGCGCCGGCGTCCTCGATGCGGCCGGTGAGCACGTGCATGAACCGAAAGACCGTCTGGAGGTCCGAATACACCAGAAGTGGGGACAGCGAGTCGACCGCAACGCGGGTCTGTTCGAGGCCACGCTCGCCGTAGAACTCCTCGAGAAACTCCGAGAACTTGATACCCATACCGGTCATGTCCTTCGGCGAGGAGGCGTACTTGACGAGGTCGCTGTCGCTCGTCGACTGTCCCTGATGCTGGCTCACGCAGTCGACGATACCGATATGTGCCGACTCGGGGTCGGCGAGGACCGAGCGGAAGTCAGCCAGCACCCGGTCTGCGCTGTCCCGACTCGTGAGGATCACCGATCCTTCGCCCTCGTCCGCCCCCTGGGCGAGCGCCTCGAACGCCAGCAACCGCTTGCCGCTCAACGGCGGCCCCACGACGAGAATGTTCGTTCCAGGGTCGACGGACGCGTTCTCGAACTCCGGTCCCAGGTCGTACATGTGCATGAAATCTCTCTCTGTCCCGCAACGTGGCTGCGTCTCCGTGTAAGCTGTCCCTCGGCAGCCTAATATGGTTTTTTGTCCGGTGCATCCCGGGGCAACCGAACCTCGACGCCGTTTTCGGATATCGGATTCGCTCCCGTTACAGTAGCTTCCTCAGGCTGCGAGTCGACACGAAGGACGACACATTTTCAACGGCGACAGGTGAAGACCGGGCACAGGTATCTCATCGTTGTTGGAGCGGGCGATATCGGGAGACCGCTTATCGATATCGCCACGCAGTCAGGCAACGAGGTTGTCGTCATCGGGGAGGACGCCGACCGGGCAGACGCTGTCGCCAGTGAGCACGATTGTCTGGTGCTTCACGCCGACGCGACAGTCAAGCAGACGATCGAGGATGCTGGCGCCGAGCAGGCGGATGCGATCATCTCGACGACCGACCAGGACGCGACGAATATCATGATCTGTCTACTCGCAAAAGACCGGCCCGACGATGCCCTCGATCGCCAAGGGCATGTTGATCCTCAACGTGTGGGTCGGCCGCCTCGAAATCATCCCGGTCGCGGTACTGCTCGGAGCGATCCTCCAGCGCCTCGACCTCTACCGGTAACTCTCTGTGGGGTCGTGACGGCCTTCACCCCCAAGGGTCGAGAGACGGAACCTCTCGTCATCAGGGAAATCTCCGGCTTCCGAACGACCCGGGGCACTCGGCCTGTTCCGCCTGTAGACGGTGTCCGACTGGGTCGACCAGCTGCTGAGCGCCGTCCGCTGGAGCACTTTCCGCTTCTCGATGTGGGAGGCGACCCGGTTCCCCTACCGTTTCCAGAACACCCCGGTGAACAACAGCAGGACCGGGATCACTTCAAGACGGCCCAGCCACATCAGCACCGTCATCAGCAGTTTACTCGTCGGGGGGAAGTCGAGAAAGCTGCCGAACGGGCCGAGCAGGCCAAACCCCGGGCCGATGTTCCCCAGCGTCGCGATGCTGGCGCTGATCGCTTCGAGCGGCGTCAGCGCGAGGCCGACCCGCTGGGCGTCGAGGGAGATCACGACTGCTGCCACCCCGAAGACGAACAGATACAGGAACGTGAACCCGAAAATCGCCTTGATCGCGTCCTCGTCGATGACCTGGCCGCCGAGACGGATCGGCTGGACGACATCGGGCTGTGCCGACGCCAGGAGCGTCCTGCGGCTCGCCTTGAGAACGACGATCCAGCGGACTACCTTCACACCGCCGCCGGTCGATCCGGCACTCCCGCCAATGAACATCGCAAACAGGAGCACCATCCGGGCCGGCGTCTCCCACTCCGCAAAGTTGCTGGTGGCGTATCCGGTCGAGTTCAGCAGCGAGCCGATCTGAAAGGCCGCCTGCCGCAGCGAGTTTTCGATGACTCCCTGCGTCGTCCCGCCCAGTTCGAGCGTCTCCGCAGAGCCCGTGAACAACAGCCCCCAGAGAATGAGGATGAGCCCGATTATCGCCCCGATGTACGTCTGGAACTCGCGATCCTTGAACAGCGAGAGGTACTCCCGCTGGAGGAAAAAATAAAACAGTGCGAAGTTCATCCCGGCGATGATCATGAAGGGAATCACGACCCACTGCACCGCCGGTGAGAACGCCGCGATGCTGTCCGCCTGCGGCGAGAACCCGCCCGTGGGGAGTGTCGTGAAGCCGTGCGCAACGGCGTTGTAGAGGTCCATCTTCGGTGCCAGCTCCACGCCAAACACCGGTCCCGCGAGGGAGAGCCCGTAGAGCAGACAGATGTACAGCACGGTAAAAGCAATGTAGAACAGCCAGAGCAGCCGGGCCGTCTCGACGATGCGTGGCGTCATCTTCTGGAGTTCGGGGCCCGGCGCCTCCGATTCGATGAGCTGTGCCCCGTTGACCGCAACCTCGGGGAGGATTGCGACCATCAACACGATGATACCCATACCGCCCAGCCACTGGGAGAGCTGCCGCCAGATGAGCAAGGCGTGCGAGTGGCGCTCGAAGGAAATCTCGCCCATCACTGTCGAGCCAGTGGTCGTAAACCCCGACATGGACTCGAACAGCGCGTTGACGGGGTTGGCCAGGGTCGATTCCGTCCCGAACCCTGCGACGAGATACGGGATCATCCCCACGACCGCAACCATCCCCCAGGCGAGCGCGACGAAGAGGATCGCCTCGCGCGCGCCGAGGTCCACGTCGGACTCCGCTTGCTCTAGCGCGAGCCCGATCGTGACGACGATCGCCATAGACGCGAGGAAGACGAGCGTGTCCTCGCCGTACGCGAGACTTACGACGAGCGGAAGGACCATCGTAGCGGCGAGAAACTTTATTACTGTCCCTGTGAGGGCAACGCTCCGTCGCCAGTTCACACGGATCCGCATCTGTCCCACCTGTGAGGTGGTGGGTGAAAAG
>JAZKTU010000206.1:0-3046 GCA_036625385.1 Halovenus sp. | reverse complement strand
CTGAGCCCACAGATATGGGTTCGTGGTGTGTAACAAAGTCACGTCCGAGTGGATAAATATCGTCCCGTAGTACAATCTGAATTTATATAAAGATCCAGATGGGAACGGGTAGACTTTTATTATGAGGAAAATTAGTTATAGATGAGGTCAGACAATGAGCGAAAATACCACACATACAAGTAATAAGCCAGAATCAGAAACAGACTACGACGCCGTAATCGTCGGAGCAGGATTTTCCGGGCTGTACCAGCTTCACGAGCTACGCGACAGACTGGGGTTGTCGGTCAAGGTTATCGAGAAAGCAAGCGACGTGGGTGGGACCTGGTACTGGAATCGGTATCCCGGTGCGCAGTGCGATAGCGAGAGTCACGTCTACTGCTACTCGTTCGACGACGAACTTCTCGAGGAGTGGGAATGGAGCGAACGGTATCCATCCCAGCCGGAAGTGCTCGAATATTTGCGCTTCGCTGCGGACCATCTCGACTTGCGCAAGGACATCGAATTTGGGACGGAGGTAACGTCGGCTGCCTTCGACGAAACCAGCGGTCAGTGGGAGGTCAGCACCGACGATGGGTCACAGGTAACATCCCAGTTCCTGATCACTGCTGTGGGCTGTCTCTCCGAACCGTGGGTGCCGGATTTCGACGGTATCGACTCGTTCGAGGGCGAATCGTACCATACGGGGACGTGGCCCCACGACCCCGTGGAGTTCACTGACAAGAAAGTCGCCGTAATCGGTACGGGTGCCACGGGTATCCAGGTGATTCCCGAAGTCGCCAAAGAGGACATCGACCACCTGACAGTATTCCAGCGAACGCCGAACTACGCGGTCCCTGCGCGGGACCGGCCGCTGGACGAGGAAGACTGGAACGAGATCCAGAAAAACTACGACGAGATCCTGGAGAGTGCACACAATTCCGGTTTCGGTCACCCATTCCAACCCGCATATCCGACAGCCCAGGACAAGTCGATGGAAGAGGTCGAAGAGATACTGGAACCGCGTTGGCAGGAGGGCGGGTTCCGGTTCATGCTCGCTTTCGAGGATCTGGTCTTCAACCCCGAGACAAACGAGAAAGTGTCCCAGTTCGTTCGCGACAAGATCCGTGAGACAGTCGACGACCCGGAACTCGCGGAGAAACTCGTCCCGGAAGACCATTACTACGCGACGAAGCGACCACCACTCCACACCGATTATTACAAGACCTACAACAAGGACCACGTCGGTCTCGTCGACGTCACCGAGACACCCATCGAGAGGATAACGCCGGACGGAATCCAGACGTCCGAGGCCCACCACGACTTCGATATGATCATCTATGCGACGGGCTTCGACGCGATGACCGGGACGTTATTGAACATGGACATTCGGGGCAGAGACGGTCTGACACTCGAGGAAAAGTGGGAGGACGGCCCCCAGACGTACCTCGGCCTATCGATCCACGGCTTCCCGAACATGTTCACGATCACGGGGCCCCAGAGCCCGTCGGTGCTCAGCAACATGCCGGTCTCCATCGAGCACCACGTGGAGTGGGTCTCAAACGCGGTCGAGTACTTCGTCGACAACGACATCAAACTCTTCGAGCCGACGAAGGAAGCGGAGGACTCCTGGAATGCCCACAACAGCGAGGTTGCCGAACAGACGCTGTATCCCACAGCCGATTCCTGGTACATGAACGAGAACATCGAAGACAAACCCACCGTCTTCACCCCGTACATCGGCGGTGTCGACAACTACCACAACATCATCCAGGAAGTGGCCCAGAAGGGTTACGAGGGCTTCGAGCTGACCGGCTCCGTCCAGGACCTCGGTCGGAAAGGTGAGCAACCGCGGCTGAGCGTGATGGAAGGGGACTGAGCGAACGAAACCAGAGAGCCCTCAGCCTGTCCGTTTTATTCGACGTTTTGTAGTTCCCAGCCACCGAGCACGTGTCGTAGCGACAGCCAGACAGAGTTACCCACGGCACCGCCTGCAGTGGTCAGTACTGCGCGCTACGCCGATCGATTTACAGTCATTACACGTGAGATTTCCACAATCAGCGCACACGAATGCATTGTCCATCTCAGACGGCGTTGCACCATTTTCAGCGACCGTACTCCCACACAAGTGGCATGACTCTGCCATAGTGGTGGAAGACAGCAACGACATATAAGTATTATCCGGATTTGCGGGAGACGGGAACAAGGAGCGCGGGGGGACAATAAGAGCGGCCCGGAGAAGAATACGTCGACACAACCGTCACTCGCGGAGCGTATCGGTGACGATCTGTTTGTGATCGAAGCCCATCTCCGGCAGGTCGGTCGGTTCGAACGTCTCCACCTGTCGGGCTTCCTCGCGCGGCGTCGGGGTGTCGTCGGCGACGGGCAGACATCGATACGCTGCGCTGACATTCCCCCGCTCGTCCCGGCCCGGGTCGTCGTAGAGCCCGACGAACTCCGCGACCGTGACGCCGAGCCCGGCCTCTTCTTTTGCCTCGCGGACGCAGGCCTCGCGCGCAGTCTCGTCCGGCTTGACGAGGCCGCCGGGGAGCACCCAGTTACCCTCGAACGGTGGATGCGTTCGTTCGAGCAGCAGCACGCCCCCGTCAAGCACGATCACCGCATCGGTCGGAACGCGTCGTCGAAGAGCCGAGTCACAGCCGAGTGGGGCGGTCGGTCACGCTCGAACTCGGTGGTCATGAGCCTTCCCGTCACCAGTCCCGGGTGGCTGTGGCTCACCTCGTATAAATTGTCCTCGATATGGTCCTCGCCAGGGCTCTGTTGAACTCTCGATCGGTGAGAGGTTCCAGCAGCCCTGCTGCAGAGTGGGGGCGTACGGAGTACTTTCCTGCCCTTGTTCCAGGTGAGAACCGGGAATCAGTCGCGAAAAGAGGCACATCGGTACAAATGCCACGAGAGAGACATTCACTGACCTCAGCACGTCCTCCGTATCAGTTACCGAGGGTTTCGAGCGGGCCAAATTCGCCGGTTCTGACCCGCGTCGTCACAGAAACGGGTTGTAGAATCGCCCGTGACGACGATTTGATGCTATTGGCCGAACATCTGGCGC
>JAZKTU010000052.1:0-18590 GCA_036625385.1 Halovenus sp. | reverse complement strand
GCGGGCGGTTCACAGCACCGCGGGTTCCGGAGCCAGTCGAGTTCGACCCCGGCGAAGTCGTACTGCCCGATCAGTTCCTCGATCATCGCGAACATGTATTCGCGGACCGCCGGTTGCTCGTAGTCGAGCGCCTGCTGGTACGGATCCGGTTCCGCCTCGGGTCCGATCGTCTCGCCGCTCAGCCGGTTCTCGGACTCGTCGATCAGTGGCGAGCGAAGGAGGTCGATCTCCGGATTGTAGACGCCGTGCATATCGTTCATCCGGACGGAGACCCATGGTTCGATCCCCGCTCGCTCGCATGCCTGTAACGTCACGTCGAGCCAGTCGATCCCCTGTGCTGCGAGGTGTGCGATCGAGCCGAACCGTTTCGCTCTGTACGCTGTGTCGAAGGTGGCCTCGTAGTTCGGATGTGTCTCACCGGATCGCTCGGATCCGGGTGCGTTCAGGTCGTCGACTGGAAGCCGGTCCGATTCCGCTCCGAGGTCGTACAGTGTCGGAACCGTATCGCTTGGATAGTGGGCAACCTGTGTGTTAGCGTTGATCAGTAGCGTATCGACCCCTGCATCGGCAAACCGCTCGACCCACTCTTCGATGACTTCGACCGATTACTCCCGACCCGTGCCTCGTTCCCCAACCAGTTCCGGATAAAAGAACGTCGCTGCGTCCGCGTTGTAGAGGAGGCGGTTTGCTGTGTGGCCCATGCTCTCCGGCTGGAACCCCCACTGTGATAAGCGTTCGTGGGGAAGAATTATCCTGGATACCGGCTATGGTTGAGATATGCCAGTTTCGGATACATCGACGGGGACAGTCGTTCTCGACGACGCCACCATCGTCCCGGGTGACGGCTCCGCTCCCATCCGTGATGGTGCTGTGGTCATGGCGGGCGGCGTCATCGTCAGCGTTTCCGAGTCTCCGGTCACAGTGGATGATCCCGCGTTCGAGCGAGCCGATATCGTAGACGTTGCGGGCGACATCGTGATGCCGGGACTCGTCGATAGCCACGTCCACCACGTGGTCGAAGCGCCGTTTTCGGCCTCGGCGTCCGAACCGCCGACGCCGGAGAGAGCGAAACGAAACCGTGACAGGCATCTCGAACAGGGGACGTCGACGGTGATCAACGTCGACACCTTCGCCCGTCCGGCGGACGTAGCTGCGGGTCAGCGGAACCATCCGCTGAAGATCGAACTCGGGGCCTGTCCGACCCCGTCGAATCTGGAAGCGGCCCGCTCCTCGGACGGATCGGGACTCCAGGCAGAACACGAGTCGTACACGATTCCCGAGGCGGTTACAGCCGGGGCCGTCATGCTCGGAGAAGTCGGGTCGGGGAGTACGCTGGCGGGGTCGCTCCAGCGCATCCGTTTCGTTCCGGAGGCGGTCGAGGAACGAACCGGCTGCGAGATCACCGCAGTCGAGGCCGACGAACTGATCAAGGCCGTGATCGGCCGGTACGCAGAGCCAGACCACTACGACGAGGCCGCTGCGGAGCGGGCGATCGCCGACACCGGACTCGAGGATGTCCTGTCGCCGGCGGAACTCAAAGACCTGATCATGGAGGTGACCTGGCCGTCGGTCGAAGAGACGCTCACTGGTTTCGAGGAGGTCAGTACATACGCGACGCAGTACGATCTCCCAATGATGGTTCATAATGCTGCCGTCTCGATGGACAAAACGCGGGAGCTCGCCGAACAGGGCGTGCCGCTCGTCGCTGGCCACTCCAACCACCCGACGTTCGCCTACGAGGAAGCACTGGAGTTCGCGGCGGAACTCGACGCCTACGGGAACGTGACCGTCGATATCAGCACGTGGGACCTCTTCACCGACAGCGACCGCTTGCGACCCGAAAAGCAACGACAGATGCGCGAGCAGTTCTTCGAGTTCGTCGAACGGGGAGTCGTCGATACCATCACGACAGACTGGTCCTGGCAACATCCCGGGGGGGAGTATCACAGCCTGCTCGTTCCCCTGCAAGCGATCGTCGACCGTGGAATCCTCCCCGTGGCGGAGGCAGTCAAACTCGTCTGTAGCGGGCCCGCAGAGACCTATCCCGCGATCGGTGCCACACGCGGAACCATCGAACCGGGCGCTGCAGCCGACGTACTGGTCCTCGACGAGGACGACCTCACCGCGGTTCGTCGACTGTACATCGACGGCCGACCCGCGCTCGTCGAGGGATCGCTCGCGTACTAATACTGCCGGCTGTCCCATTGTAAACGAATTCGCCACCCCTGGGTGTCGAATATCTTGACGCACGGACAGCCGGCAGGATGACTCGCGCTGGTCGTGTGACTGCGAGAACCACGTGATCAGTCATCCTGGCTGGATCACGGGAACTGCGTGACCGATCACTCGGGGGAAACCCACCCGCCCGTCTCGGCGGATTCGTACACGGCGTCGACGAGCCGGAGGACGCGGAGTTCGTCATCGATCGTCGCAACCAGATCGCTATCGCCCCCGTCGCACATGTCGAAAAACTCGCGGATATAGTCGAGGCCGGCCTGTCCAGCGTAGCCGGGGGCGTCAGCCAGGTCGAACGAGACGGTCCTGACAGGCGCACTGTCCCACGCCGGGACATCAGCACCGAGCCGTACGGTCTCCCCGTCCGGGGCGATGACCGCACCACCGTCCATCCCGTAGGCGTACATGGGTTCGATAGCAGGACCGACTGCCGTATCCCCACGGGGATCGGTCGCCGCACGGAGATAGTAGCCGAGTTGAAGCGTCCCCTGAGCCCCCGACTGCGTCGCCATCTGGATCGTCGCTCCGTCTTCGATGGCAGCCCCGGCGTCGTGTTCGGAGAGTTGCGCGTTGACCCGCTCGACCGGATCGGCGAGAATCCACTCGAAGAGATCCAGGTAGTGGCACCCGAGCCACTGGACGATCCCACCGCCCATCTCCTCGGGGTCGTACAGGTAATCGGGCTGTTGTCCGGACTCCAGTCGCGTGGCGAGTTTGTTCGAGAAAAGATTCGCACCGAACGCCCGCAGATCCCCGAAAAATCCGTCCTCGCGCCGGTCCCGGAGTTCGCGGTACGCCGGCGACACCCGGTTGAAATAGGAGACGCCGACGGTCACATCGGTGTGTGCTGCCGCCGCCACGAGCGGTTCGAGTTCGTCTCCCGTTCGGGCCAGTGACTTCTCCGAAAAGACGTCCACGCCCCGTTCTACCGCTTCCTCGACGACCGGCGTCGTCCGTCTGTTCGAGAGTGTCACCCAGGCCAGATCGACCGTCTCCTCGTCGAGAAGGGTGACCGGATCATCATACAGCGTGACGTCGTCGGTATCGATTCCCTCGACACGGCTCAGGTCAAACGATTCGTCCGGTTCGCAGACGCACGTGACCTCGACTGGCAACTCTGCGAGACTCTTCAGGTAGAGGCTCCGGTGGGAATGGTTGAGCCCGATATATCCGATCGTTTCGACCATTCTACTACAGGACACGGGTTCGCTTTGCATCGATAAGTAGCTTTGGCAACCGTGCCAGTCCGGGGCCAGTTGTGACAGGGGTGATACTGCCGGCTGTCCGTGCGTCAAGATATTCGCTCCCCCGGAGTGGCATTCGTTCACAATGGGACAGCCGGCAGTATGAGGGACAGTCAGCGTGGGAGAAGTCGCGGCTGCCGAGTTGTGTAATCGGTACGAAAGTCGGAGACCGGACTCCGCGACGGGAGAGAGGGGACACGGCTGGCGATGCGGGTGGGACCGTCTCGCGCTCTGCCGGCGTCAGCGATGGGTTTCCCGCTGGCGCCGTAGTCGACGAGCCGACCGTTCGGTCAGTCGGTGATCGCGATCGCTTCGATCTCGACGCGGATATCTGCGGCCAGATCACCGACCTCGACGGCGCTGCGTGCTGGATACGGTTCGCTGAACTGCTCGCGGTAGGCCTCGTTCATCTCGTCGAAGTCGTCCACATCGACCAGGAACACGAGCGTTTTCACGACGTCGTCGAGCGAGGCACCAGCCGACTCGAGGACGCTCTCGACGTTCTCGAGCGTTTGTGTGGTCTCCTCGCCGACGGTATCACCGACGACTTCGCCAGTTTCCGGGTCGAAGGCAGCCTGTCCGGAGACGTAGACGACATCGTCGTGTGCGATTCCCATCGACAGCGGTACGTCCGGATCAGAACCGTTCGCGGGGGTAATTTTCCGCATACAGCCCCTTCACGCGAACTGGGAATAATACTTTCCGTTTCACGACCCCTGCGAGACGCGGTGGAGTCACTCCCTGGGAGGGATACTGTGCCCGGTCCTAGTTCTCCCGCGTTCCATCCCGAAAGTGCGGAGCGAGAGACGTCTCGTAGACGTACTCGAACTGCGCAGTGTAGTACTCGTCTGGGCTGTTGACCGGATCCCGGCAGTGGGCGGTAGCCGCCAGATCCCGTCGCTTCAGAATCTCTTTCTCGAACTGGATCCCGACCCGTCCGACGAGCGTGAGCATCTGGAGAAGATCCCCGTGAATGTCGATCGCCTCCTCGCGGTCGCCCTGTCGGTATTTCTCGTAGATCGTTTGGTAAACGTCGTACATCGCCGATGCGGGCATGACGCCTGCTGCCCCGCGGTCGAAGGCGTCGATCATCTCGAACCCCGCGTTGCCAACCAGTACTGTCGCCTCGCCGTCAGTCTCGTCGAGCAGTGAGGTGACATAGCTGCCTGGCGGTTTCGCCTCGACCTTGAAAAATTCGATATTGTCGACGGTTCGGTAGAGGGCAGCCAGTTCTCCGGGCGAGAGAGCAACGCCGCCCTCCTCCGGCGCGTACTGGACGCCGACTGGAACGGAGACGGCCTCAGCAACCGCCGAGATGTGGTCGAGGACGTCCCCACTCGAGGAAACCCGAATGTGAGGGGGGAGCACCATCAGGGCGTCCGCTCCGGTTCGTTCGGCAAACTGTGCCTCTTCGACCGCGTGCGTCGTTGCGTGTGGCGTGATGGAAACGATCGAAGTGGTCTCTGTCGCCCCCTCCACGACCACCTCCGTCATCGTGCGGCGCTCCTCGTCGGACAGCGCGTAGTACTCGCTCGCGAAACCAAAGACTGCGATCGAGTTTACCTCACTCTCCGCGAGACGAGCGACGAGTCGCGCCAGGTTCTCGTAATCTACCTCGCCATCGGCGGTGAAGGGTGTATCGACGATCGGACAAATACCGCGGATCTCAGTTTCAGCCATGGGCGTTCTCCACGGGGATATTCCCCGGAAGGTAATAACGGTATGCCCGACTGCGAGTTAGGCGATTCGGTGACCGCTCCGAGTCGATGTCCCGCCGGGCAGATTCCGGCAGTTCGACTGGCACGATCAGCGTGCGACCGCTGTGCAGCACCGTCCGGAGAAAAACGGGACCCGACACCAGGGCCCGGCCTGTCAGCTCCGACCGACAAACTGGAGTTCGATAACGTTCGATGCGTCGCGAACTTTTTCAGGCAGTTCCCGCGACCAGGTGTCGTTTTTGAACCTGCTTTTCGGTCCCGAAATACTTATCGAGCCGAGGACTTCCTCGTCGCTCGTCTTGATCGGTGCCGCGACACAGCGGAGTCCGAGGATGCTCTCCTCGTCGTCGATCGCATAGCCCCGGTCCCGGATCTGGCCGAGATTTTCCATCAGTTCGTCGAAGTCGGTGATCGTATGTTCCGTCCGCTGTGGTAGCCCGTGGCGGTCGACGATCGCTTCGACCCGGTCCCGGGGGAGGTACGCCAGGATCGCCTTGCCGACTGCAGCCTGATGCATGTGTTCGTACATCCCCTCGTAGGAGAACTCCAGATCGATCGACTGGTCCTCACAGGCACGATAGAGGTAGACACATTTTCCGTTCTCTTCGACAGCGAGGTTCACCGAGGCCTGTATCTCCGATGCTGTCTTGTCGATTTCGCTTTTTGCGCGCTTGTAGAGCTTCCAGTCCTTTCGTATCTTGCCACCGATCTGGAAAAACCGGAGTCCCAACGAGTACTCCTCGTCCGAGACGATAACGTACCCTCGCTCCTCGAGTGTCCGGAGGTGGTTGTGGACGATGCTTTTGTTCATGCCGAGTTCCTCGGCGAGTTCGGTGACCCCGGCAGACCCCAGTTCGCCGAGTTTCTCGACGATATCCAGGGACTTCTGGGTCGTCTGAACCGGATGTTTTGCCTTGCGCGCCATATGGTAGCCAACAATTCCCTTCTGTATAACTTTTGTTCTGGGGAATCAAACAGGTTGCGCCGGGAACGACACGGTCGTGGGGGTCGAAACTGCCTGCAACCGAACAAGACTATTAAGTATATCCAAAGCAAGATGGCAGTATGTCGAGTCCGAAGCAGAACTTGTCTCGAGAGTTATCCGAACGTGCACGGAAAGCCATCCCGGGCGGGGTCAACAGCTATGCCCGGAAGTTCGACCGGGAGTTAAACTGGGACTCCGGGTCCGGGTCACGGATCCGGGACGTCGACGGAACCGAATACGTGGACTATCTCCAGGCGTGGGGGGCGATCATCCTCGGTCACTGCGACCAGGAGATAAACGACGCAGTCGCCGACGTACACTCCCGACACGACCTGTACGGATACGGGACAACGGAACTGGAGGTCGACGTCGCAGAGCGTATTCAGGACCACGTTCCATCCGCCGAGAAGGTACTCTTCGGTGTCACTGGATCGGAGGTGACTGCACATGCCGTTCGACTGGCCCGGGGCGTCACCGACCGCCGGAAGATACTCAAGTTCCAGGGCCACTACCACGGCTGGTACGACTCGCTGGCAATGAACCACTTGACCGAACCGGAGAAGGTCGGTGAGCACGACCCGTTCACCGAGGGACTGCTCGAGGAAATGGTCGAGGAGACGATTATCCTGCCGTTCAACGACGTCGGTGCACTGGAGGAGACCTTCGCGGAACACGGCGACGAGATTGCTGGCGTCATTCTCGAACCGATCGCCCACAATATGGGCTGTATCCCGCCCAAACCGGGATATCTTGAAAGCCTCCGTGAG
The DNA here is from genome assembly GCA_036625385.1 of Halovenus sp. Lineage (GTDB taxonomy): Archaea > Halobacteriota > Halobacteria > Halobacteriales > Haloarculaceae > Halovenus. The sequence goes on along the minus strand of JAZKTU010000052.1, from coordinate 11,641 downwards.
ATCACTGATGACTACGGGAGTCTTCTCATCTTCGACGAGATCATTACCGGGTTCAGACACGACCTCGGCGGCGCACAGAAACTCGAGGGTGTCACACCCGACCTCACGACGATGGGCAAAAGCGTCGCTAACGGCTATCCGATCTCGATCCTCTGTGGCAAAGAGGAGTACATGGGCCAGCTCGCTCCCGCCGGAGGGCCGGTCGCGTTCGGCGGCACCTACAACGCCCATGCAAGCTCGCTCGCGGCTGCACGGGAAACGATGAGAGCGTTGGACGAGCGAAACTTCCACGAGGAAGCGAGGGAGTACCGCGACCGGATCTGCGACGCGCTCGAAGACGTACTCGAGGACAACGATATTACGTCGACTGTCGAGAAGTACGGAACGGTGTTCCTGACGTACTTCATGGAAGAAACCCCACACGAATACAGAGACGTCCTCGAGCACGACGAGGAACTCTACATGGACTACCGGTGGGGGATGGTCGATGAGGGTATCATGATGGTGCCGAAAAACGCCCGCCGGAACTACATCACCGACGCCCACGACGACGAGGACGCCCAACAGACGATCGAGGCTGCACAGAAGGTCCTCTCAGAACTCGGTCAGTAGGGCTCGCGGTTCGTTTCCCCTCGTACTGCCGGTTCTAACTACGGGAATGTATTCGACCCCACGGGGAGTCGGAATTGCTCACGGGCGTGTAGCCGGTAGTATCAGTCGTCGGCGACGCCACAGTAATCGATGGCCGTGCAGGCGATGGTCCTGGCGGTCTCCAGCAGGGAGGTCACGGTGACGTTTTCGTCCGCGCCGTGGATGTCCGTCGCTTCGGGGCCGACCGACGTGGCGGGGATATCGTAATAGCGCTTGTAGTGGCGGGTGTCGTTGCCCGAGCTGCCGCCGTAGAAGACGCCGTCACGGCCGGTAACCCACTCGGCGTTTCGCATGGCAGTCTGAAGCAACTCCCCGTTCGGATCGACTTCGTGGGGGTCCGCCTGGAGCCCGAAAAACTCCAGCTCGGGGGGGTGTTCCTCGAGCCACTCGTCGCCCTCGGCGGCGGCTTCGAGGGCTCCGGTCAGTTCGTCCATGACCTCTTCGGGTTCCTCGCCGGGTGGCCAGCCGAGCCGTCCGGTCATGACGACTTCACCGGGGATGATCGCGGGCCAGTTCGCCGCCTCGATCATCCCGATGTTGAGGTTCGTCTCGTGGCCACGCATCTCCGGCTCGAGTCGATACGCGGGTTCGTAGTCGATCCGTTCCTTGCGGACAGCGTCGAGTTCGCGCAGGGCCTCATAGACCTTCATAGCCCTGTCGAGTGCGTTCTCGCCCAGGTAGCCCCGGCCCACGTGCGCACTCTTTCCCTCGACAGTTATCCGGAAGTACCGAACGCCCGCACTCGCCATGCCGAGATTCGGAACGCCGAACGGTTCCGGGATAATAGCACCGTCGGGCTGATAGCCACGGATCAGCGTCGCCAGAACGCCGCCGATCCCGCCGTCTTCCTCCTCGAGCGTACTCTGGAGATAGAGATCACCTTCGAGTTCCACGTCAAGTTCCTGGAGACACTGAACGGCGAGGACGTACGCCGCGATGCCGCCTTTCATGTCGCCGGAGCCGCGGCCGTAGAGCGTGTCACCTTCACGTTCCATCTCGAACGGTTCGTGTTCCCACTCCGACTCCGTCACCGGAACGACGTCCATGTGTCCGCTGAGTGCGAGTGTTGGCCCGTCACCGGCACCCTCGATCGTCGCGACGACGTTGGGACGAGCTTCGTAGCCCACTTCCTGGTATGGCTGGGTCTCGAAAAACGCCTCGTGATCGCGCAGTTCCTCGACGTCGGGGCTCCAGACGTCGGGCTCCAGGCCCATCGACTCGAACTTGTCGATGACGACCTCCTGGCCGGGAAGCTCGTTGCCGATGACCGTCTCCTTGTCGATCATGTCGCCGAGGAACGCCACCATCTCCTCGGACCGGTTCTCGATCCGTTCGTTTACCTGCTGCTTCAGTTCCGTATGCTCCATGCGTATATCAAGATGCGTTCGTCTCGTCTTAAGAGTATGGTCTGTCACTGTGACAAGTGGATTTATTAGCTAGTTTGCCAATAGGGGTATTATGCCTGGCGGGATTCCGATCGGCGAACTCTGTGAACGCTACGAGTCATTGTATACTGGGGCGATCACCGACGAACTCGACGAGCGTGGCTACCAAAATCAAACGATCAGGGGGGGTGTCGAACCCCTCGATCCGTCGCTGTCGATGGCCGGGACGGCACACACAGCCGTCGGCCACCGAAACACCGACGTGGACCCGGAAGAACAGATCCGTGAGCACCTCAGGATGGTCGGCGAAGCGCCCGAACACGGAGTCCTCGTGATTGAGGCCAACGACGACGTCTCTGCGCAGGTGGGTGAGTTGATGACCACCTCGCTCATGGGACAGGGCTGTCGCGGCTGTCTCTGTGACGGCGGCACACGCGACACCGAGTTCATTCTCGACCAGGGGTTCCCCGTCTTCACCGGCCACCGAACCCCTGAAGACTCAGTCCCGCGGTGGGAACTCCTGAACTGGGACACTGACGTCGTGGTCGGCGGAGTCAAGATATCCCCGGGCGATATTGTGGTTGGCGACCGCGACGGCGTCGTCGTCGTCCCGCGTGAGGTCGCCGCCAAAGTTCTGGAAGCTGCCGAGGACCGGATCGGCGACGAGACACGGGTTCGCGAGGAAATCAGAAAGGGAACGAGCCCGCTAGAGGCCTACGACGAGTTCGGCGTCTTCTAGACTTCGCCAGCGAGTGCGGTGCCGGCTCCTGTCCGCGGGCACCGCGTTCGGGTCCGACAAGGGCTCGAAGCCGCTCGAAATTGGTGGCAAGTCGACCGGGGACGGCCGCCACCACGTGCGTAGTTGACGCGACCGGAGTCACCAGGAGGTGATGGTGACGTCCTTGATCGGTCGGTCGAGGGGGATCGAGACGTGTGACCCCAGATAGTGAGAGAGGTAGAAGGCGACGATGATCTCCAGCGACCGCGTCGCCTCCTGGCCCGTCGAGTGGTTCTCAGCTCTCCCCTCTAGCAGGTCGACGACGTGGCCGGCAGCGTTCGCAAATGCGCCCCGGTAGTCCGTCTCCCAGCTCCACGCCTCCTCGATCCCCGGGAGGGGTTCTTCGACGTGGGTCCCCTCCTCGAGCGTCCAGTAGCGCCACTCGCCGTCATCATTGTTGAGATAGAGTTTGCCCTCAGTACCGACAAAGGAAAACAGCATCGAGGAGACGTCCCGGGCGACCGTACAGTCGATGGTGGTGAACGTGCCGTCGTCCATGACCACCATGCCGCCACCGCCCGAGTCGTCCACTGGCTCACCGTCAAGAGCCTCCACTGCATCGTTCTCGTGATTGAGGTACCCGCTCACAGTCCGACCCCTCGTGTCGAGCAGGTAGACAATCGTGTCGATGAGATGTGTCGAGTTGCGTAACAGTTCCCGACGGAACTGTGCGGTCACCGCCCTGACATCCCCGAGAATCTCCTCCTCGACGACCAGTTCCCGCAAGCGCTGGAGTTTCTCCGTAAACCGGAACGAATGGTTTATCACCAGTTCGGTCCCCGCGCTCGCACAGACCTCGCACATCTCGTTGGCGTCACTCACCGAGGACGCGATCGGCTTCTCACACCAGACGACATCCGGCTCACCGATCCGGACAGCGTCGAGCGTATGTTCGTGGTGTAGAAAGGAAGGCGTCGTCACTGACACCACGTCCAGCTCTGCAGACTCGAGCATCTCTCGATGGTCGGTGTACAGGCTCGACTCCGGGAGGTCCCAGGCCTCGCCGAACGTGTGAAGTTTGTCTTCGTCGATGTCGGCCACCGCGATCAGGTCAACGTCGTCAGTGGCGTGATACCCCCCCGCGTGGCTCGCCTCGAATTTTTTCTTCCCGATGTCTTCCTCGTCGTGTAACCCGAGGATTCCCAGTCCGGCGATCCCACCAGCACCGATGAGTCCCGCTCGATATGACATAGTGACTCTATCTGGTCAGCCGATACAAAGTTCTTTTGTGTACTTGATAGCGGTGTTCAGATAAGCAGGAATAGTCAGATCGCCTCGAGCCGTGCTCCTACTGTTGTCCTCTTGCTTTGAGTGCCTCTATCTCCCATTCGAGGAGTGCGCGGTCGAAGACGTGAAGATCGTCGATGGCACCGTCGTAGTTGAACCCACTGCCGACGTAGTTGCCGATCCTGGCCGGGCCCGACGACACGTCAATGGAACCCGAGGGCGTGTCGTTGGTCCGGACTAGTTCGCCGTCGATGTACATCCGCATCGCCGACCCGTCGTAGGTCGCTGCAACGTGATACCAGTCTGTGTCGGGGACATCGGGAGCAATACAGCGGTAGAAGTCTCCGTCGATCCAGATCATCAACTGCGGCCGTTCGGTATCTTTGCGCTCGTTGAGGAGATACTCGTGACCGCGGCCGTCGAAGATGTACTGGTCGTTCCCCGGTTCGGAACTGACCCAGGCGGTGATGGTCAGGGTTTCGAGACCGAGATCCGGGGTATCTTCGATCTCGACGTAGCTGCCGTCGGGGAATTCGAGTGCATTGCCGACCTTGCCATCGACGACGGTCGCACCATCGTTCGTGCCGTCGTTGTCGTTCGCACTCGCATCCAGCACTGTCCCGTCTTCCTGGATTTCGTCCAGCCGGTAGTGGGCGACGGGTTCTCGACCGATCAGATCCTGTATCGCGTCCTGTGGGAGTGCCCGGTCGAAGACGTACAGATCATCGATCGCACCCTGATAGGTCCAGTCCCTCCCTTCAGGGTCTTCCTCCTTACCGGTGAAGTTCCCGATCCTGGCCGGCCCCGAGGAAACATCCATTGGCCCGGACGGCGCCTCGTTGGTCCGGACCAACTCGCCGTCGATGTACATCCGCATCGCCGACCCGTCGTAGGTCGCAGCCACGTGGTACCACTCGGAATCGGGAACTGTATTCGACGGTGCGATACACCGGTGGAAATCGCCATCCACATAGAGGAACAACTGCGGGCGTTCGGTTCCCTCGCGCTCGTTGAGGAGATACTCGTGTCCTCGCCCGTCGAAAATGTAGGAGCGTTCGGAGGCCTCGGGGGACACCCATGCAGCGACCGTCACGTTCTCGACCCCCAGACTCGGATCGTCCGGGATATCCACGAAGCGGTCATCTCCGCCGAACTCGAACGCGTTATTCACGACGCCATCCACCACGGTCGCACCATCGTTCGTGCCGTCGTTGTCGTTCGCACTCGCATCCAGCACCGTCCCGTCTTCCTGGATCGCGTCCAGCCGGTAGTGGGCGACTGGTTCGAGGTCGAGACGGTCGAGCGTGAGCGTGATGCTCTCGCCTTCATCGCTGATACTCACGTCCGTGGATGCTTCCTCGAAGTTGTCGGCAACTGCGCTCACGGTGTACTCTCCGTTGAACAGGTCGAACGTCGTCGTTCCGGCCGCGTCAGTCGTTCCACGCAACCCGTCGACAGTCACCTCGGCGCCTTCGATCGGATCGCCGTCCGCTTTCTTTACAGCGACGTCGAGCGCATACGCGATCCGTTCGTGGTCGAACTGAAGCGAGTAGAGAGTGCCGTCCTCGAGAAACAGACGGAACTGGATGTCCTCGCCAGTAAGCGAGTCCAGTTTCGCCGGACCCCGCCAGTTCACCTTCCGGTCGACCTCGTCACCCCGGATCGGCACACAGTTTTTCCGCTCGAACCCGGGGATGACATTCCCCTCGGCATCAAGTACTTCCACTTTCAGCAGCCCGTTCTTCCCTCGTTTCGTTTCCAGATCCGCATTCACCAGCAGTTCGTCGTCCTCGAACGTGACCACCTCCGTCGTCACCGTCCCCGTCGACTCCCCGTCGTTTGCAAGCGAGGCGAACCCGTCGATCCGCCAGGTCGCCAATCCGATCGCAGCGCCGCGGTTGCTCGAATCGTGCGTGCCGTCCCAGCCGCCGTAGTAGACCCGTATTTCGTCGTCGACGATCAGCGCCTGTGATCCAGTACCGCCGGATCCGGCACAGTAGATCTGCCCGGAGTCGAAGTCGTCGTTGCCGCCGAACGGGATCTTCGGCTGGCGGTCAGGACGGAACCACGACCGCCGGTCGCGACTGAACGCGAGCTGTAACAGAACCTCTTCCGACGACCCGCCCGACATGATCATCGAGAGCAGACCCACATATATCCCATCGTACTCGAGGACAGGCATGTGATAGGCACCGGCGTACTCGTTGCCGAACTCGGCGGCCAGTGCGTCGTCGCGCTCGTCCGGCACGACGACGGCTGTCGGATCCGACCAGTCCTCGAAGTCGTCGCTCCGAGAGAGATACTGGATCCGGCGGTTGTTCCCGCGGACAGTTTCCAGGCCCCGGAAAAAGCTCATGAAGTCCTCTCTTCGGGGGTCGTACGCCGCGAAGTCCGCATCCGGGCCGCCGGTGACACTCGGAAGACTGCTGTCGGAGATCTCCCAGTGCAACCCGTCCGGCGAGCTGAACAGTGTGCCCGCGTCGCCCGATGCCACGTACTCGTCTGTGGCGGAACTGTCTCTGATTACCGAGAGTGGGTGACCACGGGATCCGCGGTAGACGATGTTGTTGTCGGTCGACCCCTCGTATTCGATGATCCCCAGGTCGGGTTTCTCCCACTCGATGCCGTCCTCGGAGTACGCATAGCAGATAGAGTAGAAGAACTCGCTGAAGTCCGGCTCGACCAGGGTGAACGTCGTGTACCACATCTCGTAGCGCTCCTCGTCCTCGTCGGGCATCACAGTCCCGTAGACGTACACGTTTCCGGGGAGCTCGTCAGATCCGAACGTCCGCTCCCACGGTTCGGTCGGCGACAACACCGGTCCATCCCGCTTTTCAGCCTCGTGAACGATCCGTTCCACGTTGGATCTGTTCCCGATCCTGGTGTCGTCGAAGAAGACTATTTTCCGTTGGTCCTCTTTGTTTCTTTCCAGTCGGATGGACGCTCTGGACGCTGGATGCAGTGATCGAGTTCGCGAGCATCCCAAAACCACCGGCACCGAGCATTCCCACGACGCCCCGTCGTGTCATCCGTGGTAGCGCTGCGGTGTCTCGCTCCGACTGCTCGGCGGAATTGCTCCTGTGAGTGTCTGTCTGTTCGGCGATGCCATCGGTTCGCCCGTCGGTAGCGTTGAATCGGTCTGGCATTGGGAATCACAGTCTTACGTGGTATGTGTTACCGTAGCATTTCAAGTACTCGTCAGTGGAGTCTTTATATGTTCCGGAGCGTTTTCGGGGTAGCAAACGAGTCAGGAAAACAGGTTCGCACGAGCTGGGATCGTGTCACCCATACGTCTCCATCTCCCAGTGCCTGTTATGTCCTCCCGCTCAGGAAATGGCATCAAAGCGCTGCCGGTGAACAGCGCTCCGAAATGTGTTTGATATAATAGAACACGAGAATTACAATCGTACGTCTGTAAGTTATTCGGTTGCTCCCTCGGTAGAATAGTCGTCAGAGCGGTGTTATCGAGCCTCTACATCCATCTCGGCACTCTCGACCAACTGTTCGATAGGAAACCAATCTGTTTTATTTTATAGAACGGCGGCTGTCCCGGAGTGAAAGCACGAGTTCCGGGGCCGGATGTGGCACAGGAACGCCCAGGGACGAGTCCAGCCGTCTCGTGGAGTCGCGGCGTCTTCTTGTCACCATGTCGTCTGCGGCTGTACGGTCACTCACGACGCTCGATTGTCCTGGCCGTTTGATACCGCCGTGTTCCGAACAGCGAGAGCGCTGGTTGGATAACTCGAAGGCACCGTCGAGAACCGTCTGGCCGGCCCCGTTCGACGCCCGGCCAGAACGGCTTCCGGCGGGGCTGAACCGGGAACGGAGTGGGAGTTCCGCTCCCCGGTGGAACACGCCGAAACCGCCCAGGGCGAGAGTGTCGTCTCGACACGGGGACGGCCCGTGATTGGCGGAACGGTCTCACCGTGTGTGATGACCCGGGACCGGGACGGACGGAGAGAGCGTGCCGTTCGCATCGTGAACGTCGAGGTGGCCATCCGGTGACAGGCCTCCCGCACGGAAACAACCGATGCCATACATTGAATTACATCCACGAGAAACGCCGTATACGATGTACACGATAGTGTCGACGTTTCCCAGGGACGGGAGCGCCAACGTCGGGGATAAACTCATCGAGCACGCCGTCGAGCGGATCGTCGAGGCCGAACGGGGACCGACGGAGTTTTTCACCGTCTTCCGGGAGAATCCACTCGACGACCATCTCGACCGGATCAACGGTTCCGACGCCGTGCTGTTGCCGGCGTTTGCGATCCGCGACCTGCCACTCTATCCCGAGACCTACCGGTTTGCCGAGAATCTCTCCGACATCACGGTGCCGATGATACCGATCGGATCCAACTACAACGTCTATCCCGGCGACGGGCGGACGCGAGAGGAACTCGACTTCTCCCCGGAAACTGTGGAGGTTCTCGAACATATCGCCCAGCAGGTCGAGTCGTTCTCGTGTCGAGAACAGTATACGTGCGACGTACTCGAGGGACACGGTATCGACAACACCCTGCTGACGGGGGATCCGGCCTGGTTCGATCCCGACCGGATCGGCGACTCGATGCGCCGACCCGGGACCGTCGAGCAGGTCGTGTTCACCCCGCCGCTGAGCCCGTACTACGTCGAACAGGCGATAGCCCTTATCGGGATGCTCGCAGACCTCTTTCCCGACGCGCGACGGATCCTCTCGATCCATCTCGACGACGCAGAGACGGCAGACGACGACGCGACGGCCGAGAACAGCGCGGCACTCTCGGAGGAAGTGGCCGAAAAGAACCGGCGGATTCGTGCGAAAGCGGCCGAGTACGGGTTCGAGCAGGTCGACGCAGGTGGTGATCTCTCGAATATCGGGTTCTACGAGGACTGTGACCTGCACGTCGGCTACGAGTGCCACGCTCACGCCTCCTTTCTCCGTCGCCGGCTCCCCTCAGTTCTCGTCGCCGAGGACGCCCGAGGTGTCGGCTTCGCTGATACGCTCGGCGTCGGTGGGTTCAGGGGCTTCGTCCGGGCACAGCCGGCTTCCCGGCAACTCAGAAAGGAGGTCACGTCGGGCTACTGTACGACCCTGACAGAGTACAGTCTGGCCCCTGCGAGAAATGACCTCACTGCCGATGTGCGCCGATTCCTCACCAGAGAGGTCGACCGCAACTTCCAGCGGTATGCCGGACTGGGGGACTACCTGGATGCGATGTACACCGAAACGATGCGACCGTTCGTCCGCAACCTGCCCTAGGTCCGTCACTCGCCTTCGCCCGCGGTCCGTCTCGATGTGTAGCGGTTCGCGTCGTATCTCCGCCGTTACATGTAGGTGCGCTGCTGGTGGAGTTCTTTTGGATCCTCCTCCTCGAAGTCCTCGGCGCGCTCGAATCGGAGCGTCTCGTCGGCGTACCCTTCGCGGTGGAGGCGGCCACAGGTATCGGCGAATGCGCCGAGGTTGTCGACGACACGCGCAAACAGGTTGAGTCCATCGCCGGGGTGGTGGTTGTCGCGTTGATACCAGACACAGAGGTCACCCATTCCGTCGGGGTTGGCTTCGCTCAGTGCGGGCGGGATCACGTTAGCCGAGTGTGCCGGCACGTGTGCGTACGTCAGATCCCCGGCAATGGGCGTCACAGTCGCGTTCTCCGCCCCCGGGTCCGGTTCGATGGCGGGCGGCAGGATGTAAAAGTCACTGCCAGAGCGCTTGCTGTGATAGACATCGCCCTCTAACGGAAGGTTCTCCCAGAGGGTGTCGCACGTCTCTGGGGCCTCCCTGTCTAGCATTCGGGCGACTGCCTGGACTCTCTCTTCGACGAATCTCACACGGACGTATCGTGGCATAGCGACTCAAAAACGCGTCCGGAGCAAATAGCTTCCGGAAGTCTGTATGAACCGAGACCCGAAGCCGAGAAACTCTGAACGAGTTCGGAAATGATTCTGAATAGGTACAAAAATTTTATATTAACGCCGTCTGAATCGGTGAGGAGTGTCCGTAAGTGACACACAGTACTCATGACTGAGCGAAACGGTAATTCGAGCGGAGAAGACGGACCCGAGTTTACCGTCGAGGGACCGGAGATGACGCGTCGTAGCATGCTCGCAGGAACGGCAGGGCTCGGGTTCATCACCTCGTACGATCCGACGAACGCGCCCAACAACGTACAGGCTGCGCAGGGAAAAGACGGCCCCAGTCGATCGAACGAGCCAATCAGTATCGGGTCGCGCCTCCAGTTGTTCGTCGACGACTATATTATCTCGGAGATGGACAGCGTCGAACAGCGACTTCACAGCCCGGACCCACAGGACGTCGCGATCACCTTCGACGAACCGTGGGAAGGCGGCGGCAGCAGCTATATTACGGTTTTCTGGGATGGCGAAATAAGCCGCTACCGCATGTACTACCGCGGCGCTGGTATTCCGCCATACGGGAGTTTCAACGAGCGAACCTGCTACGCCGAGAGCGAAGACGGCGTCAACTGGGAGAAGCCAAGCCTCGACCTCGTCGAGTTTAATGGGTCGAGGGACAACAATATCATTCTCGACAAGGATCCGGACTCGCACAATTTCCAGCCGTTCAAGGATCCGAATCCGGATGCGGATCCCGAGGCGAAGTACAAGGCAGTCGGCGGCACTGGCGAACTCTACGCGCTCAGATCCCCCGACGGCATTCACTGGGAGCGAGTCAGTGACGACCGCATCCTGGCAGGAAAGGGTGCGTTCGACTCGCAGAACGTTGCGTTCTGGGATCCAGTCAACGAGGAGTACCGGGCATACTTCCGGTATTTCGACAGCGGCAGACGGGCGATCAAGACGGCCGTCTCCGACGACTTCCAGAACTGGACGGAAGTGACCGAACTCGAGTATCCGGACGCGCCAGCGGAGCAGTTGTACATCAACGGGATCAACCCGTACTACCGCGCTCCACACATCTTCCTCGGGTTTCCTGGCCGGTACATCGAGCGCGACTGGGAGTCGAACTCGATGCGCAAGCTTCCCGACTGGGAGTTCCGCCAGCAGCGCGCCGAAACGTTCTCGCTCCGGCAAGGTGCCGCCCTCTCGGACACACTGTTTATGAGTAGTCGCGACCGCGAGACGTTCCGCAGGTGGGACCGAACCTTCCACCGGCCGGGACTCTGGGAGGACGACAGCGACAAAAGCTGGACCTATGGAACCAACTGGATGGCGGTCGGACCAGTCGAGACACCGTCACTCATCGACGAGAAGCCAAACGACATCTCCATGTACGCAATCGAGGGGTACTGGACGCCCGCATCGCGCTTGCGTCAGTACAAGATCCGAATCGACGGGTTCGTCTCGATGCAGGCCCCGCTCAGTGGCGGCGAGTTCACCACAGAAACCTTCCAGTTCGAGGGCGACGAGTTGGTGTTGAACTACGCCACGTCCGCAGCAGGGTCGATCCGCGTCGAGATACAGAATCCCAGCGGCCAACCATACCAGGGCTTTTCGCTCGAAGACTCGCCGGAGATTTTCGGCGACCAGATCGATCGCGTCGTGGAGTATCCTGGGTGTCGGAGTGTCAGCGAACTCGAAGGCCGACCAGTTCAGCTTCGGTTCGTGATGTCCGACGCCGACCTGTACTCGTTCAAGTTCC
>JAZKTU010000205.1:0-3113 GCA_036625385.1 Halovenus sp. | reverse complement strand
CGCCCTCCCACAGATTTATTACCACCGTGGCGTTGTAATACCACAACGTGGTCCCGGACGCGAGTACCCTCGGCGGCAGTCTGTCCGCTCTCAGTAGAGGAGTCATCTCGGTGGTTCGCTCCGGCAAAAACGGGATCGTGTCCGTTCTCAGATTCACCAGAGAAGACCGCTCCCGGCAACTCTACCTGGGGATATTGCTCACGGTTCTCCTCCTGGCCGTGATAGGGCCCTGGATCGTGCCGTACGAGGCGGACGAGTACAACTTCGACGAGAGTGGCGACTTGCGGGCCGCCGAGTCACCATCCGTCGACCACCCACTCGGGACGACTGCAACCGGCTTCGACGTCCTGACGAGGCTCGTCATCGGTGCTCGCCCGACGATCATCACAGGGGTACTCGGCGGGTTGACTCTCATCACTATCGGATCGGTAATCGGCATCACTGCGGGGTACAAGGGCGGGACAGTCGACAACGTCCTGATGCGGTTTACCGACCTCGTGTACGGGATCCCGCTGATCCCGTTCGCTATCGTCCTGGTCGCCTTTTTCGGAACCGGGTTCTTTCAGACGATATTCATCATCGGCGCGGTGCTGTGGCGAGGATCCGCGCGAGTGCTTCGGTCCCAGGTACTCCAAATAAAAGAACGGGAGTTCATTCTCGCAGTCAAAGCCGAGGGTGGAGGGTCGCTCTACGTTATCAGGAACCACATTGTGCCGAACATCCTCCCGATGATGGCGTTTTTCTTCGCGGTCGGGATGGGCGCGACGATCATCATCCAGGCCGGACTCTCGTTTATCGGGGTCTCGAACCCGTTTGTCCCCTCCTGGGGAATCATGATACGGAACGCTTTCGACGCCGGACATATCGACTCCTGGTGGTGGTCGCTCCCGCCGGGTATTCTCATCTCGGCGATCGTCTACTCCTCGATCATGCTCGGCAGGAGCATCGAGTCGACCGACGAGTCGAACGAGACTGAAGGGCTCACCGGAGTGTAGAAACCATGAGTGAACCACTACTCGAGATCGACGACCTTACCGTCCGATACGGGAGCGGTGACGAGGTCGTGACGGGCGTTTCGTCGGCGAGCCTGACAATCGAAAGAAACGAATCTCTCGGTCTCGTCGGTGAGTCGGGGAGTGGAAAGAGTACGCTGGCCGATGCGGTCATCGGTGCGCTGAGCGACAACGGGCGCATTACTTCGGGGAAGATCCGGTACGATGGCGAGGAAATCCAGGGACTGTCGACCCCGGAACTGAACGAAAAGATACGGTGGAAGGAGATATCCTGGATCCCACAGGCGTCGATGAACAGTCTCAATCCACTCCAGCGGATCAGTCGACAGGCCGTCGAACTTGCGAATGTCCACACGGAGCTTTCCGAAGAGGAAGCGGCCGACAGACTGGCCGAGGCTTTCGAGGTTGTTGGCTTGCCTCCCTCGAGGATCGACGACTACCCACACCAGTTCTCGGGTGGGATGAACCAGCGGGCCGTCATCGCGCTGGCGATATTTCTCAGACCTAACCTCATAATAGCGGACGAGCCAACGACGGCACTGGACGTCATCATGCAGGACCAGATTTTCAAATATCTCGACGAACTCAAGGGGCGGGACACGACGATCATGCTGATAACGCACGATATCAGCCTCGTCTTCGAGTTCTGCGACAGCATGGCCATCATGCACGCCGCGCAGGTTGCGGAATCGGGCCCGGTCGGGGAGATATACAGTAACCCACGCCACCCGTACTCGATTTTGCTCCAGGAGGCCTTTCCCGACTTCCACGAGTCGAGCAAGGAACTGAGCGTCATCGAAGGATACCCGCCACAACTGGGCGAGAAAACGGACTTCTGCAGTTTCGTGGACCGCTGTCCCTGGGCGACAGAGGAGTGCCGGGACCACCAGCCTGAACTCGAATCGGTCGCCGAAGAGACCGAACTCGAACACACCGTCGCCTGTGTGCGAAAAGACCAGGTCGACGCCGAGGACAGGCCCACGCCGGCACGGAGAGACTGACCATGACGGAGATCATACGGACCGAGAACCTGACAAAGCGGTTTAACGCCGGAAGGAGCCTGCGAGACCGACTCCTCGGGACAGACGAGGACCCGATAACCGCCGTCGACCGCGTTTCGATCTCACTCGGATCGGGCGAAGTGAAAGGGGTCATCGGCGAGAGCGGGTGTGGAAAGACGACCCTTCTCCGGATGATCGGGGGGCTCCACGACCAGACAGAGGGAGATATTCGGTACAGGGGGACGTCGGTCTCCTCGCTCTCCAGATCGGAACTCAAAGGCTACCGGAAGAACGTCTCGCTCATCTTTCAGGAGCCGTACAACTCGCTCAATCCCAGGTTCACGGTCGAACGCATCGTGAAGGAACCGCTCGTTATCCACGGGATCGGCGACAGGGAGGCGCGGGTTCGGGAGGCGCTCGAACGGGCAAACCTCTCCCCCCCGGACCGGTACCTCGGACAGCGACCGGATCAGTTGAGCGGCGGAGAGCGACAGCGGGTGGCCATTGCCCGCGCGATCGTCTCCGAACCGGACGTCATTCTCGCGGACGAACCGGTGTCGATGCTCGACGTCTCGATCCAGGCGTCGATCCTGCAACTGCTGGGCGAACTCGCGGATGATTTCGACATGGCGATCCTCTACATTTCGCACGACCTCTCGACCGTCTCGTATCTCTGTGGGGAAGTCAACGTCATGTACCTCGGACGGATCGTCGAGACAGCACCGACGGATGAGGTAATAGAGAACCCGAAACACCCGTACACGCAGGAACTGTTGAAAGCGATCCCAGTCCCGAATCCGAACGTGGACCGCGAGCGGACACAGATCGAGGCGGTGCCGGAGCCGGGAACGGATATCACCACTGGGTGTCGGTTCCGGGACCGCTGTCCGGAGCGGATGGACATCTGTGAGGAGTTTCCGTCGATGGTCGAGGTGAGCGACGACCATTCGGTCGCCTGTCATCTCTACCCGGAAGACGACGGGGTGAACGACTGATGCCGAGCGCGCGATACTACCTCGGCAGAGTCCTGCAGATGGTAGTGACGGTGTTGATCACCGTGACAGCCGTCTTCTTTCTCTTTCGGCTCATGCCGGGGAGT
>JAZKTU010000051.1:0-18877 GCA_036625385.1 Halovenus sp. | reverse complement strand
TTTGTTTGCGGGTGCGGTCGCGGTTGTCAGTACCGAACTTTGTGAGGTACTGAGGTTGTCCTCGTGAATCCGCGCGTGGTAGGGAAACTATACTCTAAGGTACGGAGGTACCAGAGAATATTGAGGTACGCGTGCACCAGAGGAAATCAAGCAGAAGTTGGGCAGCACGTCGATCAAAAAGTTCCTGAACGGCGTTATCTACGACTATCTCGAATGCGAAATGGACGAGCAGTATACTGTCGGACGGAACTGTTGATACTTTCACTCGCCCCACGTGGAACGAGCAGAATATCATGACTTCCGTCCGACAGTATATTACGAGAACGGCGCCCGACTCCGCGAGTTGGAGGGTGAAAAGGCCGAAGTCGGAGGGACAATTGGAGCGAGTGGAAGATGGGCGTCCAGCCAGGGAAGGTACTCAGGTACGCCTCCCGAGTTCAGAGCCGTGCCGAGAACATTAGAGAGCGACTGACAGTGATTATTGCGACTCTTTACCGCCGGGCCGTCACAGTTCGGGTGTTTCGGACCGCGGAACTGCTGTTCACGCGACGTGGCCACGAAAACGATCGCAATAATCAATATGAAAGACCACGACGTGGCGTAACTATCCACTCAGACGTGATTCAGTTAAGATCTGCTCTCACAGAATGCAAGCATCGCGGCCTGCACTCCCGGAGATTGTACCGTGGCGTGTAACGAAGTCACGTCCGAGTGGATATGCAAAACTGCATCGTCCACGACGAGTGGGCGCTGTCCGGGAACTGTGAATCGCTCCGGAGCACCTGCATCAGCGATGTCCCGAGAGCGACATCGACGCTCCGGCTGTAAAACGGGGAGAGTTCGGTCCCGGCAGGGGGTTACGTTACCGGGTCGCCCGTCCGCCAGGCGTTGATGACTTCCCGGAGGAGACCCGTCTCGATATCTCCGCCACGCCAGTCACCGATCGCAGTTCGGAGGCCATCCGTTTCGACGACACCGTCTTCGTTGGCGTAGGACTCGACCGGACTCCCGTCAATGAGGCCGAGATGCTCGCGCGGGAGGTCCGTATCCAGCCGCGGGAACTCGTCGAGATTCTGTGAGAGCGAGACGTCCGTGTCCGGACCGACCTGGGGCTTCGCCCGCACGTCGTCTTCGGTCGGGTTCTGGCCGACAAACTCGTTCACGAAGACGAACGCCTCACCGGTTCCATCACCCAGGTCACCGTAGATGTGCTCGATCTGTTCATCGCCGAAGGACATCCCGAGCGCGTCCGCGAGTGCCTCGGTGTCGTTGAACTTCGCGCTGGCTTCCATCGTCACCTCGTCGCTCTGGAAGTCCACGTCCATCCGGGCGAGGTCGACGTTTGCCGCACCGAGGAACTGGGAGAGCTGGTTGTCCCCGCCGCTGCCCCCGCCGTTCATCAGCGCCTCCGAGAGCTGTCCGAGCGTGAAGGAGAACTCGAAGTCAGTCACGATGTCGTCACCCTCCGTCTCGACGCTCGCGTCGACCGCGATATCCGTCTCACGGTCGACCTCGAAGCCCCGGGACTCGAGTTCGTCGAGGTAATCATCCCAATTGACGGTTTCGGTGTCGATGGATGCCTGTATCTGCACCGTCTCGCCGGTTCCGCTCGGAACAAAGCTGAACGACGCCGAGGTGGCCTGTTCGAGACCGACAGCCCGCTGGGCGTCGAGTCGCTCGCGGAGTTCCTCTAGTTCGGCCTGTCTCTCTGCATCATCGGTGTTCTCGGCTGCAATATCGAGCGTCGTGAGCACGAAGTTGTCGTAGTTCGCGATGTCGATGTTCCAGTTCCCATTATTGTTCGAGCCGTCGGTCGAGGAGAAGAACTCTATGGCGTTGATGTCCGTCTCGAGGAGACTCCCTGCGAGGTCTCCGGCCTGCCCCTCGCTGAGGTCGAGGTCCTGGTTGTCGGCGAGGAACTGTGTGAGTGCGAGTTCCAGACCCGTCTTGATGTTCGTGTACTCGACTGTGTATGCTATCTCGAGGCGGTCCCGATCGGTGGGGTCACCGTCGGTGCCTTCCTCGAAATTGTAGCTGGAGATCTCGATGGTGGCGCTACCGCCGAGTTGGTCCCCGATGGCTCCGAACTGGTTTTCGAGCGTCGTCCGGGCGGCCGATTCGGTCTCCCACTGCGGGGACTCGAACTCGCTGAGACTCCGCTGTCGCTCGACATCGAGGGTGTAGCCGCCCTGGTCGTTTTCGGCGATGGACACGTCGTTGACCTGTGTCTCGCCCGCTGGTGTGTCGGCGTTCAGCTCGTACTGACCGGACGACGAGAGGTGCTCGACGCTGATGTTGAGCGTCCCGTCGAACGACGCCTCCTCGATGAACGCGAGTTGCTCCTGTTCGCTGGTATCGACGGTCACGTCCAGGCTCGCGGCGAGTGCGCTGGTCTCGTCGCTCCGTTCGCCGGATGCGGTGAAGGTCAGGTCCTCGATTCCCTGGGGCCGGGCAGCCCTAAATTGTCCCTCACCGTTCAGCGTCGGTCGGTCGAAGACGAACGACATCTCCCCCGTGACTTCGTCCTCGAGTTCGTCGCTGACCAGCGCGTATGCGAGCCCTTCGGCCACGTCGAGGCCGAACTCGCCGTCAGTCGATTCGTTGATTGCGTCCCGGTACGTCAGGACCGCGTTACCATCGTCGTCGACAGCCGTCTCGTTTGCCTGTCGCTGGTCACCGTTCGCCAGCGTCAGGAGGTCGTCCGTCGTCAACGTGGCATCCCCCCCGAACACGGCAGAATCGGTCAGCGACGACTGTGCACCTTCGTTCGGCGTGTCGGACTGCGCAGGGACGGCGCCGACGTACGCCACCGCGCCGACGACCGCCAGCAGCGTCACAGCAATCAATGCGTACCGTCGAAACTTCTGGGACATCTCTCGCTGACATACAGCATCAAGATACTTTATTAAAACTATATATTTTAGATATATCAGTTAACCCATAATAACTGCTCGAGTCGCCGCTGTCTGCAGCCAGTTAAACAGTATATAACTAAGTTGTTCTTCCGAGAGAGTCTCTGTTATGGACCCAAGGCAGACAGGGAGGTCCGTCCACCGGACGAGCGAGACTGGTGACGGGACACCCGGGTTCGACCTGTCCGCGAGACACTCGCTCCTGCTAGAGTGTCTCTCCGAGCACGGCGGGCAGGTCGGGCTTGTCGAACTATCGCGGGCCTTCGCGGCCCGGATGCATGGCTGCCAGTCCAGTTCGATCCCTGACAGCCTGGTCCGGCGGTACTACATCGAGATCAGTCGAACGATTATCGACCATCTCGAGAGGGAGGGCCTCGTGGACTACTGCGAAGAGGAAGGGACCGTCCGTTCGACTGTGTAGGATATCACGCGTCCGCGTGCCCCTCATACTGCCGGCTGTACCAGTTTGAATAAGTTCGACGCCCCGGGGTGGGGAATCCGTTCAAAACGGTACAGCCGGCAGTATGACCACACGCCGAGAACGGAACCGAAATACGAGGCACGGATACGGTAAACGGACGGCTACGTTCATCGAAGGAGTTACACGGAATCGGCGCCACCGGTCAGAACGAGACGCCACGGACTCCGGGGCAAAGCGGTGATTCCTCCGGTTTGGTCAAAGAGGAGGCGTAGAGTAAAACCGTTTTCATGACCGGACTAGCAGCATAAAGTGATTTACGCCGTCAACGTACAGGAACAAGCGGAAGGTCGAATCAAACTCGCTCGAAAGAGAGAAAAGGCTTGTTGCGGGAGTTTGCCGGACAAGTGCCCGCTTGGCCGGCGATCGACGATTCTCCCCTGGGCGACGCGACTGTCGAACTGGAATGCACGCTAGAAGCGGTCTCACTGCACGTCCATGACCGAGAAACCGACATCCGGTCCGACAAGGATCAACTAAGATGCAATCGACATCGGACGACCGGGACTCGGCGGGCAGGAGTTCCTCGGTCGAAGAGAGCCACGAGACGGGCAAACTTTCGGTTGACGAGACGTTCGAGGTTCTCAAAAACAACCGGCGTCGGCTCGTGCTCGAGTATCTCCACGAGGCTGGTGGGACGGTGGAGTTGAGTGAGATCGCAGACCACGTCACTGCCACCGAAAACGATACTGACGTCTCCTCGATAACCTCGGCGGAACGAAAACGGGTGTACGTGGGGCTGTACCAGTTTCACCTGCCGAAGATGGCCGATATGGGTGTCATCGACTACAACCGGGACCGCGGCGAAGTTACCCTGACGGAACGCGGGGAAAAACTCTACCAGGAATACGAGAGGCGGCAGGCACCGGCACGCCGGTGGTATCTTGCGTATCTCGGTATCGCAGGCGGCGGCATCCTTGCAGTCGGGGTCTCCCTCTGGCTCTATACTGCGCCTGTCGCGATCGCGTTACTCGCCTTCCAGACGGTCATTCTCGGTTGTGTTGCACTTGCCCAGGCGTACATTGAGCGCTCCGGATCGGTCGAGTAGAGGGAAGCTACCGTCCGGGAGAGAGCCGTTTCTTTAATGAACAATGACGGATGTTATTCCGCCCGCAGGTGTTTGCTCGTAGCGAACGAGAGAGCCGAATGACGACAATATACGCGAAACGGGCGGGAGTTCGCCGTCGAGAAGCGCCCCGATCGCAGTTCGTTCCTGTTCGGTCGTCAGGCAGCCTAACGGGTTGGTTTCCGCGCTGAACTGGGGCGAGGGGAGCCATGCCGTCCCTGTTTGGCCGGGTCGCAGCCGCCAGCGAGAACGTATGCCGAACGGACCATACCGGTCACAGGACCGCCGTGAGCAGTTCCTCGGGACAGGTCCCGGTAACGTCCACGACCTGTTCCCGTTCGCGCTCGTAGACGAGCATACCCGCGCCCTCCAGTTTCGGGAGATGGATGTGATGGAGGAACATTGCGGTTCGGTGTCGTTGTTCGTCGGTCGGTTCCTCCACATCGTGGACCAGTTGTGCGACTTTATTCACGAGTTCGGGAACCGCCATCCCGTCGGCGTCGGTCCGGTTCAACGAGGACAGAACAGCACGCCGGTACTCACTGGCGAGAGCCGACAAGAGGGCGTCGGTCGATGGTGAACTCTTCCGGTCGGACATGGACATCACGGGTTTCGCCGGGAGAGCGATCCGCGGTGGTTCGCTGAGCGGGACATGCACACTCGACTGTTCCGTTCAGCAATTTAATATTTTGCCTGGTATGCCGGGCTGTACTTCAGGATGGATCCGGGTGGCAGGGAAACGAAGTTGGGGGACGGCCTGCCCGAAACCCCAGTCGCCAGGCGGCGGCGCGCGCCCTCTACTCCAACTCCGACTGGGCAACGACAAGGGTGTTCCTGACGAGCGTTGCCGTTGCGCGACGGAGCCGTTCGATGACGGCCTGGTCGGAGACACCGAGTTCGTCCGCGAGTTCCTGGGTCGTACACGATCTCGGGATGTCGTAGTAGCCCATCTCGAGGCCGAGGCGGATAGCCTTTCGCTGTGGCTCGGTCAGGCCGTACCAGGGCCACGCGTCGGGTTTCGTCGGGTTGTAGACGCGGAGTACCTCCAGCGATATCCCGGCGTTCTCGCAGTGGGTGGTGAACCCGGAAAGCGACTCGTGCGTGCTGAACCGCAGCTCGAACTTCCAGACATCTGCTGTCCCGACCGCACCCAGCAGTTGTCCATCGTACTCCCTTATTGCCTCGAACAGGTGGTCCTGGGACGCGTCCCAGTCGAGCGAGAAGAGGGTCCGATCCTCGAAGCTGTCCACTACCGATGCGTCAGTCACACTCGGATGGTCCCGGAACGACTCGACAAAGGTGTCACGCGAGGTGTTGTGCACCCAGAAGAGCGGGACGGTCGACTCGCCACTGGGGACTAGGCTTTCGAGTTCGATCGAAGACGCCCCCACTACCTTGAGAATCCGTCCGAGTTCAAAATCGGACGCCGAGAGCTGAAATTCCATGAGAACGCTCATGTGACAGGTGGCTGAAGTGGATTATACGCCTCAAATCAAAAAAAAGCACAACCTGATATACAAGGCCGCCATCCCGTTCCTGACCGCAAGACGTCAGGGAGTTGTCCACAGCATCGAATCCGGCACGTTCCGGAGCGAGGCGTCTCGTCTGCTGCTCGGAACCCTGGGTAGACCGTACCCTGTTATATGTTCTGTATAATAAGTACTACACCTCAATTGTCGCTGGATGTATTATGTAGTAGATAAACAATGGTAGCTACGCAGGCCGGTGTCGAGCTCAAGTCGTTCGAGCGCCACGACGGTCCGGGTACGTGTCGGGCCGGCTACGATACGGAGACGACGTCCCCGGCTATGGCCGTCGTCGCAACTCTCGTCGAAGCGACGGGTGTCGGACCGACGCAGATAGGGCTGCTCCAGGAGACGATCGAGACGGACGCCCTTGACGAAATCGTTCGGTCGCAGGGACTCGCAGACGGAACCGTCCAGGTCTCCTTCGTGTTCGAGGGTCGTTCAGTAACGGTCACCAGCGACGGGGTCGTGACGGTTGCCCCGCCCGGTGAAAATCCGAAAGCAGCCCCGACAGAGGGGGGAGCGCCACGATGAGTTCCGGCGGCGCGCCGTCCCTGTCAGAAGACGAGTTCAACGACGAGCTAAAGAGCCTGCTGCTCCGTGCAATCGACAGCGGTCTGGACGTCGAAGGCGGGTGGGAGTGTCTGAACGGGGCCAGCTACCCGGACTACGATGTCGTCGTGACCGAAATCCAAAAGAAAGGCCAGGCCGAGGAACCCCGCAGCGCCAACACGTGAACCGAAAGGGCAGTCGCCGTTCGCAACCGCGAGCCGAACTGGTCACCAATAACCGGCAAAATATGCCGTTATCTCTGACTCCAACGGGACAGAGACATCGCTAAAACGCGGGCCGGTCCGGCGCAGAGATAAACTAAATTGGCTGTTACGATAATCAGCTCTGGCGCGAATGCGGGTCCTGTGGGTGTTCAGTACGCCGTTCCATTGTCTCGACCTTCTGAACGGAAAGTCGGTCGATCGTGGCACACATACCCGAAGGTGCCGCCGGTACCCAGTCGCTGACAAGCGACCCGACCGAGTTACTCCACATGAGCGACGCACAGTCCTCTCCGGATGCTGACGCACACGACCACCACGACCACGAGGGCCCGGGGTACGCGACACCTCAGGCTGCAATCGAGGAGGCAGAACCCGAGAAGACGGCCTACGTCATGGGCCTGTACGTGGGGACGGACGTCGATGCCCCAGACTTTCTGGGCGTGGTAGACGTCGACCCCGACTCGGATACGTACAGCGAGATTGTCGACCGGGTCGAGATGCCAAACAAGGGCGACGAACTCCACCACTTCGGCTGGAACGCTTGCTCGTCGTCGTGTCATATCGGTGGACTCGAGCGACGCCACCTCATTATTCCGGGACAGCGTTCCTCACGCATCCACATCGTCGATACGGAAGACCGGCGCAATCCGGAACTAACGAGGGTTATCGAACCGGAGGAGGTGTTCGAGCACGACCTCTCTGCGCCACACACGACCCACTGTATCCCGGATGGGGAGATACTCATCTCGATGCTCGGGGACGCCGACGGCGACCTCCCGGGGGGCTTTCTCGAACTGAACGACGACTTCGAGATCGAGGGGCGGTGGGACCCGCCAGGGGAGATCGAGATGAACTACGACTTCTGGTACCAGCCCCGCCACAACGTCATGCTCTCGACGGAGTGGGCGGCTCCGAAGACCTACTATCCCGGCTTCGACCTGGAGGACGTCGAGAACGGAAAATACGGCCAACGCCTCCACTTCTGGGACTGGGAGGCGGGGACCGTCGAACAGACGATCGACCTCGGCGAGGAGGGGCTGATCCCACTCGAGGCACGGTTCCTCCACACACCCGAGAGCACACACGGGTACGTCGGTGCGGCGCTGTCCTCGAACATCATCCACTTCGCCGAACAGGACGGCGAGTATCGGGCCGAACCCGTCATCGAATTCGAGGACCGCGAACACGACGACTGGGACATTCCGGTCCCGGCGCTCCCGACAGACATCCTCATCTCGATGGACGACCGCTACCTGTTTGGCTCGAACTGGCTCCACGGGGAGGCGTGGATGTACGACATCAGCGACCCGTCGAACCCGCGGAAGGCGGACTCGGTCTCCATCGGCGGGCTGTTCGGTGACATCCGTGAGGTCCAGGACCGCGAAATCGTCGGCGGTCCGCAGATGCTCCAGCTCAGCCTCGACGGCGAGCGCCTCTACTGGACGACGTCGCTTTTCTCGTCGTGGGACAACCAGTTCTTTCCCGAGATAGCAGAGAAGGGATCGGTCATGCTCAAAGCCGATGTCGACCCCCGAAAGGGGACGATGACGCTGGACGAGGACTTCCTCGTCGACTTCGGCGAGTGTGAGGCGGGGCCGGCCCGTGCCCACGAAATCCGCTGGCCCGACGGCGACTGTACCAGCGACGTCTGGCAGTGATGCCGGACGTGACGCTCGTCTGGCGCGACGGGCGCGAGGAGACACTCGCGCTTCCGTCCGACGAGACGGTCCTCGACGCCGCCAAAGCGCGTGATATCGGCCTCCCGTACGGCTGCAGGACCGGCGCGTGTGGGACCTGCGTCGCGCGCCTGCTCGAGGGCGACCTCGAGTTCGTGCGGCCACAGCGCGCGCTGAAAGAGCGCCACCGCGACGAGGGCTACGTGTTGACCTGCATCGGGACGCCGGTGACCGACTGCCGGTTGGCTGTCGGGTCCCACCACCAGGCCGAGATGATGTCGACCCCCTGGAAGTGAGACGGCAGGGGGCGAGGAGAGACGGCCGTCGTGCCGGACCGGGGCGAGTCCGGATGGGAGACTGACACGCAGGGCGCGGACTACCAGTCAAAGATTGGCCTGGTCGCCGAGTTCGGATTCGGTCCGAAGCACGACGAAATACGCCGCGACCAGGACGAGAAGCAGGAGGGCAAAGGAGCCTGCGGCGGTCAGGGCATCGCCGACCGTCTCGAAATCGGTGACACGAAAACTGATGATCTCCCTGGCGACGGCGATGATGCCTGCGCCGACGACGATACGGATGACCGGTTCCTCGCGGGCGTAGGCCAGTAGCGTCCTGTGCACCTCGACAATGATCAGCAGGAGAAGAACCGTATCCAGAAGAGTGACGACCGCGATCGGATCGGTAAACTGGCCGCTCGCGATCAGCTCGTACAGCCCCAGGAGGAGGTCGCCGACCCCGATGATGAACAGAATCAGGAGAAAATAGGTCGTCGCGAGCACGAGCCACTGCATGAAGTTCTCGGACGGTTCCGCGAACTGCGACAATCTCGGCGGCACACGTTCCAGTAGGGCTGAACCGTATTAAAACACGGCAGTCACACGGGTGGTCGAACCCTGGCAGATCACACGCGGCCCGCAGCAGCGGCAAGCGTCGCCGCCAGGCCGACGAAGATGAGTACACCGGCCGCCGCCAGATTGAACGTCTGGTCGGCGAGCAGTCGCGGGAACCAGTCGAGGTCGCCGCCGACCCCGCCCAGAATGCCGAGCACGATGAGCGAAATCCCGGCGAGGGCGATGACGACCGCGCCGATAACCCCGAACGGACCGCCCCGACCATCGTCGACTGCCGCGGACACCTCCGTCTCGATGGTTTCGGCAAACCGGTTCTCGACAGCATTGAGACGCTCGTCGAGTGTGGCCTGGATGTCATCGACCTGTCGGGAGAGTGCCTCGCCGACGTTGTCGCCGACGAACTCGCGGAGCGTCTCCTCCTTCCGGTCCAGTTCCGCCGCACGGTCGTCGAGTTCCTGCTCTCGCTCCTCGATCGCGATCTCGCGGTCGTCCAGTTCGGCGTTTCTCTCCTCCAGCTGGGACTCCCACTGGTCCAACTCTGTCGCCCGGTTTCGCAGGTCCGCCTGTGTCTTCTCGAGGTCGGTTTTCAACTCGTCGAGTTCCTCCGCGCGCTCGTCGAGTTCCTCCGCGCGCTGGTCGAGGCCGAGTTCGCGCTGGTCGAGGCGGTTCTCCCGCTGGTCGAGTTCCTCCATCCGTTCGGCCAGGGCAACCGTCTCGTCGCTGCCAGTCGAGTCTCCGCCGTCGTCCGGACTCGCTGCCTCGTCCGAACTGTCGGGCTCGGGGTTCTCCTCGCTCATCTCTACTTGATGTGTCTGATTCCCGGGATGTAACTCTTGGGGCAGACTCGGGAGATGGGGAAGACGAGCCAGCACAGGCCGACTCGCTTACCTGCACGGGGGCCAAAACACGGCTATGACCGAGCAGGCCTGGGAGACAAAGTACAGTGAGGTCGGGTACACCTGCGACGGGTTCGATATCGTCAGTCAGACAGTCGAGTTGCCGGACGGCACGGAAGCAGCGTTCGATTACATGGCGGAGAACCCGAGCGCCGTCGTCCTCCCGTTCGACACGGACGGCCGTGTTGTCGTCATCGAGGAGTGGCGCCAGGCCGTCGAACGGCTGAACCAGGGCATACCTGCCGGGACGCTCGAGGGGAGCGAGGACCGGGAGGCAGGCGCGCGGCGCGAACTCCGCGAGGAGACGGGGTACCGGGCGGGGTCGATGGAGCACCTCGTCACCGTCGAACCGGCGAACGGTTTCTCGGACGCTCTCTTTCATTACTTCGTCGCCAGGGAGTGCGAGCCGGCGACCGACCAGCGACTGGACACCGACGAGACGATAGACGTGCGGACGACGACCTTCGAGAAACTGGTCGAAGCAGTCCGGGACGGGAAACTCCGCGACGGACGGACCGCATTCGGGGTGCTCTACTACGCGCTCTTCGAGACCGGGGGCTGGACGACGGAGTAGCCGTTGTCTCCGGGGATCCTACGTCTGAGTCTCAGTCCCCGCGCAACTCGCCCGCTGTCCCCCTGATCGCCGAGGAGAGGACGTCGACACCGACCGGGAGCGTCTCCTCCGCGACGTCGAAGGTGGCTGTGTGGTGACCACCAGGGTGGTCGGTGCCGATGCCGACGAACGTCGCGACGCCGCCCCGCTCTTGTACCCGCTCCATCAGGAACGTCGCGTCCTCGCTCCCGCCCAGGTCGTCGCGGCGGAGGACCGAATCGACGCCCTCACTCTCGGTTGCCGCCTTGACGACCTGCTCGAGCAGTTCCTCGTCGCTCTCCGCGCTCGGCGCGACGCCACCTTCCTCGATCGACACGTCACAGTCGTGCATCCCGGCCGCGTTCTCAAGAACCGTGTGGGCACGTTCGCGCATGTACTCCATCAGTGCCGTCGTCTCACCACGGACCTCCCCCTCGATGTAGGCCTCCTCGGGGACGATGTTGGGTGCCGTGCCGCCCCCGACGTCCCCGGCGTTGACCCGCGTGCCACCGTCCTCGTGTCTGGCGATACCGTAGAGATTCCCGACCGCTGTTGCCATGGCCTGGACGGCGTTGCGCCCCTCGTTGGGTCGGCCGCCGGCGTGGGCCGATGCGCCGGTGAACTCCGCACGGTAGTGAGCCACTGCGAGGAAGTCACCGATCCCCGCGACGATTTCGCCGGTTGGGTGGTCGAGACCGACGTGGATGGCAAAGAGTGCGTCCACGTCGTCGAGGAAGCCGCCCTCTGCAACGGGTTTGCCGCCGCCGATACGCTCCTCGGCGGGCTGGAAGATGACTTTCAGCGTCCCATGGAAGTCGCTCTCGGCGACGGCCTCGAGAACCCCGAGCCCGATCGTCGCGTGGGCGTCGTGCCCGCAGGCGTGCATGTAGCCATCGTTTTCCGAGCGAAACCCCTCAGCTGCAGGGGTGTGGCTGTCGGCAGTCGACTCCGCCCGGGGTAACGCGTCGATGTCGACACGGAGTGCAATGGTAGGGCCCTCGCCCCGGTCGAGCGTGGCGGCTACGCCGGTCAACCCGCCGGCTATCCGGTCGAGGACACCCTGGTCGACGTCTCTCTCTCGGGCACGCGCAAGCCACTCGTCGAGCGTCGCCTCGTCCGGGACACCCTGCCTATCGGGGGCCGACAGCAGGTCCGGACCGAGCGTCACCTCGACCGGTAACTCGCGTAACTCCTCGACGATGCGTGCTGTCGTGTAGAACTCGCACCAGGCGGGTTCCGGATAGCGGTGCAGGTCGCGCCGGAAGGCAACGAGGCGGTCCAGGTCCGTCTGTGACTGCATAGACTGGGAGACGGGAGGCAGAAACTTATACTGTCGGCTGTACCGAGGACGGACGACCGGGCGGTCAGTTGTCGCCGACCTGGCTGAACTGCTCGATATCGGCAGTCACGTGGATATGGTCGGGGTAGGTTCGTTCCGTGACTGCGCGGGCGAACTCGTCGTGGCCGACAATCTCGATGACACGCGTGTAGACGGTGTAGTCCCAGGACTCGAAGACCCCGTCCTCGCGAAGCCCCTTGTAGAGCGGAACCGAGAGCTGGGTCGGTGGCTTCGGGTGTGGCCCTTTGAGCTCGACGCCCTTCCGCGCGGCCCGGGCTTTGATGTCGGAGACGACATCGTCCAGGCGGTTGCCGTCACCGCTTTCGAGTGTCAGGCGTGTAACGAAAGGCATACGCGTCCGTACGTGGCCCCGAACTAAACGTGTTCGATTCCGACAGGCGCCGTCACCGCTCCGATATCCTCTTAAAACACGGTCGTGTAGACGGGAGTAATGAAGGAGGCCACGAGTGCGGGAGCCATCCTGTTCCGGGACACCCGTGGTCGGCGCGAGTACCTCCTCCTCAAGAGCCGCCCCGGCGACTGGGAGTTTCCCAAGGGCGGTGTCGAAGGCGAGGAGGAACTCCAGCAGACTGCAATCAGAGAGGTGAAGGAGGAGGCCGGAATCACCGATTTCCGCCTCATCGATGGCTTCCGCGAGGACTACGACTACGTGTTCGAGGCGCAAGGGAACACCATCCACAAGACTGTGCACCTGTTCATCGCGAGATCGTTCGAGGCATCCGCGGAGCTCTCGAAGGAGCACCGCGATATGCAGTGGCGCGACTACGAGCAAGCGATAAACACCATCACGCAGGACGGACCGCGCGAGATTCTCGAGAAGGCCCACGAGTTCCTCGACGCGAAGTTAGAGGGAGACGGATAGTCGGGACTGTTCGCCCCGTCACTCGTCGAGGCGCGCCGCGGCGAGAAACGCGTGCCAGTTGCCGTGGACAAATAGCAATCCCCCGGGCAGCGCCACCCAGTTCACCGGGATCGCGACCAGGAGCGTGAACAGGCTGAGGAAGAGAACGGCGATCCCGCCGAGCAGCCGCGCCCCGGGGAGCACAAACAGGTATATTCCGTTCCACACGCCGAACAGGATCACCAGCAGGATAAACGCGACAGCGGGATTGTCGGCGAGGAAGACACTCGCAAGCAAGATGCCGACCAGAGCCCCCCGTCTGACCAGTGGCCGGTTCAACTGTGCCATTGGACCCCTCCCGCTCTCTCGCTCATCATCTTTGTTCGTTTCCGGGAACTCGCTGTTACCGCGTGTTACTCAGGTGATGTACCCAGGGATGTATTAAATTTTTATGCCGCTGCGGAGAGATGCCTGTAGAAAGAGCGATGGGAACGAGCAACCCCGCGACGCGGACGTACAGGCCGGTGCAGTTTGCGGTTATGCCGGGGAGTGCAGCCCGCGGCACGTTGCTCGGACTGTTTTACCTGGGCCTGTTACCGCTCGTGTACCGGGTCGTCATGGACGTGTTCGAGGGGACAGCAGCCGGGCCGATGCTTGCCGATGTCCAGGGGGCGCTCGGCTGGGGCGGGCTCGCGGGACTCGGTTTTCTCGGAGCGGGTACACTCACGATCGGACTGTCCTGGCTCGGATACAGACGCCGTGAGTACGAGGTTGGGCCGGACGGAATCACAGCACGGCACGGTATTCTGTTGCGGTCGGAGGAGTTTCTCGGCTACGACGAGTTCGAGGGTGTGACTGTCACAGAATCGTCGATGCAGGCGCTTTACGGTGCCGGGACAGTCCGCCTCACGGACTTCAACCAGGCGAAGGACGAACAGCTGGTGATGAAGCTCAGCTACGTCCGGAATCCCGAGGACGTCTCGACCAATATTCTCCGGCAGCTCGCGGACGTGACGGGAGCGACAGCCGGCCAACTCGAGACGGGAGCTGTCGACGAATTGGCCGTCGAATCGGAGAGTATCTCCCGACTGTCTGCCGACGAGCTGGCTGCCGGGACCGGATTCCGGTATCTGATGCCCAGCGCTATCCTCCATCCGCGCCCGGTGGCTGCCGCGAAGTTCGGGGCTACCCTCGGCCTCACCTACTCGCTGGCTGGGGTGGCCATCATCTACTACTTTCGGGACCTCGTGAGAGAGCTAGTCAACCCCCCGTCTAGCGCCCTCTTCGCGGCGAGTATCGGGGTCGGTGTCGTCGCGTTCAGCCTGTTGCTTGCCGGCTTGTTCTATCTGAGATACGACAGTATCCAGTACGAACTCTACGGGGACCACATCAAAGTGATCAGGGACGAGAAAACGACCTCGATGTCGCTCGACGAGGTAGCCGAGATCAACCTCACGGAGTCGGGGCTATCGGCGGTGATGGACGGTCTCGTCCCGGGACTGCGCAACGATATCGGCCACATCAGGACACGGGACGAGACCGGGGACGACCTCATCGTGTTCAAATACATCGCCAGTTCGCAGGCCGTCTCCGACGAACTGAAAGAGTGGGTCGAGACGAGCCGGGAGGACGAGCAGGCCGGGACGTCAGGTTCCACAGTCCCGGACGGGTGAGTCAGGACACACGGTCCGCTGAACGGGGCGGAGTGCCTGTCACTCGTTCCAGCGTTCGCCCGAAGCCAGGTCCCGCTCGGAGTCCGTCTTCGCCGAGGGGCAGATATCCTCGAGCTGGCAGGTGTCACAGTCGGGGTTCCGCGCGGTACAGACCGCCCGACCGTGGCTGATGAGTAGGTGTGTGAGCTGTTGCCACTTCCCTTCGGGGACGAGCTCCATCAGTTCCGATTCGATCCGTTCCGGACGCTCCGCCTCGGTCAGCCCCAGCCGCCGCGTGAGCCGCCTGACGTGTGTGTCGACGACGACCCCCTCGACGACGTCGTGGCCGTGCTGGAGCACGACGTTCGCGGTCTTCCGACCGACACCCGGGAGGTCGGTAAGCTCCGCCATCGTATCCGGGACCTCGCCGTCGTGTTCCTCGACGAGGCGCTGGCAGGCCTCGCGGATGTACTCGGCCTTGTTGTTGTAGTAGGTGATGGAGTCGATGGCTTCAGCGAGGTCGGCCTGGTCGGCCTCGGCGAAGTCCGCGGCGTCCTCGTAGCTCTCGAAGAGGTCGGCGGTGACCGCATTGACCCGTTCGTCAGTGCACTGGGCCGAAAGGATGACGGCGATCAGGAGTTCGAGACGCGACGAAAACTGCAACGAAATCGTCGCGTCGGGATACGCCTCCTCCAGTCGGTCGATAACCTCGGCAGCTTGCGCCTCGCGTGACTCTCGTGGTGTCCCCATGTGCGTCCATACGCGGTCGGGGGCTTGATACTGCCGGCTGTGACATATCGAAAGAATTCGCCACCATATCTGTGGGCTCAGACCGCGATACTAGCGTTTTGTGAGAGTATGGCGTACCTGAATCACGTCCGAGTGGATAGCCCCAACAGTCCGTATCAGTCAGTCGACCGGTGACCGTCGCCGGCGAGCCAGTCGCGGACGGCCCGCTCGAACTCCTCATGGGTCAGTTCCCCGTCAGCGTAGCGCTCGGCTGCCGTGGCGAGTGCGTCGTCTGTCCTGGTGGAAGTCGGCCCCGCACTGTCGCGGTCCGGGGGACGGACGGTCAGCCCGCCAGTGCCGGTCACCGGTCGGTCCCCGTTTGCACTCATCACCGTCCCGCTGAACCGGACTTCCAGGCCGTGATCAGCCGTCTCCGGGACCGCAATGGAGTAAACGAGACGAGCCGGCTGGCCGTCGAGGTCCCACAGAACGTACAGTGACCCGTTCCCTTCGACGACCTGTTCGGGTGCGGGCTCGACAGTCTCTACGGCGAGTGACGCGCCGGCCACGGACTCGTACAGGGCGAGACGGCTGTCGGCGGCGGGAACCTCGACGTCGACAGTGACGCGCTCGCCAGGCGCGACGTCGAAGGCGCCGCTGGCGGCGTCCGTTTGCCGTTCCAGAGTGACGGTGGGGCCCCCGTTATCCGACTCAGCATCCCCGGGCGCGAGTTCGGCCCGTGCCCACTCCGGACCGGCGATCCGCGTCCAGAACGCGAGGAGCGTCGGGAGCACGAGCACGCTACCGACGAACGCGTAGACGATGCTCAGCGCGGTGATGAGGCCGAACTGCTGGAGGGGTGGCAGGATGGCGAACACGAGCACGCCGAACCCGAGGACCGTCGTCGCCGCGCTGCCGAGCAGGGCACCGCCGGTCCCGGTCACCGCCGTCTCCATGGCCGTCCAGACGGAGCCCTGTCGGGCCAGTTCGAGCGTATACCGCTCGCTTATGTGGATGCTGTAGGCGACCCCGAGCCCGATGGTGAGGCTCAGTATCATCCCTGTGATGACGTTGAACGGGATATCGAGGAGGAACATCGAGCCGCCGATCCACGCCGTGGCGATGGCCACAGGCGTCAGCGTGACTGCCCCGAGCAGGGCACTCCCGTTCGTCACCCGGTAGGCGGCCATCAGGAACAGGAAGACAACGACGAGCGTGATAGCCAGGCTTTCGACGACAGTGTCGAGCAACTGGTCTTGCACGATGGTGTTCAGGACGACACCGCCCGTCGCAGTCGCGACAAGCCCGTCGCCCGAGAGCCCGGCAGCGACCGACTGCATCTGGTCGGTGATATCGGCGTTCTCCGCGTCACCTCTGACTGCTACGGTCATCCGGAGCGCGCGGTACTCTCCGTCTTCCGTCCGGTGGATCACCTGGCTGGCCGCCTCGGGTGCGGTCTCGAACAGCTGGTCGTACACCGTCTCGATATTCCGGTCGGGAACCCCGTCCCCGTCGGTGTCCGCTCCAGCCACCGTCTCACGGAACGCCGCGTCCCGAGCAGCGGCAGTCCGTAGCACGGAGAGCGGACTATCGATGGCCGGTTCACCGCTCGCGAGCCGCTGTGTCGCCGACTGCTCGCCCGCGTCGGCTGTCGCGGCTGCGACACGTTCGAGTATCGTCCCGTCTGTGACGTCGCCCTCGATCAGTATCTCGGCGTTCGCGTCACTCCGAATGAACCGCTCGTTGACGAACTGCAGCGTCGGTTTGGCCGTGTACGTACCGGGCGCGAACGGCTCCGGCAACTCAGTCATCCACTCCGGCGGGTCGTCGGCGAGGAAATCCTCCTGGTTGAACGACGTATCGACGCTCGCAGCCCCCGCAGCACCGGCAATTCCCAGCAGAACCACCACGGCGATGACGACCACGGGCGCGTTCTGTGCCGCCTTCGCACCGACGGTGAGCGTCTGACTGAACCTGCCGCCGCCGGTCCCGAAGGCTCGCTTTCGCCGGTCGAAACCGCGCGATTCGAGCCACTCGTCGAGTTCGATTTTCACCGCGGGAACGAGAACGCCAAAGACGAACAGGGCCGAGACGATACCGACCGCAGAGACGATGCCGAACTCCTGGATCGGGGGCACCGGGCTGGTGACGTTCGAGAGAAAGCCGATGGCCGTCGTCGCCGTGACGAACACGAGCGCAACGCCGACGCCGGCCAGACCGATACTCATGGCCGACCTGATGTCGTCACTCGGCGCCTCGCCTTCCTCCCTGTGCTCCCGGTGTCGCATGAAGATGTGGATCGCGTAGTCGATCGAGAGCCCGATGAGCAACACCGGAACGGCGATGAACACCTGGCTGAAGTCGATACCGGTCCACCCCATGAAGCCGAAGGTCATGACCAGCACGGCGCCGATACCGAACAGGCCGAGGACGATATCGAGGAGGTCGCGGTAGGCAACGGTGAGCGCGAGGAGCACGAACAGGACTGCGAGCGGACCAACGATGAGCAGGCTATCCTGCATTGAGGCGTTGATCTCGTGAGCGATGATGCCGCTACCGAACACCAGGTACTCGTCCGGTGACATCCGCTCACCGAGCGCGCGCATCTCGAGTTGGGCATCCATCGTCCGCGGGCCGGCCGCCTCGTCGACGTCGGTGTCGAGTTCCCGCTCCTGGGTCACGCTAAGGATCGTCGCCTCCGCCGTCGGCTCTCCGGGAGCGTACCCCCGCGGCATCAGCGAGAGCACGCTGTCGGTTCCGCTCGCTCCGTTCCCCCCACCGCCAAGCGCGGCTGCGATGGCCGCCGAAAGCTGCTCGTCGTCGAGGTCACGGAGTTGCTGGATCTGCTCCTCGATGGTCAGTGCCGGTCGCTCCGGGGAGCCCTGGTTGGCGTCGCCCGCCCCTTGCATCTGTCTCGCCCGTCTGTACGCCGCGGTCGCGACGGCGTTTGCCACGCTGAACGTCGGTTGTTCGCCGAACAGCGTCCGGTTTATCTCCCCGTTCGCACGGAGCTGTTGCTGGTATTCGAGCATCGCTATCAGCGAGTCCCGCGAGAGCACGTTGTCGCCGCGGACGACGACCTGCGCGAGCGTCGTCTCGGTATCGACGGTGAAGTTGTCCTCGATGTAGGCGAGTTTCTCGCTCTCCGCCGAATCGCTCTGGAACTGGTCGAGCGACGAGACGCTCTCGACCATGGGTGCGCCGGCACCCACGCCACCGACGACGAGCAACATGACCACGATAGCAACCCCGGTTCGCGAGGCGATGGTATCAGCAACACGTTCCGGGAGTGTCACTGCCGTCTCACCCGGGTTCGGCGAGACCGTCGCATAGGAAGGTGATCGGCCGGATGATCCACGCGGACGGAAATAAAAGGAACGAATCACGACCGGTGGTGCACGTCAGAGACCCGCCGAGTCGATCGCGCCTCTCAGAGGCCGAGTTCGCGTCCGAGGACGAGGCGCTGAATCTCGCTCGTCCCCTCGCCGATCTCCATGAGTTTCGCGTCCCGGTAGAACCGCT
>JAZKTU010000050.1:0-18885 GCA_036625385.1 Halovenus sp. | reverse complement strand
CCCCAGGGTGTGGAATACCTTTACGCACTTGTAGCCGGCAGTATCAGCGTGGTTGTTGAAACCCATCACCGCCTGGAGAATTCCACCAAAGGGGTGTGATCAAATCTCGTATCGTTCGATCCGCTTGTATGTCGGTGGATGGCCACCGATGTCGTACGCGACCAGACTAAGCGTTTCGATCGTGAATGGCGGGAAACATATCGTCCGATTGTTCTCGAGGAATTCGACGAACAACTCGTATCCAATATCATTCTGAAAATAGCCAAGCGTCAAATGCGGAATGAACGCGTCATAGTCGCGATCGAACACTGCTATTTTATCTTCCTGGCACAAATCCTTGTTTATACCGGCAAGCCGTCCTCTGTCAGCCACCTCCGCGTACACGACATCCGGAAAAAGATTCAGCTGCGGGAACTGTATATCAAACGGTTGATACGCTGCCAGTACACGCGACACGGCAGTCTCGACACGACGGACGGATGGGGGTGGATCATCAGTATCGGCTACCGACGGACTGACTGCCACATCAAACAGCTTTACTGTGAGATGATACGCCTCCGGCGGGGATGTGCTAAAGCATCCAAACCTGTCGAGTTTCTCCGAAAGCTCCTCACCCACTGAGTAGAGTTCTGCATCGGTGATATCGGCCAGCAGGGCGAGCTGATAGTCCTCTGTCTCGCTTTCTTCGCCCACCGACGGGGAGATTTCATGTCGGCGTTCCCAGAACTCCGCCTTATCGGAGGCCATCCTCCCTTCGTGCATTCTTACTGGTCCCTCGGTGGCGTCTGTGTCTCGGCGGGTGATTCCCAGCGACCACCGATCTCGCTTCGGCGGCGATCCACATACTGGCCGCGTTCGAATAGGGTCACACGACCGTTCTCCTCGCTGAGGGTCACAGTGGCCAACACTTCTTTTTGAGTCGATATCTCGACGGCGCTCAAGTGTTTGGTTCCCATCCAGTCGGCGTAGTCGATCTTCTCGCTTTCTCCGGCGTCCGGTTCAGCCGGGGTTTTGACGCGAACCATCTGTTCTTGAATCGTCCCGTCGACCGTGACGACGACCGCCCCGTCATAGGAGAACGCAACGTCTCTCGTTGCCGTGGTTAACGAATCCAGGTCGCCGGTCACGGTCCGGCAAACGTCTGTTGGCCACCGGTTTTCTCCGAGCGGATCCGTATAGGAGCCGTAGTATGCATCCGCAATGACAAGGAAATACAGACTCGGACCGCTCACGTACTTCTCGTTCCATTTGTCAAAGCCCGTACTCAAGTTTTCTGCAACAGCCACAAGCCGGTCGATAATGGCGTTCACCTTCGAGTGTTCAATCGTGAGCGACCGCTGAGTTACCCGATCCGTGTTGTCTGTCGACTCCCCGGAACTGGTCATGGTGTATCCTCTATATGATGTGCGCCGCTGGATCCGGTTTCGGAGCCGTTGACACGCCAGCGACCGCCAATCGCTTCCCGTGAGTAGTCGTCATACGTACCGTCTCTGAATCTGGTCACACGGCCGGTTTCCTCACTGAGTGTCACCGCTGCCAGAACCTCATCTCTAATTGACGCCTCGATGGCGCTCAAGTGCTTCGCGCTCATCCAGGTCGCGTGCGGGACATCAACAGCTCTCTCGTCGGTTGCGGATCTGACTCGGACCATCTGTCTTTGAAACGTTCCGTCGGCCGCCACGAGTACTGCTCCGTCGCAGTCGAACGCGACATCGTTAGCGGTTCGTACTGCTGCAGTAAAATCAGCGGGGAGCGCCCGAGCGCGTTCGACCGGCCAGCGGTTCGTACCGAGCGGATCGACAACCGAATCGATCTGAAACCTGGAGATGACGAGAAAGTACAAGCTCGGTCCGCGGACGTGTCGACTGTCCCATTTGTCGAACCTGAGGCTAACGTCTTCAGCGAGGTATGTGAGCAAATCAATAGTGTTTTCGATTGTTTCGAATTCCGCCTTCACACCATTAGTTGGCTTTGAGCAATATATATGTTGCTCTGTTGAAAACGGAAGACTACGACTGGATTCGGTAATCTCGATGGTCACGGCACACGAACACTTCGAGGGTTGATACTGCCGGCTCCGAGCCCGTGAGCAAGTTCGCTCCTCCCGTGGGGTCGAATCTCTTCACGTCGGTATAGCCGGCAGTATGAGCGTCAGGCCGCCGATTCGACGGCATCGGCGAGGAGGTGAACCCCGAGTTCGACTTCCCGTCCGGTCACGTCGAGCGGCGGCAACAACCGCAACGTCCGCGTTCCACAGCCCATAATCAGCAACCCCTGCCCGAACGCCTGTTTCTGGATTTCGTCGCGGTGCTCCGTGTCGCGGCACTCGATGCCGATCATCAGTCCCTTCCCGCGCACGTCTGTGACACCCGTGAGGGTCGCGTCGACGAGTCGCTCCCGCAGTGCCCGCCCCTGTCTGGTGGCGTTCGACCGGAGGTCGTGTTCGCGGATCGCGTCGATCGTCAGTGTCCCCTGAGCAGCCCCGAGGATGTCCCCACCCCCCCAGGTCGAGGAGAGCCGACCCCGCTGTTCGGGAAACACCTCCTCCCGGGAGATCGTGGCTCCGACCCGCAGCGCCTTCGCGCTGGCGATGACGTCGGGTTCGATACTGTAGTGGTCTGTGGCCCACCACTCCCCGGTTCGTCCGAGGCCGGACTGTACCTCGTCGACGACGAGTGGGACGGCGTGTTCGTCACACAGCGTCGCAATCTCGTCCATGAACGCTTCGCTCGGAAACCGGTATCCCCCCTCCCCCTGAACCGGTTCGACCACGAGCGCCGCGACCTCCTCGGGATTCACGTAGCCGGCCTTCTCCGCGAGCATCCGCCGGAGCGAGGACGTGTCGTCGAAAAAGAACCCACACTCGCAGGTCTCGGCAGTGCAGTTCCGGTCGGTACAGAACGGAACGTCGTGTACGCTTGCGATTTCGGGGAACTCCCGGCGGTATAGGTCCTTCGAGCGATTCAGGGAGAGCGCGCCGAGTGTTCGCCCGTGAAACCCCCCTTGACACGTGAGTGTGTACTTCCCGCTCGTGAAGTCGTAGGAGACTTTCAGCGCGTTCTCGACGGCCTCCGCGCCGCTGTTCGAGAGGAAGACCGTGTCCATGTCGTAGTGGTCGGTGATCGAGGTCAACCGGTCCATGAGGTCTGCTGGCCCCGGGACGGTGTCGCCGGCTGCGATACCGTCGGCAGGCAGATAGAAGTCCTGTCCGGCGATCTTGAGCGGGTCGACGAGATCGAACTCGGCGAGTGGATCGAGAATCTTCGGGTTGTTGTACCCGAGCGGCATCGCCCCGACGTGGCCGGTCAGGTCCATCAGGACGTTCCCGTCGACGTCGGTGCAGAACGGGCCGATCGCGGGTTCGCTGTGGTCCCAGACGAACTCGTAGACGTAGGTGCTCGGTGCGGCAGTCTGGTGATGGTAGTCGACGGTCGCCCGTGCGCGGTCCCCGGGCAGGTCACCGACGGCCGGCTCGACGGTGTCACGGTCCATATCCCTCTTTTTACACTCCACCGGCATAACTGCCTGTGGGAGTGTCTTTCCCGTCCGCCTCCGTTCCGTGGTGCCTGCGGGAGGGGCAGGGGCCGGGCCTGCCGGAACTCACCACCGGCCGTCGGTGTCGTCCCGTCGCTCCCGGAGTCGCTCGCCGTCACGCGGACAGAACCCGTCCTCCGGGTTCGTCGTCTCGAACTGACACCTGGGACACTCTCTGACACGTCGGTCGTGCTGGCCACGGAGCAGGAAGGGGACGAACGGAATCAACAGAAAGAGCAGAAGCGTTCCGAAGTACCACCAGACCAGCACGCTGACTACGAGACTTGCGATCACGCCGACCGCTGCTGTCGCTGCGCGCGAACGCATCTCGCCCGGTTGCTCAGAGGTCGACGTACTGCTGTTCCCAGTCCCGGCGGGCCTCGATCTCCCGGTGGCCACGCCGCGTGAGGCTGTAGTAGTTCGTCCGCCGGTCCCGCTGGCCTTTCTCCACGAGGCCTTTGTCGACCAGCGTGTCGAGGTTCGGGTACAGTCGCCCGTGGTGGATCTCCGTTTCGTAATACTCCTCTAGTTCCTCCTTGATCGCGAGGCCGTGTGGTTCGTCGCGCCCGGCAATCACGTACAGCAGGTCACGCTGAAATCCTGTCAAATCGTACATCGATGAACTCCAGGTAAACTTTATTGTCTGATTATATTAAATATG
The DNA here is from genome assembly GCA_036625385.1 of Halovenus sp. GTDB lineage: Archaea > Halobacteriota > Halobacteria > Halobacteriales > Haloarculaceae > Halovenus. The sequence goes on along the minus strand of JAZKTU010000050.1, from coordinate 14,690 downwards.
TTGTTTCATATACGTCCGTTTGGTGAGTGTTGTGCGTCTCCTCAGACGGCACACGGCGTGTGGTACTGGTGTTGCCGGCGTTACACCGGGGTCGATACCTAACAGGGAAGAGAGACTAAAAACACGCAGCACTCAGCCGATCCGGGTTGTTTATGTAGGAAATAGGATATTTCCCTGGTTCGGTCGTGGCGTCGATCGTCACCGTCGTTCCCGGTCTGGGTGCCACTCGGTTCTGCTCCATCCGCTGAAGACTCCCGCTGGCGGAGTAATCAAAATTAAAACAGATGCTGATACAGTTCTATCTGACTAAATAACTCCGATCACCGCGACTCGCGTATCATTTTCGCGAAGATATGTGGGGTTTCTCGTCCAGTGTCCGACTCTCGATGTACTGTGTCACGTGGTCGTCGAGGCGACGTTTGAACCCGGCCTGTCGGGCGAGTCTGTCGAGTTCACGCGCGACGAGGCTACCGTACTGGACCGCCTTCTTCTCGCGGAATGCGAGCCTGTCGGGGAGCCACTGCCTGGCCGCGAGCCGGAGTGCCCACTTTCGCTCGCCAGTCGACGTGACGAGCAGGCCCCCCGGCAGTCGGAGCCCGGTCGCGACGACGCGGTCGTGCAACAGCGGCGTCACCGGGGTGCAATCCGCGGCGCGCACAGCGAGGGTGTCCCGCTCGAGTTGATCCGGCACCGTCGCGAGCAGTTCCCGCCGTGCACCGCGGACTGTCCCGGCTTCGACTCGCGGGTCGTCCGGTGCCTTCGCGACCTTCGCGTAGCCGCCGAACAGTTCGTCTGCACCCTGTCCGACGACGATCCGGTCGAACCCGTCGGCTGCAGCCTCCTTTGCGACCAGAAACAGCGGGAGCGCGATACCGACGTCCATCGCGTTCGTCCGGCCCGTCGCCGCGGCGACGTCCGGAACCGCGCGCTCGAGCGTCCGGTGGCCGAGTTCGACGACCGTCAGATCACAGCCGAGGAGTGCTGCTGCCGAGCGCGCGGCGTCGACGTCGTGACTGTCCGGAAATCCGACGGTGTAAAGCGGGCAGTCGAGACGGGCCGCGAGCAGCGCCGAATCGAGGCCGCCGGAGAATCCGATCGCACAGCCGTCCGTTCCGGTCCGGGCAAGCGCCGTGTCGAGCGCGTCCCTGAGCATCCCGACAGCTGACTCCGTCCCGTCTACCGGATCCGGGTCCGGGAGTGCCCACACTCGCTCCGTTTGCCCCTCGCCCCGTGCGTGTCCGGCTGGTACGCGCACTGGCTTGCCGAGTCCAGCCGGCTCCCGGGCCCACGTCGAGATGTCGTCCCGTTCGTGAAACAGCGGATACCGTCCGAGGACGTCCCGGACGAGTTTGCCGTCGAGCATCCCGGCGAACCCTCCCGTCCCCGGGAGCGGGTCGGCTTCCCGATATGCGTGTCGGACGCACTCTGTGTCGGCACCACGGATCATCTGCGGAGCCTTCCGAGCCGCTCGGCGACCCGGCGACGGACGCCGCCGACAGCCTGTCTGATGCTGATGTGCCACGGCGTCCGTCGTCCCTCGACGGTCGTGTGCCCCTGGCGGATGGCCTCAAGGATCGACTCGACGTCCCGGGTTTCGGCTGCCACGTTCGTAATCGCCCGACCGACCATCTCGCTGATGTGGGCGTCACTTCCGGCGGTCATCGGGAGGCCACGCTCGCGGGCAACCCGCTCGGCCTGGCGGTTCGCACGCCCGGTCAGCAGCCGCGAGTTGTACACCTCGATGGCGTCAGCTATCGCGAGTTCGTCCCGCGAGATGTTCGCGAGCACGCCGTGTCGTGATTCCTGAAACGGATGAGGGACGACCGCGATCCCTCCCAGTTTGTGTATCCGGTCGACCGTGTCGGAAAACGGGAGCCCTGGCGGGACTGTCTCGGTGATTCCGAACGCGAGCACGTGTCCGTCAGCGCTCGAAATCTCCAACCCGGGAATGCCCACGAGCCCGTACTCCGGAGCGCGCCTCACCGCCTCGAGACTCCCCTCGATGTTGTCGTGGTCGGTTACGGCAAACGCGTCTAGCCCTGCTCTCCGTGCGCGGGCGAGTAGGTCCTCGACTGGGTCCCGGCCATCGTGGGACCACTCCGAGTGATTGTGGAGTCCGACCTTCAGCACACCAGCGGATAGTGGCGAGGCGGGCAAAAGGCTCGCGGTCTCTCCCGATGACCGGCTGCCGACCGCCCGCGTGTCGGTATGTCTTTACCTGTAGACTGGTGACCCCTACATACGGATGGTCCGTGACCCGTTCGCGGACGAGACGCCGGACCTACAGTCGGTTCTCGATGCGCTAGAGGACCCGGACTGCCGGGAGATCGTCCGGGCACTCTCTGAACCGATGACCGCCGAGGAGATCTCCGAGGCAACAGACGTTCCGCTCTCGACGACCTACCGGAAACTGGAACTGTTGACCGAAGCGGGCTTTGTGGAAGAGGATATCGAGATACGGACGGACGGACAGCACGCGAGTCGTTTTACGGTCGCCTTCGAGGAGCTTACGATCAGCTTGTCCGAGGATAGGGAGTTCACACTCGATATCACCCTGCGTTCGCGGACAGCGGACGAACGGCTCGCGGATATCTGGTCTGAGGTGCGAAAGGAGACATGAGTCTACACGGAGCAACAATCCCGCCGCTGATCGTCGTACTGAAAACAATAACATTGCTGCTTGGGGGGGTCATCACTCTCTTCGCGTACCGGGCGTACAACCGGACCGGCGCCCGGTCGCTTGGATTCCTCTCGCTTGGCTTTGCCGTTATCACGCTCGGTACGCTACTCGCTGGCATCGCGGACCAGCTGTTGCAGGCCGACCTGCAGGTCGGGCTCCTCATCGAGAGCGCCCTCATCACTGTCGGCTTCGCGATTATCGTCTACTCGCTTTACACGACGACGTGAGTTCCTGCCACTCCAGACTGGCGACTCGCGAGCCGCTGTGCTGTACCCGAGCCATTAAGTCCGTCTCGCCCCCCCATACAGGCATGAAAATCTACACCGGCCGTGGCGACGAGGGGTTGACCGACCTGCGGAACATGAACCGCGTCTCGAAAGCCAGCAGGCGTATCGAGGCATACGGGAGTGTCGACGAAGTGAACGCGCTCGTCGGCCTCGTCCGGCCGACGGGATACGACGACATCGACGACAACCTGCGGACCGTTCAGAACCACCTCCACATCGTTCAGGCCGATTTCGCGAACCCGGAACCCGACGAGGACGACCCGCGGGCGCGGGAGAAACACGTCGATGCCCTGGAGTCACTCATCGACAGCTACGAGGACGAACTGGAGCCACTCGAGGATTTCATCCTTCCCGGCGGCTCCGAATCGGGGGCCCGTCTCCACCAGGCCAGGGTCGTCTGTCGGCGCGCGGAGCGACGCGCGGTCGCTTTCGCCGGCGAGGAGGCCGGTGTCAACGAGACTGCTCTCGTCTATCTGAACCGCCTCTCCGATGCCCTGTTCGTGCTCGCCCGCGTCGTCAACAAGCGCGAAGGGATCCCGGAGGAGAATCCGACGTACTGACTCGCAGGGGATCGTCGACCGGCCTCGATGACTGGCGTTTCCATCGTCCGGCGTCTCCGCTCCCGGACACCCTCTCCAAGCGTCGGCGACGCCCATCCAACTGTCGTCCCCCACTCTCTGCCACAAGAGCTATATTTGTCCTTCGCGTAAGGTCAGGTATGAACAAGCACTTTGAAGATACCCGGTACTACCTGAAACGAGCGGGCGAGACGGCAAAGAGAGGTATCCAGGAGGAACTCGAACCCCTCCAGGAGCGAGTGCAGGAACTGACCGGCGAGGACGAGGAGGAACCCGAGTCCGGGCGTATCGAGACGCTCCGCGCGGACCTCAAGGCAGTCGGCGAGCGCGCCGAGGGCGAGGCGAAGGAGGCAATCGAGCAGGCCCGCGAGAAACTCGGCGACTACCGGACCGAAGAGAACACGACCTGACACGGACTGTTGTGATTGTTTTCGACATCTCCCCGCCAGAACCGTCGGTTCACGCACCGACTCGCAAGATTTGTGTGGCCTGGCGGTAGAGAGTCAGAACAGTCCGCATGAAGCGGGCGGAAGATAATTCTTAAGACACGCCCACCAGTAGGCTTGCATGTGCGGGTCGGTGATCTAGTCCGGTTATGATACCTCCTTCACACGGAGGAAGTCGGCGGTTCAACTCCGCCCCGACCCATCCACTCACTTCGTTCGTGGATAGTAGTTGAACACCACGGTGTCTTGCGATTCGGGGTGTTTTTCCGATTCTCAATTGAACCGGCTACTTCCTACGACCCTCTGCCGTTGGGCGATTCTTTTCTAATTATCCGCGTGTCGGTGATAAAGTTAATGCAGGGATGTCATCCCGAAATTGTACAGATCAGCTCTGAGCGTGCTTGTCAGTTCTGTTACCTCCAATTAGCAAACTCCCCGTGAGAGCTGCGTCCCGGTCTGTCTCTATCCAGAACATCAGCACCCATAACGCCATTCGATAAGGTCGGGGGTGTCTTCCTGCTGTGGATCGTCACTGGTAGCGCGCTCTAATCCCGCGGCGACAACCCGAGCAGTTGCCTGCGAACGCGCTGTGGGGGTCGCGTCTCACCGTGGGTCATGAACTCCGCGATCAGGTGATACACACGCTGTTTCGATACCGCGGCCTTCCCGGAGTCTACAGGTCCGATGTCGAGGGTATCATCGAGAACGCGCGTGATGTTCCCGCGCTCGTCAACCTCTACTCTCGGGAAATCCTCTTCAGCGTGCCTTTCAGCGGCTCCTTCGGGGTGATTCCGTCGTCCGGCAACCTGTCCGAGATGAATGAGAACGCCGTTCTTGCCCCGACATGGCTTTGAGCAATACGGACAGAGGCGAGCCACCTGTTCCGTCTCCCGTTCGTCGGGATAGTCCATCGTCATCTTGCGCTCACCGACCGTCTGGAGGTGATCGAAATCAATGGCTCTGTTGAAACCCTCAATCAGTGATAGGTTTCAGCAGTCGTGGTGAATACCCGGCACATCGACAGCGGACAACCGGGAGGGGTGGGGCGACAGTGCGCCGGGTCCGCGGGCGGATTCATACGGTCGTGCGTGATTATTTTCGAGCAGTGTCGCACATATCGGTGTCTCGACCTCCAAAACCAGCCATCTGTGACGGCAGAGCGGTAAAAAGTCACGCACGACCGTATCAGGTGTCCGGTCCGTCGGCCGCGACTGAAGCGGAGTCACCGTCCATCCGGTGCACTGGTTCGGGGTACTCCGGCCGAAACGCTTGCATCGCCTCGACGGACACCCCAACGTTCGCCGCCGACGCTGTCTCCTCCAGAGCCCGGTCGGCGATGGTCCGGACTTCCTCCGGGGCACCGACTGCCCGGGCGTTGAACACGAGCGTGCCCGCCCCAACGGTACCCAGGTCGGCACCGTCGTAGTTCGGCTCGGTGTCGGTCGAAGTGAGGTTGGCGTGACACAGCTTGCCGTCCGCCGAGAGCGAGAACTTCAGGTGGGCAACCTCGATGTCGGCTGCGCGGAGCAGTTGCTGGACGCGGTCCATCAGGGCCGTCCGGAACCGGGCCGCGTCGAGCGGGCCCTCGAGGGAAACGGTCGTGTTGACCCAGCCCAGTTTCGCCTCGCCTTCGGCGTACGTGTCGTAGTCGATATCAGTGAGTGCACGTCCCTCGGCTCTCACGGGACCGTCGATATCGAGTTCGCTGTCCGTTGCGATGTCGTCGAACAGCAGTGACATCCATGCGTCGATGCCGGTGCCCCGTGCCGCCGAGACGGGGAGAACGGGGCGGTCGTTCACCCGTTCCTCAAGCGCTCGCACCAACCGCGCGGTTTCGTCCTCGCCGAGCGTGTCGGTTTTGTTGAGGACGATCAGATCCGCTTCCTCGACCTGCATGCGAAAGATGTAGCGCACTTCCTCCGGGAGCTTCTCTGTATCGTCGCCGAGGTACGACTGGACGCGGTCGGGGTCGAGGACTGCGGTCAACGGCGCGACGGAAAACTCCTCGGCGTGTAACGACCGGAGCGGATTCACGACCGTCGCGACGAGGTCGGTACAGCTCCCGACCGGCTCCGCGAGGAGGTAATCGATGTCTGCCTCGTGAATCGAATGAGCGGCGTTCAGTAGCTGCTCGAAGTTACAGCAGAAACAGCCGCCGGGAATTTCGACGACCGTCCCGGCAGTGGTGTCGAGTATCGACGTATCGACCAGCCCGCTGGCCTGGTCGTTAGTGATCATCCCGACAGTGTACCTCTGGTCGGTCAGTCTGTCACCGATCGTCTGGAGTGCGGTTGTCTTGCCGGCCCCGAGGAATCCGGACACCAGGCCGACCTGGATCGGCTCACCGGGCCCCTCGGAGGCTTCCGTTGCAGCTGTATCGTGTCCGGTCATCGACCGCTACCACGCCGTGGAATCATTTGAAACTCCGGTCGTTGTCCGGCCGGTGCGCAATACCGCAGCTGTTTCGCAATATCGTCGGACGAGTTGGACGGAAGCGTTCTCTTCTGCTCTATATAAGTTTTTTTGTATTTATGTCTCAGTGACTAAAGCGTATTTCAGACGGTTCCGTGACTAAAATATCATTCAGAATATACTTTTGTGGTTCCCCGTCCTGTGTACGGAGTGGACTCTCCGGGGTACCCGGCACGCGGCGCTGGCCGTCCGGAGAGGGTCGGTGGCGACGATGCGGCGCCGGACGACAACCAGAGGAGGACAATCATGAACGGAGCCGAATACACCGATCGGCGAACAGTACTGAAAGCGATCACCGCGACGGCCATCGGGGGGAGCGTCGTCACGGGGGCGACGAACGCTGTCTCCGCGGGTCCGCACGGCCAGGCACGCGGTCGCAGGGATATCGTCGAGATCGTCGCGCGACACGACCACGAGGCTGAGGGCACGGGCGAACACCGGTTCGAACTCAGCACTAGCGAGACTGCTGCCGGATGGACGACCCTCGAGTTCGACAACCGGACCGAACACACTCACTTCGCGTATCTCCAGAAGATACCACAACCGGCGATAGACGCGGCGGAGAGCAAGGACAGGGACCTGCTCGACTACTGGGTCGAGAAGGTCACCGATCCCTTTCAGGTCTTCATGGACTGGATACTGGGAAAGGTAGAATCCCCGGCGGCGTTTCCAACCTGGTTCGGACAGATCGAACCGAGCGGCGGGGTCGGCCTGACCACGGGGCACACGACTGCCAGGACGACGGTCAATCTGGATCCTGGACAGTATCAGGTCGAGTGCTACGTGAAAAACGATAGCAACGAGTTCCACTCCTACCTCGGGATGGTGGATTTGCTCACGGTAACCGAAGAGCGGTCCGGTGTCGAGGAACCCGAGGCGACCCTCGACCTCTCACTCTCTACGACTGATGGTATCACCGCCGACGACGAGGTTCGACCGGGCCAGCACACTGTCGCGGTCCAGTTCAAGGATCAGGAGAAATACGGCCACCTCCTCGGCCACGATGTTCATCTGGTTCGTCTCGACGACGGGACGAATGTCGACGACGTAAACAACTGGATGGACTGGACGAACCGCTTCGGGACGACCGGGAACCAACTCGTGGCTGACGGGTCCGAACCGGGGACGTTCCTGGGCGGGGTCCAGGATATATGGCCGTTCCTTGAGGGAGGAAGCGATCTGCCCGAAACCGGGTACTGCCACGTCAACCTGAAACCGGGTGACTACGCCTGGGTTGCCGAAGTACCCGACCCCAGGAGCAAAGGAATGCTGCAGGAGTTCACCGTCCCGTTCGGCCGTAAGACTGGGGGACGCTGAGGGGTACTGATCATGACGCTGCCAGAAGACGAAACAGTGCAGGCGTTCCACGACGGGATGCACGGCGAGGTACTCCACCCCGGCGACGAGGGGTACACCGAGGCGCGGACGGTCTGGAACGCGATGATCGAGAAGTACCCATCGCTCGTCGTCCGGCCGACGGGAGCGGCGGACGTGATCGAGGCGGTCGACTTCGCCCGCGACCACGACCTGCTCCTCGCTGTGAAGAGCGGCGGACACAACTTCGCGGGAACCGCCGTCTGTGACGAGGGGCTCGTGATCGACCTCTCGCCGATGGACGCGGTGCGAGTCGATCCGCACGCCCGGAGGGCCCGCGTCCAGGGCGGCGCGACGTGGGCGGACTTCGACCACGAGGCCCAGGCACACGGGCTCGCAACGACGGGCGGACTCGTCTCGACGACCGGTGTCGCCGGTCTCACGCTCGGCGGCGGACAGGGGTATCTCGCCCGCAAGCACGGCCTCACCATCGACAACCTCGTCGGGGCGGATGTCGTCACCGCGGACGGCGACCTCGTCCACGCGAGCGCCGAGGAGAACCCCGACCTCTTCTGGGCCCTTCGGGGTGGCGGTGGCAACTTCGGCGTCGTCACCTCCTTCGAGTTCCAGTTACACGAGGTCGGCCCGGAGGTCCTGGCCGGACCGGTGTTCCATCCCTACGAGGACGCCCGGGAGGCGCTCCGGTTCTACCGGGAGTTCACCGCCGACGCCCCGGCGGAACTCGCCTGCTACGCGCTGGTCGTCCACGTTCCCCCGGAGCCACCGTTCCCGGAGGCGTTCCAGGGCGACCCCGCAGTGGCGTTCGCGGTTTGCTACGCGGGCCCGGTCGAGGAAGCGGAAGGTGTCGTGCAGCCACTCCGGGAGTTCGGCGAGCCGATCCTCGACGGGATCCGGCCGATGCAGTACACGGCACTGCAGCAGAGCTTCGACGACGGGTCACCCGAGGGGTACCGGTGGTACACGAAGTCACACTACCTCGATGGCCTGCCCGAGGGGGCGATCCAGACGATCGTGGACCACACGGACCCACTCCCGGGCCCACTGACACAAGTCGCGATCGAACCGCTGGGTGGAGCGGTCGGCGAAGTCGAGCGGACGGCGACCGCCTTCCCACACCGGGAGGCGGCGTACTCGATCGGGGTCTGGCCGGGGTGGGCCGACCCGGACCGGGACGACGACATGATCGAGTGGGCCCGCGAGTTCCACGGGGCAATGGAACCGTACGCGACCGACGGCGTCTACTCGAACTACCTCGACCGGGACGAAGACGAGCGCATCAGAGCGGCGTACGGTGAGAACTATGACCGGCTGGTCGAGGTCAAAGACGAGTGGGACCCGGGCAACCTGTTCCGGATGAACCAGAACGTCGAGCCGAGCGGTTAGGCGGTGTGGCCGTCGACGCCGCTCACCTCGATCACGTTCACCTCCTCGTCGAGCAGCAGACTGACGCCGTCGTCCTCGTGTGTCACCGTGACGCGGACACGGACCGGGTCCGTCGACACGACTTCTTCCTCGAACTCCTCGACGAGGGTCATCGTCCTGACCACATCGGCGAAGTCGGTCGAGCCGGTAAAGCCCACCTCGATCCCGTGGCGGTAGAAAAAGGAGACGACGGCGGGATGGAACAGAAGCTTGATTCCGGGGTTCCCGAACCCTCGACTCTTGCAGACCGTACAGGTTTCGCGGGCCGTGACCTCGTAAGGAGTCCCGCAGTTGGAACAGTGACCGTCGGCCGCGGGTTCGTGCTCGTCACAGATGTCGAGCGACCACTCGACGGGTCCGGAACACTCCGGACAGATGTTCTCGAACCGCAGCGCGATCCGCGCGAAGGTTTTGATCGTGCTCGCGGCGAAGACCTCTTCGGCAGTGCGATCCGACAGCCCCGTCGGCTCGAACGTCCACCCGACCAGCAGTCCGTCCGGGTGCTCGTCGCCCGGGATGGTCCCCCCCGAACACTCCGTACACACCTGATATACGTAGGCGTTCTCGTAGGTGATCGCAGTCGGAGCGCCACAGTGGTCGCAGGACGCATCGACCTCGGTCGGAGCGAGCGTCTGCTGCTCGAATCCCGTCCCCGCGATTATCGCCTGAACGAGTATGTGAAACGAGACTACGTCCCACGATATAAAACGATGGTCCGATAGCCCGAGGCGCGCGTCCCGTTGTCCGTCCCCGGTTCCATGCCGGGAACACCCTGTCCGGTCGATAGCTCCGGGAACCACACGCCAGCCGAGGCCCCCTGAAGAGCAATAAACGTTTGTTTCAGTTTCTCGGCGGGAAACAAGAAAATACTTTAAATATACCACACGAGTGTCATAGAGAAAGGTGACGACAGCACAGAGCAATCTCGCGGGACTGTCCAGGTACATTTTCAGGGCGCCCCAGTGGTACGCCAGTCTCGCGGTCGCGATCGTGCTCGCTGCGGGGACGGGTATCGTCGCGTTCGATTCGGCGTACCCGCTCGACGACGCCTGGCGGGGCGTGTTTTTCATCGGACTCCCGACGGTCGTCGCGAGTATCTTCACCGCCCCGGTCGACAACCTACTCGGTGGCCGCCTGACGAGCAACGGCGCATCGCTGCTCGCACTCATCGGTGAACTGGTACTCATCGCCACGATCGTCACCGCGAATCTAATATCGATACTGTTTGGACTCACCCAGCAGTTCGTCTTCGACGCACTCATCGTCAGCCTCGCGGCGATCTTCGCCCTCCGGTTGTTCGTCATCCTGGTGATCTCCCAGCGGAAAGCGTTGCGGTCGACGGTTCCGGCGAGCATCCAGACTGTCGCCGCGGCAGTGCTGCTTTTCATCTACAGCGGGACGCTCTACTATTTCCAGGTCGGTGGCCCCTTCCTGGAGGTGTTCTTTGCCCGGCCGAACCACACCGAGTTGCAACTCCAGGGCAGCATCTACCCGTTCGACTTCGTCATGCTCGGGGTCGTCAGTGTGCTTCACGGGGTCGCAGTGATCGGGTTTTTGCGTATCGTCGACTGGCCCTGGAAATCGAGTCTTGGCGTCTCGGTGCTCGATTTCCTCCAGGGCTTTATCAGCTACCTGGCAGGAAATTCGCGCAAACTGGAGGCGTTTTTCATGGAACTGGGCGAGGAGGCGATAGTACCCGTCACGGTGCTGTCCTTTCGCCGGCCGGGCGGTGATGAGAAAGCCCGTTTCACGCTGCCGATGATTCACCCGGGACCGATGGGCAACATCGGCGGCGGAAACCTGCCGGTACGGTTGGGGGAGGTGACTGACGGGCTCAGTTTCGCGCCGCACGCGACGGCTGGCCACGATTTCAACCTGGTGACCGAACGCGAAGTCGACACCGTCTGTGAGACGGTCGAAACGGCCGTCGATCGCGTCGAGTACACCGACACCGCCACGAGCGGAGTCAGGGTAACCGAGGGGGAGGCGACCCTGACTGGCCACGCGTTCGGTGACGATGCGATGCTGGTCACGACGTTCTCGCCTTCGTGTATAGACGACATCGAGTTCCCCGTTGGACTCACAGCCGTCTCGAAGGCGCAGTCGAGCGGGCTCGACGACGTGTTGCTCGCGGACGCACACAACTGCAACGACGGTCTCAACGGCGACATCGGACACGTCGTCCCGGGAAGCAAACGGTCGTTCGACCTCATTCAGGGAGCCGAACGTCTCGGCGACCGCCTGCGGAGCCAGGATCAACAGCAACTCCGTCTCGGCACGGCCTGGGACCCGACTCCCTGGGACCCCGAGGACGGCATCGGTCCACTCGGGATCCGTGTGGCGGTGCTCGAAACCGGCAACCACCGGACTGCGTATGTTCTCGTCGACGGGAACAACATGAAAGCGGGCCTCCGGGAGCGGATCGTCAGCGCGCTCGACGGCGTCGACACCACGGAGGTGATGACCAGCGACACCCATATCGTCAACACGGTTGACGCCGAGAATCAGGTCGGCGACGAGCTACCCGAGGACGAGCTGTTCGCACTCGTTCGCTCGCTGGTCGGCGAGGCCGTCGAGGACCTCGAACCGGTCGAAGCGGGGATGGCAACCGAGCGTGCGGAGGTAACTGTCTTCGGCAACGACCGGACGGAGACGATGGCGAGCCACGCCAACGCGATGATCCCCATGGCGACGGGTCTCGCCTTCGCGTTTCTCTTTGCAGTCCTGTCGGCATCCGCCCTCCTCTTCCTCCTCGTCCAGAACACTCCCGTGGTGTGATACGGACTGTTGTGACTCGGTCCCGCCGTCAGTTCCCTGACGAGGCTCGTCTCGCTGCGCTCGCCTCACCGCCGGGCCGGCACAGATTCTCAGTGTCAGCGGCTGAGACGACGATATTTCCCGAACCGCTCGAAACCACTCACAGCAGTCCGTATCAGAGTAGGTCGAGCAGCGTCACCAGGAGTCCGACCACCCAGCCGGAGACGCCGTAGACGAGGAGTTCGTTGACGCGAACCCCATCACGTGCATAGAGCGCACCTGCTGCGCCGATCAGACCCAGCGCGAGCGCCAGCAGGACGCGGTGGAGGATGATCGCCCGCGGGATATCGACGACGCCGATGAGCGCGAAGTCGATCAGCACCGCCGCGCCCAGCGCCCCCGCGGTGACGAGAAACGCGTCGTCCAGTTCGAGCGGCCGCGCGACGACGTGGACTGCGAGGGGCAGGCCGACGGCCAGCACGGGATAGAGCAGTCCGGCGAACAGCTGGGGGTTGACGGCACCCATCTGTCGTTCGAGGGCAACGCCGGCAACCCGGACACCGACGTACAGTCCGACGACCGTCGTCGCGAGCAGCGCTTCCCGTACCCGGTACAGGTCGACCGGGTCGAGCAGGCGTTTCCCGCGTCGACGGACGCGATTGCGGACGGTCGACAGCAGGCCGAGCGCGCCGACTGCCGAAATCGCGGCGAAGAACTCGATGATCGTCACCCAGCCGTTCGAGCCGGCATCGTCGGCGTTGTCGAAGAATTCCTGGCTGACGACGACGCTCTCGTCCGCGAGGAACTCGGACTCGACGTATCGCTGGGCGTCGTTCGTGCTGGTGACAGTGTGTTTCAGCCGGAAGTAGTCGAAGTACTCCCCGTGGGCCTGCATCGCAACCCACTCCTCAGCCGGGTCGGGCGACTCGTAGGCCCGGATGTGGTTCCGTTCGCTCAGGTAAGCTCCCTCGTAGAGCTGGTAGGATTCCGGAAGCCACTCGCCCTCACCGCCGGGAGGCTCGACGTAAGTGTACCTGTCGGAGCCGTGGGCGTCCCGCCAGATGATGTCGCGGACGTCCTCGGGCACGACGTCAGTCTCGTCGGGGTCGCCATCCTCGAACGGCTGGTCCTCCCAGTCGACTGCCGTCTCGCCGCGGAACCGCTCTTCGACGCGTTCGTGTTTGCCGTGGACGATGATGTTGACCGCAAGTGTCCTGGCGTCGATCGACTCGCTCTTGCTGGTGAACGGCCACAACAGGCTCCCATTCCCGACGGGTTGTATCAGCAGTGGCTCTTCGCCGGCGACGACAGCTCCCTCTTCCCCGTCCGCCCCGCCCGGGACGACGGCACCGTGGATAACCAGGAGCAGTCCGAGGACCGCGATTCCTGTGACGAGAACCCCGTAGCCCTGTCGCGTCCGTCGGGTCATCGCCAGTGCCTCGTCCCGGTTCGTCCGGCAGAGTGGTGTCTCCCACGCCCCCGGCGAGCGTCCGCGATGCGGGAGGGCGGTCGGCTGCGACGGCGCATACGCACTTCCGCCTACTGGATCCACCCTAAAATCAGTGTCCCACCGCGCTGTCCGTGTCGCCAGTATCTCGCGGTCCCCATTCTCGTCCCGTGCGAGCAATAAGTGGCGTCGTTCAGGAGTCGGCTTCGACGTCGACGCCCCCTCTCGAGTCCGTCACGTCGTTGCCCTCCACGCGGCTCTTGAGCGCCTCGTTCGTCCGCGCGAATCCGGCTTTGATGTCCGCCCCGACCCGCCGGTTGATGAACCCGACGAGTACGCCTCTGAACGTTTCCGCGTGGGTCAGCCGTGTCCGTTCGCCGCCGTCGAGTCCTTCGAGGACAAACCGGTGTTCACCGTCGTACAGCCCGGGCACGAACAGCCGTCCTTGCCACCGCAACTCGGTCGGTTCGTCGACGGTAAGCAGTTTCGGCCGGAACGCCTGCGGTTTCCGCTCCGGGAGAGTCAACACGAGACTGATCCGCTCGCCTTCTTCGGGTGTTCCGGTGATATCGATCGTCGGGTTCCACTGGTCGTACTGGTCGAAGTCGAGCAGGACATCCCAGACAGCCTGGGGTGGTGCATCTATCTCGATGGTCGTGACGATCTCGTCCATCGGTACCCTGTTTGTCGACAAGAAATAAAGTTACACCGGCGTATCCCGACACCGTTCGGATAGCCCCGGCTTTTTGAATCTCGAATCCAACCATTCAGCATGGCGACTATCGAGGCCAAAACACTGTTCCCGAACGAGCGCACTCTCGAGGCCGTCCGCGAGGGCGAGATGACACAGATACACCGCGGCAACCAGTACGCCGAGGAGGGCGACACACTCGAGATCGACGGCACGACCTTCGAGGTGGTCGAGGTGACCGAGCGAACGCTGGGTGATATGACTGACGAGGATGCCCGCCGCGAGGGTTCTGCGGACCTCGACGCGTACAGGGAGCGGATGGTCCGTGCCCACGGCGGCGACTTCGAGTGGAACCCAAACGCCGAGGTAGTTCGACACCGCGTCGAGCGGGTCGAGTGAACCGGGGATCGTCCTCCCCGCGTCGCTTCACTCATACGGACGGTAGTGAGTATTTTCGGCACGGCGCCCAAAGCGTTTCAACTACTGACGCGTGATATGTGGGTCGGCCCGGCGGTGAGGCGAGCGCAGCGAGACGAGCCTCGTCAGGGAACTGACGGCGGTGAGGCGAGCGCAGC
>JAZKTU010000204.1:0-3229 GCA_036625385.1 Halovenus sp. | reverse complement strand
CGGATCGGTCAGATTATGCGGTCTCGTTTCCGCCTGTTTCGTTGTCAGTCGTCCCGTCGTCCGTCTCGTTTCCGCCCATCCCGCCGTCTGTCTCGTTGCCGCCCGCACCGCCGTCCGCCCCGCCTTCGACGACGACGACACCGTGCATACCGATGGTCGCGTGTGGCTCACACTGATAGAAGTGGTTGCCACCCATCTCGAAGGTATGTGAGAAGGTCGTTCCCTCGTCAGCAACCGCATCACCACTGTCGAAGTCGGAGGGAGACTGCTCCCTCGAGACGACGTTGTGTGCGCCACCGTTGCCCGTCCACTCCCAGACGACCTCCGTCCCGGACGAGACGCTGACCGCCGGTGGATCGAACGAGAAGCCCTGCCCGCCAGCGCCGACCGCGATAGAGACCGAGTCCGAATCAGTTTCGTCGGTGACCTCACCTTCCCAGAGGTTGACCTCGTTTTCCTCCATGTAGGCCGTAACTGGATCGGAATCACCACCATCACCACCAGTACTGACCTCCCCAACGACGATAGCACCGTGCATCCCGATGCTGGTGTGGGGTTCACAGTGATAGAAGTTGTTTCCTTCCGTTTCGAAGGTGTACGTGAACGTCGTGCCCGCCTCGGAGACAGACTCGCCACTGTCGAACTCGGCAGTGGAGTCCCCCCTCGAGACGACGTTGTGTGCGCCACCGTTGCCCGTCCACTCCCAGACGACCTCCGTCCCGGGATCGATATTGACCGCAACTGGAGCGAACGAAAACCCCTGCCCGCCCGCACCGACCTCGATAGTGATGGAGTCCTCGCCGGTCATATCCACCAGTTCTTCCTCGTAGCCATTTGCCTCGTTGTCGGTGAGATACTGATGGACTGCCTCCGGGACACCGGACGGCGGCCCGCCATCCCCGTTCTCACCGTCTTCGATTCGATCGGACTTGCCGGGGACTCCCCGGCCATCTGCCAGAATACCACCACAGCCAGCCAGTGCTGCCGCAGCGCCGGTCAGCCCCGCTGCGAGAAACTTTCGTCGGTTCTTTTTGAAAGACGTCATTGATATTGCTCTGATCGGAGGTTATGGGCACGCCTGATTGAAACCTTCGGTTTCTCTGCCAGCGACGACCACACCCACACGACGCCAGAACAGCCGCCTACCGTCCACGCAAACCCCTTGCGGGGGGAGTTACTCCTCGTCGACGGTGTCGGCGTGTGTCGCGGCGTCGTCCGGATCGTCGACCGGACTCGTCGGGTGATACTCGGTGTCGTACTCGCCGGGCCGCCCATCCAGCCGATCGGGGTTGAGTCGACCACCGAGCAGCATGAAATCCAGAATCGTCAGCCGGAGCATCGCCTCGACGACCGGCACTGCGCGGGGCATCAGCGTCGGGTCGTGTCGCCCGACGACCTGAATCTCCTTGCGCTCGCCACTCTCCCAGTCTGCGGTCGTCTGGGATTTCGGGATGCTCGTCGGCGCGTGCCAGGTCGCCTCACCGTAGATCGGTTCGCCGGTGGTGATCCCTCCCTGCAGGCCGCCGTGGTCGTTGCCGACCGGCACCGGATCGCCCTCCTCGCTGACGGTCTCTGGGTGTGACTCGCCGTCGTCGAACTCCCAGTCCTCGTTGCGCTCGATCCCCCGCATCGTCCGGGTGTCTCGCCCTTTCCCGAACTGGAAGGCACTCGTCGCCGGAATCGAAAAGATAGCCTGCCCGAGTCGTGCCGCAAAGGAGTCGAACCGCGGCGCGCCGAGGCCACGCGGGACGCCCCGACACTCGAAGTAGACAGAGCCGCCAATCGAGTCCCCCTCCTTCTGGTACTCGTCGATCGCCTCGCGCATCTCTTCGGCAGTTTCGGGGTGAGCACACCGGACCTCGTTTTCCTCGGTGTGTTCGAGCATCTCCTCGAAGCTCACCTCGGGTGCCTCGATGTCGCCGACCTGGTTGACGTGGGCTTTCACCTGGATGTCGTACTCGCTCTGTTCGAAGACCTGCTTCGCGATCGCGCCGGCGGCGACCCAGTTGACGGTCTCCCGAGCGGAGGAGCGACCGCCGCCGCCCCAGTTCCGGGTGCCGAACTTCGCGGAGTAGGTGTAGTCGCCGTGGGAAGGGCGTGGTGCGGTGACGAAGGGTTCGTACTTGCCCGACCGTGCGTCTTTGTTCTGGATCACCATGCCGATTGGCGTCCCCGTCGTGTAGCCGTCCTGGACGCCGGATTTGATCGACACCTCGTCCGGTTCGCCCCGCGAGGTGGTGATCATCGACTGGCCCGGCTTCCGGCGGTCGAGTTCCGCCTGGATATCTTCCTCGCTCAAGTCGACACCGGCCGGACAGCCAGAGACTGTACAGCCCATCGCTTCGCCGTGGGACTCGCCAAACGTCGTAATCTGAAAGAGTCGGCCGAATCGGTTGCCGTTCATTGTCATACCCGAGGTGTCCGGACAAATAAAATGCCACGACTTCCGGCCGCTGGCAGAACTGTTTTGGGTCGCTCGTGTCATCTCTCTACTACCGCGACTCTCTATGACTGGCCGATACTCCGACGGCGTCGATCTGCGGGTCAGCGCACTCGCCGGCACAGCAGCCTATCTGCTCGGCGCCCTCGTCGTCGTAGCGTCGGGTCGGTTCGGGCTGCATCCCGACGCAGGCGTCTGGGTTCGGGCAGACAGCCTCGGTGAGTATCTCGTCGTCCACATGGGAGCACACCTTCCCGTCTGGAGTGGTGAGGTGCAGATTGCAGTGCTCGGGCAGACGGTCGTATTGCTTGCGCTGCTCGTGGCCGCTGGGTATGCTGTGACGTTTATCTCCGACGACGGAGAGAATTCAGTTCAGGTTGGTGGTTCGGTTGTCCTGGGATATCTCGGTTGGACTGTCCTCGGGAGTGTGTACACTGTCTTTACCGTGGCAGCGATTACCTGGACCCAGCTGCTCGCACCGGCAGTACTCGTCGGATTTGTGCTTCCAGTCGTGTTCGGTGGATTCGGCGGGTGGCTGTATTCCCGGATGCTGGAATCTGGTACGTGATTGATTTCTTCCGGGGTGGGCACGACTGATCCACTATCGCCGTCTCCAACAGCAAGAAAGCCCCCGTCCGCTCGATGTGGTTTTCCAGGCTGGGCGGGACCGAAAGGGGCGGGGCTTTCTTGTTGTATTGAATGCTACTGACCGAGGTGTTCCCAACGCTGAATTCGACATCCACTCCTCAGCCCGAAAACTAAGACCGTCCCCGTCCACCTACCAGTATG
>JAZKTU010000049.1:0-19155 GCA_036625385.1 Halovenus sp. | reverse complement strand
TGACAATACACAGCATATCGGGCAGCAAGAAACTATGGCATCACCGATTCCACGATGGCAAACGATCTCTACAGTTGCCATCATCGCGCTGTCGACCGTTTCCGCGCTGCTCGGTCTGTTCCGCGCTGACCACTACCCCTCTGAACTCCTTCCGGGCTTTTACATACAGGATGCCCTCATCCTCCTCGTCGGTGTCCCGGCACTCCTGGTCGGGCTGGTGTACGCCAGAAGAGAGTCCCTCCGAGGGCGACTCGTCTGGCTCGGCGCCCTCACTTACATGACCTACATGTGGGCGTCGATCGCGGTACAGATCACGTTCAATCGGTTCTTTCTCGGCTACGTGCTTCTGTTCGGCCTCTCCGTGTTCACGCTCGCCGGTGGGGTGGCCGGTATCGATCCGGACGAGGTCCGGCAACTGTCTCCGGGACCGCGCCGCTCCTCGTCGAGGAGGTTGGCGAGCATGCGTTACACTCGCACTTTATCGATCTGAGTGTCGTCGTCCCAGCTCTAGCCATTGCCGGTAGCTGGCTGTGGCACCAACGTCCCTGGGGCTACGTCTTCGCCGGCGTCGGACTGGTCTTCGGTGCGCTTCTCGCGCCGACGTTGACGGGCGTAACGGCGGCACTTCTGGTGGGTGAGGGAGTTACTGTCCCGCCTGTTGCGCTCGTATTCACTGCTGCTCCCGCGCTCATTGCCGCGGTACTCGCGATCAAGTACCTCTGGAGTCTCTCCGGGGCGGAGGCGTCTCAACCTCTCACATCGAAGAACTACCAGTAGACGATTCCCCGACGAACTGCCCGCCGGTCTTCCTGATACTCCTCGCAGTCGTTGCGCTGAACGCATGTCAGGTACCCACCAGTAAAGCGGTGGCCTCGTCATACGGACCGGTGTGATTGTTTCGGTACTTCCCCAACAGAACGGCGGGTTTCATACGGACGGTTGTGATTATTTTCGGCAGGGACGTCGGCCCCTCTCACCAGCGAAAGACCCCTTCCACAGATACCGTCCCGCTGCGTGCCTCCTCGCCTTGACCCGGGCTATCGGTGACGGGACGGGGGTATCTCCAGCAACGGGGTCGTTCCTTCGACTGTTCCGAGATAGCAGGATTCGGCGACGGATATATGATCGTTTGACCGGAACTGTAACCTGTATGACTTCAGAGCGTGTCATCGACCTTCTCCAGAAGGCCTACGGCGACGAGATGGAGACAGTGATGAACTACCAGACGAACGCGATTGTCCTCGACGGTGTCCGTGCTGAGGAGATCAAGGAGAGCCTCCAGCAGGACATCCAGGAGGAACTCACGCACGCCCAGCAACTCGGCAACCGTCTCAAGCAACTGGACGCCCGGCCGCCCAGCTCGGCGGAGTTCACCCCACGGCAGGATTCCTTGCAACCGCCCGAGGATTCGACCGACGTGCTCTCGGTCATTCGTGGCGTTCTCGACGCTGAAGAGGATGCTATCGGGACGTACCGGTCTCTGATCGATGCCGCCGAGGAGGCTGACGACCCCGTGACCGAAGACCTCGCGGTGACGGTCCTTGCCGACGAGGAAGCCCACCGGACTGAATTCCGGGGGTTCGAGAAAGAGTACCAGCACGACTGATACGGATTAGTGCGACTCTTTACCGCTGCTGTGAGAGTGAGATCCGGCTTCATCGGCTGAACGACCGGTTTCATCGAGGCGGGCCGAAACTATCCACTCGGACGTGACTTCGTTACACGCCACGATACAATCTCCGGGAGTGCAGGCCGCGATGCTTGCATTCTGTGAGAGCAGATCTTAACTGAATCACGTCTGAGTGGATAATCGCACTAATCCGTATGACACTGCCAGCTGTACGTGCGTAACGATATTCGACGCCTGGGGGTGGCGAATACTTCCAGAATGGCACAGCCGGCAGTATCACCGCCGTGCGTAGCTGTCGCAACCTCAGCCGGGAACCAGCCGGCGGCGTCGCCGGTTGCCCCGTACGCGGTCCCCCCCGACCGGTCGGTGTTGTCGTCCTCGGGGTTGCACAGGTGGCTGGCTGGGCTTCCGGCTGCTGTCGGCGGCATTCTAACGGATCGAAAACGCGCGGCTCTTTTATATCCATCGAGGGTATAGCACGATACAAAGAGAGATGTCCGATACTCGCTCCCGCGTCCGTAACTGTATCTCCCGCAACCCCGGGATCCACTTCAACGGTATTACCCGAAAACTCGATATCGCGACCGGTCAGACGCAGTATCACGTTCGGCAACTCTGGCGTAACGACCGGGTACAGCGCGAAGAGATCTGTGGTCGCACACACTACTACCTCCCGGCCTACTCCGACTGGGAGCGCGGTGCGATCGCTCTCCTTCGACGGGAGACGACACGGGAGATCGTCCTCGTGTTACTGGAACAGGAACGAGCGAGTCCGGGGGACATCACGGACCGCCTGGGCGTCGCGCGAAGCACCGTCGAATGGCATCTCTCGAACCTCACGGAGTACGACGTCGTCAGAAAGGAGGCGGACGCCACCGGCGAGGGGATCGCCGTCGAGTTGAACGAACCGTCGACCGTCTATCGTCTCCTCCGGGAAGTAGAGCCCCGGTTCTCCGAGAGACTGGTCGACCGTTTCTCCCGGTTCGCCGACGAACTGCTTTCGGAGTGACTGTCACCGGCGTGCAACGGCGACGGTTGTGATACCGAGCGAGACTGCCGTCCAGGCGAGCAACCCGAGACTGCTGGCGAGGAGGCTGCCGCTTCTCACGTCGGGGTTCTGTGCCGGCGAGAGAACCGTCTCGAACACGAGTCCCCGGTAGGCGCTCGTCGGTGAGAGTGCAATGGCCGTCGTCAGACGGTCCGCCCCGATGATGTTCGCCGTGAAGCCACGAAGCAACAGGATATCCAGCCCGACAACCACGAGGCCGAAGACGGCAATGGCGAACACGAGGGCGACCTGTCGTGACCACGCGAGTGCAGCAACTGCCAGCACGATGGCGAGGACGGTGAGGGCAAACGACACCGTCAGCACACCAAAGCGCACGAACAGCAGTATCGAGTCCACGCCCTGGCTGGTCGCGATAGTCGTCACGCCCGGTTCGACCGTTACCCTGATGTAAACCGCGAGGACTGACAGCGGGACCGCGAGAAGGGTGAGGAGCGCAACAGCCCGTCCAATATACGTTCCCAGGACGTACCCCCCTGCCGGCAGCGGATACGTCTCGAGCACTTCGAGTTCGCCACGCTGGGCATCACCGACGATCGGCGGATAGCCGAGAGCGATCGCCACAGCGGGGACGAGCAGCTCCAGCGGCAAGAGCAAATCCAGTGCCGTCGGGAGATAGCCTGCCTCGGGCCCACTGCCCAGGGATGCCATCCCGAACAGGACGACCAGGGTCCCCGCGAGCAAGACCCAGTACGATCGCGACCGGAACACCGTCAGTAGTTCGCGGGCAACGACTGCCTGTGTCCCTTGCACCGTCATCCTTGGTCGGCTCCGAGGACTTCTATCTTCTCTGCTGGTCGTTCGACGACTTCGGTAAAGACATCCCACAGCGAACCCACCCCGTGACGTTCACACAGTGTCTCGGGGTCGCCGTCCGCCACTACCGATCCCCTGTTGAGCACGAGCGTCCGGTCTGTGCACGTCTCGACGTGTGTCAGGTCGTGGGAACTGACGAGCACAGCAGTCCCGCCGGTAGCGAGTTCGCGGACAATCTCGAACGTCCGCTCGCTCATCCCCGGATCGAGACCGGTTGTCGGTTCGTCCATCACGACGACTGGTGGGTCGCCGACAGCTGCCTGGGCGACTCCCAGTAGTCTGGTCATTCCGCCCGACAGGGCTCCGACACGCCTGTCCCCGGCATCACCGAGTCCGACCCGGTCGAGGACGCCGTCGGCTGTCGTTTCGGCCAGGGCCGTGTAAAATTCGATCGTTTCACGGGCAGTAAACTCCGGCCGGAAGGCGGGCTGTTGCTGGACGTAGCCGATCTCCCTCGTGGCCTCCGGACCGCTGTAGGTGACTGTCCCTGCAGTGGGAGACAGGACCCGACAGAGAATGCGCAGCAGTGTCGTTTTGCCCGATCCATTCGGGCCGACGAGCGCTGTTACAGTCCCGGGCTCGATGCCGACCGAGACGTTCTCGAGTACCGTGACCCCGCCAAACTCCTGTGTCACGCCAGTCGCCTCGAGAATCGGGTCGCGTTCCGTTCCCGTCGGTCCGTTCCCGTCAGTCATCACTGTCACCGGCTCTCCCGGACGTGGTTGTCACTGTCTGGTCGTCGCTGGCCTCGAGTTCGGCGAGTATCCCGGGGTTTACCGGGTCGGAGAGCGGTGCAGTGTCGACGACTTCGCCGCTTCGCATTCCCGGGGTCGTGTCCCGGACAGCATTCAGTGCCCGTCTGGCGGGGGATGCGGCGAGCGTTACTGCGCCGTCGACACGGTGTAGCCGTCGATCTATCCCGTCTGTCGGCGTGTACGACCGGTCCAGTCGTGCCCCGTCTCGCTGCCCGAACGCACCCTCCCAGTAGTTCCCGACACTGTCGTGCGTCCAGATGCGGAGGGGGCCAACGCCGGACCTGACGTGTCGCTCGTTGCCGACAAAATCGTTTCTGACGACACGGTTCGAGGGGCGGATTGTGCCGGTCCGGACACCGAGTTCGTTGCCGTAGATGACGTTTTGCTCGTACAGTGATTGTGTCGCACCGGTCGTCATGCCGCGCTCGTTGTTCGCAACGACGTTCCCGGCGATATACGACCGGGAACCACCGGGAATAATACCGGTTTCGGCGTTTCGGACGTCGTTGTCGACCACCGCGTTCCGCGTCGGGGACGTCATGATCGTAATACCGGCCGCTTCCTGTCCTCTGGCGACGTTGTCGGCGACGAGTGAATCGGAGGTGAACATGAAGTGAACGCCAAAGCGGTTATCGCGAAACGTGTTCTGACGGATGACGCTCCCGTGTGAGCGATGGAGGTAAATCCCGTCGCGGTTCCCGTCAAACGTCGAGTGCTGGACGACGACCGGCGAGCGAATGGCGCTGATGCTCATAAAGCCGTCCTGCCACTCGCCCGGTCCGCTGACAGCGATCCCCTCGACGACACTGTCGGACGCATCCCGGAGAATAAGACCGCTCGCCGGCGTCTCGATCGAGACGTTGTGGATGTACGTCCCCGAGACGTCCGCGGCAACGATGCCGGCGTCGCCACGCCCGTAGGCGGTGTCGACAGCGCTGTCCCAGCTATCGTCGTCCGACCGCTGGTCGTCTCCCCGGGTCTGGGTACCGACCCCCGTGATCTCCGGGCCGACGATGGCGACATCGTCGCTCTCGATCTCGATGACAGACCCGTTTCCGTTCCCCTGAATCGTCGCGTTCTCCCCGCGGAGTGTGATCGGCCGGTCGATGACGATTGTCTCCTCGTATGTGTACGTTCCCTCCGGGAGGAGGACGGTCGACTCGGGCGGGGCAGCCTCGATCGCGTCCTGGAGCGACGATTCCCCGACGACGACAGAGACGTCGCGCTCTGCACGTTCTCGGCTGTTTGCGACGCGCTCGTCGGCAACTGTCCGCTGGTCCGCGACGCGGTCGCGCACCGCCGACGGCCCGTCAATGTCGAACGAATATCGCTGTAGGTTCTCCCACCGGAGAATTTCACCATCGTGGTCGTCGACGAACGTCTCCGCTGCGCTCTCGGTCACGAACGGCACGGCTGTCTCTCCCGTCGGCGTGCGAGCGTCGCTGCCGACGACGAAGAACACCTCGGTGGCATCGGTCCACTCGGGTTCGGTGCCGGCTGCCAGGTAGCCTTCTTCAGTGAGTGCAGGTGAACCCGCGAACGCTTCGACGTACACGACGACCGGATACCCGAACTGCTGGTTGTGCGCGGGTTGCTGTAACATGTCGACTGCGGACTCGATACCCTCGTAGCCGATTACGTACTGGTACTGCGAGTAGAACACCTGGGCCCGCGGGATCGCAAGTCCCCGTTCCTCCAGGACCTGGCGCTCCTCGGCGGCAATACCCATTGTGGTCGTCTCCTCGAACGGAACGGGGTCGGGGTCTGTCGTGTCGGCCCCGACCACGAAGGCTCCAAGAGCGAGGAACCCGACCGACAGAACCAGTAGCACAAACAGATATCTGAAACGGTTACTCCGGGAGAGGGTCCGGATTCCTGGTGCTGCCACTGTGGTGGCTAGCAAGTCAGAGAACTTATTTTGCCTGGTACGGGCGTCGAAACAGCCGCGATACGGTCCGGGCGGCGTTGCCGTTCAGCGGTGGCCGTGGCCACCGCCCGGCACTTCCACGGTCGAGTCGTGCCCGCGAGTTTCGGGTAGTGCGCGCCACGTCCGTCGACTGCCCGCCTGGGGCTCCACTGTTAGTTTGTGTCGGGGGCATTCCGGCCATCGTCGGGTCTACTGGTTACTCTCCTGGAGCGTCTCGACGAGGGCCCGGTCGATAGTACCGAACGCCAGTGTCTCCCCGCCGTGATCGTCGACGAACGATGCCGCTTCGTCTCCGTCGGAGAACGGATGGAGTCCCGGGCCCATTCCACCCATCACACTGCTTTCGGCCACGTACGTGAGGTCGGTCGCCGCCGCGAACGTCTCCGGTGCCGTCGGTGACGGCATCGTTGGCCCCCTGTCGCGTTCCTGGACCGTCCAGTCGATAGCTGAAAAGTCCGTCACGTAGATAACGTCGGCTTCCCACCCGCGGTCACGCCGGTCGAAATGGAAAGGAAAGAGGCTGAACACGAGCGTGTGAAACCAGAACGGACCTCCCTCCCGGTCGGGTGGCGTCTGCTCTTCGTAGAATATCTGACCGTTCGCACCGCCGTGGGGGCCAATCTCCATCCCGTGGTCGTCGTCGAACTTGCCACCCGAGAGGTCTACTGGCTCCGGTCCCGACTCCTCGCTGTCCCCGCCGAGACAGCCAGCGAGACTGCCGACACTCGCGGCTGCGACCGATGTTCTAAGAAACGACCGGCGATTCATTGCCACACCCTTACACCCGGCCTCCAAAACCGATTCGGGTACGGTTGTCGAAACGTCGCTTTCCGATACAGGGGAGTGATTCAACCTCGGACGACTCCCATATTCGAGTACTGGACCAGAGAACTTTAACAGGTCACTACCGATAGCGTCTATCGTGATTGTCGATGGACTTTCTGTTCACCCTTCATCCGCAAGCGGAGTGGGTTGATGGGACGTACTCGCTGTTTCTCCATCTGGCACTCTTCCTTGCCGGGCTCGGGACGACGATGCTTTTCCTTATCGGCGTGTTTGCGTATCGCCAGCGACGGACGTTTCGCTATCTGCTTCTCGCACTCTCCCTCGCCCTCCTCGTGGGTCGTACCGTCGTTGGGTTCGGGACGATTCTCGGGGTCGTCCCGATGACCGTCCATCACCTCGTCGCACACGGATTCGACTTCCTGCTTGCCGTGCTCATTCTGTATGCAGTGTATCAGACTGGTCCAGTCCGGGAACGGATCTCCGCCGATTGACCGCTCCCGTGACACCGAGTGTGCCGACGCCGACTCCAGATACGAAACGACGCGAGTCTTCTGCAGCCACGGGAGCTTTGCCCTTCTGTCGACGGCCTCCCGGTCGCGTTGTCGTTCGTTCCGCAAGGCTCAGCCACGCCGCTTCGAGGCATATCGGGCGAAGAGAATCCGACACTGACACTCCGCGAGGGCGTCCGGTACACGTTCGTGAACGACGGCTGGACCAGCCACCCGCTCGCATTCCGCGCAGCCGATGGCGAGGGACTCCTCATACTGCCGGCTGTAACATTTTGAAAGAATTCACCACCCCGGGGTGGCGAATATCTTTACGAACTTACAGCCGGCAGTATCAGCCAGTCCGCGGAGGGTTCGTTCGAGGACGATTCCGGAACGGAGTGGGTCGACAACGGCGGGAGCGTTGCCTTCACCGTCACCGGCGAACTCGCCGACGAACTCGACAACTACGTCTGTACAGTCCACGCCTCGATGGAGGGCGGTATCGCAACCGCTGACGGTACTGACGCCCCGGCAGCGGTCGAGTTCAGCGACCAGTCGGCGGACGGAACCGCGGTTACCGTCGACTCCGTCCGGATGGACGATGGCGGGTTTGTGACGATCCACGACAGTAGCTTGCTCGACGGGGACCCGCTCGGGAGTGTCCGGGGGGTATCGGCCTACCTCGATCCGGGTAGCTACGAGGGTCTGGACGTCGAGCTCGCCGACCCGCTGGCCGAAGACGACGCACTCATCGCGATGCCACACCGTGATACGAACGACAACGAGGTGTACGACTTCGTCGAGAGTGGCGGGGAGGCGGACGGTCCCTACGTCGACGAAAACGGCGACGCGGTCGTCGGCGACGCTGTCGAAGGGTACACCGACGACGAGGGCGTCGTCCAGACGGCAGGCCTCAGGCATGCCATCGGAGACTGGCGGGCCGGTAACATCGATACCGGCCTGCTGCGCGACGTGATCCGGGCGTGGCGAAGCGGGAACCCTGTCTGATACGGCCCGTTGTGATACTGCCGGCTGTACGTTCGGACAGATATTCGACACTCCGGGGGTGTCGAATCCGTTCAACATGGTACAGCCGGCAGTAAGAGTGCTTTCGACACGGCCTCCGCAGCGTTTCAACTGCCGACGCCCCATGTCTGTGTCACCCCCGGGAACGGCTCTCGCCGGGCTGGTCTGTCAACAGTGCCGCCAGCCCCCTGGGCGAGCAGGTATCGCGGGACCGGGCCTGCAGAGCGAGGCTTACCGTCACTCCTCCTCCGTGACGAACCGAACCCCGATACAGTCATCTTCCGCAGGAAGCAGGCGCTCCTTCCCGGCCCGGGACAGCGACTTGATGGCGTGCTCCCGGCTCATCGCGTCGCTCCGGGACGCGTGGTACTCGACGTATCTGAGCCGTACCGGCGTCCGTCCGGCCGTGTATTTCGCCCCCTCGCCCGCGTCGTGCTCGTCGACGCGTCGCCCTATCTCGGTCGTATAGCCGGTGTAGAGCGTCCCGTCGCTGCACTCGAGCACGTAGACGTAGTGTGTCACGCGTCTATTCTCATTCCTCCCGCCGGACCCTGAACCCTCCGTTTGCCGAGACCTCGTTCGACTACCACCTTCCCGGGCCCGGGCCCGGGCTGGTCTTTGACTCCCGGAGAACTATGTCGGGGCCACCCGTCGGATCCGCCATGGCTCTCGAACACGTCGAGACGGTAACGTTTGACTCCTACAGTACGCTCGTGGACGTCGACGCCGTCGAATCCGCCCTCGCGGCCCGCGTCGACGAACCGGAAGCAGTCTCGCGCCACTGGCGGACGCGCTCGCTCGAGTACACGATGGTCGCAAACCACACCGACGCCTACGACTCTTTCTACGAGTTGAACCGGGACGCCCTCCAGCACGCGCTCGACACCTACGGGGCCGACCTCTCCGAGGCGGAGCGCGACGAGATTCTCGCCAGGTATCACGAACTAAGAGTCTTCGACGACGTCCGGGCGGGACTTGAGCGCATCCGCGACGCCGGCTACAAGTGTTACGTGCTCTCGAACGGGAACCCGGAGATGCTCGCCTCGATGGTCGAACACGCCGACATCGGCGATTTGCTCGCCGACACGATCAGCGCCGAGGAGATAGAACAGTTCAAACCCAGCACGGAACTCTACCGCCACGCGGCAGCCAGAACGGGGACGCCCATCGACCGCATTGCACACGTCTCCGCGGTGTGGTTCGACGTGATGGGCGCGGCAGCCGCCGGAATGTACGGCGTCCACCTCAACCGCGACGGCGTCCCCTGGGAACCGTTCGACGGCGAGCCGGACTTCAGTGCGCCGTCGATCCACGACGTCGTCGACGAACTCGGCGTGTGATCCCCCTGGGCCCCGAACCGCTACAGTGTCGGGTCACCTGCCGAGCAACACGTCGACGAACGAGCGCCCCTGCTGGGAGGTGCGGGTAACCGAATCCAGAATCTCGTCGAACGCCTGGACGAGCGAGCCGAAGTTTCGCTTCGTATCGAGGTCGAGTTCGTCGGTGAACTCCCCGCGGTGCTCGCGGAAGTACGCCGCCGGGACTTCCCGGTCGAACCCGTCGTCGGTGACACCGTGTTGCTCGAAGAAGGCTGTCAGCCGCTCGACTATCGGTCCGACCCCCGTTTCCTGCTCGAAGTATTCGCCGGTGAGTCGGTCGGGGACGCCGTCCGTGTTCGCGAGCGCATCTGCGTAGGCGCGGTTCACGAGGTCGAGGTAGAACGGCGTCGAGAGGAGGTCCTCGACGGTTGCCCCACCGGAGACGTCGGCGTACTCGCCGACGTCCCTGACGCTGACCTCCCCGGAGAGTTCCCTTTCTGTCTCTCTTGCCGTCTCCCCTTCGAGCAAGACCGCGGCATCGAGGTCGTAGGACTCGAACATGCCGAGGAAGGTCGGGACGTTCTCCACGGTGTTTACGGGGAGGACCGTCCAGCGCGGGTTCAGCCCGTTCGTTCCGGCTGCCTCCATCAGCTCCGAGATACCATACAGGTACGTGTGGACGGCGCTGTTCTGTACCAGGAGCACCCGCGAACGCGAGAGTAGCGTGTCCATCAGGTTCAGCTCGAAGGCGTTCTTGAGCGGGAACCGCGTGTACTCGTCGGCATCGGCGGCGTCGGACAGGATCGTCGACCCGTGCTCGGACGTTTTCTGTATCATCCTGGTCCGGTGGATACGCTCTGCGTCGATCATGAACGGCGAGTGGGCCGTATAAAAGAGCGTCTGTGACGGCGCGAACTCCGCCTCGAGGTAGCGCAGGAAATCGCGCTTGGCCTTCGGGTGCAGGTTCAGTCCTGGCTCGTCGAGCAACAGCACGACGTCTTCGTCGCTTTCCTGTAGTTCGTTCAGTTGACAGAACGTGGAGAAAAACCACCTGAATCCACGCGACCGCTTCTCGAACTCGACGGTCACGTCCTGGTCGAGGTTCTCCACGCGGACCGAGAGTATCATGCCATTGTCATTTTCTTGCTCGATCCGGATGTCCAGGTCGTCGGTCTGGCTCCAGTACTCCGCAACCGAGGCCGTGAGTGCCCCGGATGCCGCTTCGAGTTCTGTCCGCAGGTCACGCCAGTCGTCGGCACGTTCGAGTTCCGCGAGGTCGAGTCCGGCAACCGAGAGAAAGGAAAGGAACACCCGGTCCGCGGAGTCGAGGGTACCCTCCTCGTATCTCTCGGCGAGGGCTGTCACGTCGATGGTTCCGTCCATGATGGCGTACTCGCCGACGTACCGGAACTCGGGCAGTTCGTTCTCGAGAACCGCGGCGCCGACCTCGTCCGCTTTGCTGTCGTCTTCGAGGCGAACGTCCCAGTGTAACTCGTTTGCAAAGCCTTTGGTGACGGTCACCTCGCTGTCTTCCAGCGCGCCGTACTCCTCTTCGATCTGTGCTCTCTCCTCGTCCTCGAGGTCGAACCGGGCGCTCGCCACCGGGGCCGGGTTGTCCTCGTGGCGCTGTTTGTACTCCGGCCACCGGTGACGGGGGAACTCATCGAACGGGACGAACTCCCCGGATCCGTACGACGGGTTGAGTCTCGAAAGCGCCTGCATGAACACGGTCTTTCCGGACTCGTTTTTCCCCACGAGGCACGTGGGGTTGTCTACCGATACCCAACCCGTGTCGTCGATTACCTTGTAGTTTCTGACACGGACTTCTTTGAGGTTCATAGCTGGTCAAATGGAAGCGGGCAGTCAGTCAGGAACTTGCTGTCCCGACAGCGACTGCAGTATTGGTCGTTTACCGCGGCTGTCCTTCGACTGGCGTCTCGAGTTTCGAGGCGTCGAACTCGATGTCGGGTTCGTCCCCGACTTCCCCGATCCCCTCGTAGATGTGTATCTCGTTGGCCTGGAACAGACGGGCACTGAAGAAACTGTCCGGTACCAGTTTCGCAACCCTCTCGTTCAGTGGTTTGACGACGACACCCGATATGTCGTACTCGTTTTGGTGGTGGATGACGAGTTCGGCGAACCAGATCCCGTCGTCGACGACACTGACGATGACGTCTCCCGGGTAAATCTGAGGGTCCTCCATCCGCTTGGGAACGAACGGGTCCTCGTCCCCGACCGGCATCAACTCTACTTCGCCGCTCACGGGAAGGTCGTCTACCGTTGCGTTCGGATGCACGTAAATCAGCCGTCTGTCGTCGCTGATAGTCTGCATACAGGTACACTGTACGGAAACAACTTAAAATAAAACATTGCCTGATATGTATGGCAAGCCCGTGGCGTACGGATGCGCGGCGGGATTGGAGTCGTGGCGCCGGCGAAGACTCGTGGTCGATACCGCCTCGCTACTGGGCTTCCTTGTACTCGTTGACGACCTCCTGCATCGTCGCTTTCCCGTCGCCAAACAGCATGTAGGTGTTGTCCTGGGCGAAAAGCGGGTTCGGGATGCCCGAAAAGCCCGGACTGAGACTCCGCTTGTTGACGATCACCGTGCCGGCCTCGCCGACGTTCAGGACCGGCATCCCGGAGATCGGGCTCGAGTCGTCCTCGTTGGCCCGCGGGTTGACGACGTCGTTTGCGCCGGTGACGATGACAACGTCGGTCTGGGAGAACGTCGGGTTGATTTGCTCGAGTTCTTTCATCTTGTCGTAGGGCACGTCGGCCTCGGCCAGCAACACGTTCATGTGACCGGGCATGCGACCCGCCACGGGGTGGATGCCGAACTCGACTTCGATACCGTTCTCGTCGAGCAGGTCCGAGAGTTCGGCGACAGCGTGCTGGGCCTGCGCGACCGCCATCCCGTAGCCGGGGACGATGACGACCCGGTCGGCAGTCTCGAGCAGCATCTGGAGCTCTTCCGGCGAGGTTTCGGTGATGTTCCCCTCGTAGATATCCTCCATATCCTCCGAGGTAGCTTCCTCGCCAAAGCCGCCAAAGAGCACGTTCGCCAGCGACCGGTTCATCGACTCACACATGATGACTGTGAGGATCATCCCGGCAGCGCCGACCAGCGTCCCGGCGATGATGAGTGCGGTGTTGTCGAGGACGAAGCCCGTCCCGGCGGCTGCCAGCCCGGAGTAGGCGTTCAGCAGGGCGATGACCACCGGCATGTCGGCACCGCCGATGGGGATAACGAGCATCACACCCAGCACGGAGGCAGCGACGATGAGTACCCAGTACGACGGGACCAACTCGCCTTGCAGGTACGCCGACAGGATGTCCGGCTCGAGGACCAGATACGCCCCGGCGAGCACGGCGATCCCGAGCAGGAGTGCCTTGACAACTTGCTCGCCGTCGTAGCGGACCGCCGACCCGGTTACGACGCCGTGGAGCTTCCCGGCAGCGACCATACTCCCGAACAGCGTGACAGCACCGATGATACCCGATGCGGACGCTGCGACGCCCATCTCGAGGGGGAACGATCCCCCAACCGTGGACTGATGCTCCACGAGTTCGGCGCCGGCGACCAGCGCCGAGGCACCACCCCCGAAGCCGTTGAACACGCCGACGAGCTGGGGCATCTGCGTCATTTCCACCCGCAGCGCGAGAACGGTGCCGACGAGGCCACCGACGATGAGGCCGCCGAACAACACGACCGGCGAGATGATATCGAACCACAGGACTGTAACGGCGACGGCGACGAACATCCCCGCAGCCGAGATAAGATTCCCCCTGACGGCGGTCCGGGGGTGTGTCATGTCGCGCAGCCCCTGGATGAACAGAATTGCCGAGATCAGGTAGACGAGCCGCAGCATCGACTCGGAGAGAAGCTCCACCATTACCGCCCACCTCCGCCGTGGAAGTCCTCGAGCATCAGGTGGCTCACCAGGTAGCCACCGACGACGTTGATCGTCGCCATCACGACCGCCAGAAAGCCAAGCACGGTCGCAAAGGTCGTGTCCCCCGACCCGGCAACGACGACGGCACCGACGAGGGTAATGCCGGTGATGGCGTTTGCGCCCGACATCAACGGGGTGTGTAACGTTGCCGGGATCTTCGTGATGACCGAGTACCCGAGAAAGGCGGCCAGCACAAAGAATGTCGCGT
Source organism: Halovenus sp. (assembly GCA_036625385.1). Lineage (GTDB taxonomy): Archaea > Halobacteriota > Halobacteria > Halobacteriales > Haloarculaceae > Halovenus. The sequence goes on along the minus strand of JAZKTU010000049.1, from coordinate 5,178 downwards.
TCGTGATGAAATCAGGCATCGGCTTCACCCTCCTGTTCGTCGCCAGTTGCTCCCTCGCTACCGGCCTCGTCGCTTTCTTCCGCAGCCTCCTCCCGTTCGGCGGGGTGGATCCAGCGGACTTCGCTGTCGTGTGTGAGCATCGTCGAGTCGACAATCTCGTCGTCGGTATCGAGCGTCCACTTCTCCTCTGCCTCCTCATCGAACAGATTCTCGAGGAAGTTCCGCACGTTGTTGGCGTAGAGCTGGCTGGCGTGGTGAGCCACGGTCGTCGGGAGGTTCGTCGGCCCGTATATCTCGACGCCGTTGTGATCGATCGTCTCGTCGGGAACGGTGAGTTCGCAGTTCCCGCCGGTTGCAGCCGACAGGTCGACGATGAGGGACCCCGGGTCCATTCCTTCGACCATCTCTTCGGTGACCAGTTCGGGGGCGGGCTTGCCGGGGATCGCGGCGGTGGTGATGACGACGTCGGACTCGCCGACGACCCGCGTCAGTTCCTTCCGTTGCTGGCGGAGGAACTCCTCGTCCATCTCCCGGGCGTACCCCTCCTCGTCGCCCGAGCCCTCGGTCTCGAGGTCGAGTTCGACGAAGTCAGCACCGAGACTCTGGACTTCCTCGCGGACTTCGAGACGGATGTCGTACGCCCGGACCGACGCGCCGAGTCGGTCGGCGGTTGCGACTGCCTGCAACCCGGCGACGCCGGCGCCGATGACGAACACCTCTGCGGGCTGGACCGTCCCCGCTGCCGTCATCTGGAGCGGGAACATCTTCGGCAGGCGCTCCGCTGCGACGATAGCGGACTTGTATCCGCCGATGCTCGACATCGAGGACAGCGCGTCCATGCTCTGTGCCCGGCTGATCCGGGGCATCAACTCCAGGGCGAACGCGGTGACGCCGCGGTCCGCGAGCGTCTCCAGTTCACCGTCGAGGTCGTACGGGCCCAGCAGGCCAACGACGATCTGATCCTCCTGATACATATCGATGTCGTCCCCGGCTGTCGCGCCGAGGCCGTTGACCCGGGTGACGATGTCTGCCCGCTCGAACACCGTCTCGCGGTCCTCGAGGACTTCACAGCCTGCGTCGCGGTAATCGTCGTCCGACCAGTCTGACGAACCGCCGGCGCCCGACTCGACACAGATGTCGAACCCGTCTTCCATGAGGTCGGCGGCGACCGGCGGGACGAGCGCGACCCGCGTCTCGTTTGGCTCTTTCTCTGCGAGGACGCCGACGATCATCCGTCGAGTACACCTCCTGTCGGTCGGTCTCGAGTCGCTTCAACAGCGTGATTCCGTCTGAAATATATTTTTTCTGTCATTCTTTTTATTCTTCTAATTTCTCTAGTAGAGGGTGCGGAAGATTAGTCATCCAAGTAAACATAAACCTTCCGGAGTAGCGGGAACCCGTCGCGACTGGAAAACCGAAAATGCAGGGTGACATCGGTGTCGTTCGACCCGTTCCGGGGGTCACGGACATCGCGTCTATCTATTCGAAATACGTTATTTATAGCTTCGTGGTAATAATTGTACCTTTTATAAATACACGGTAATAATTATTGCGGCGGTCACAGCGGGTGTAGCCGGGAGGCGGAGATCGCTGCGTCCCGATGCTGGCCGACGCTGTATAACCCTGTCGGTGAGTGGGGCGGATGTCGACCAGTCGGAACGCCGTCTAACAGTCGTCGAACCTGACACGGCGGACCGTGGACTGATCGCCAGCGACCGTGTTGTCTCTTTTCCACCGATCGTTTCCGCACTCGGCGGGCTGTACCCGGTGTTTACCTCGAGTCCTTCGTGACCGATAGTGGCTGTTGCGAGTATTTTTGCGACCGGGTTGCGTATTTCCGTGTTTCGGACCGTGAACTCCACGTTTTGTAACGCCACGGCGGTACAGAGTCCCAACAGCCACTATCGCGCTGCTGTCTGGCACTGTTATACTGCCGGCTGTACGTTCGTCAAGATATTCGCTACCCCAGGGTGGCGAATTCTTTCACAATGTTACAGCCGACAGTATACCTGACCCGATCACGTCCCCAGTGTCTCCGGGAATAGATCCCGGGCCGAGGGAGTGAACGCGCTACAGATAGGGATGCTTTCAGACCTCCCCTTTTATCTGTGATATCGGCTCGCTACTCGGGGTCGACTGAAACATAATATATTTTATTTTAACGGGCAATTACCAGATGAGTTTTATTTATCTACGGCGAAACGTTCCCGCTCCCCGACCCGCTGCCGGTCGTCACCGCCGTCCGTTCCGGGGCCAGGATCGGGCGTGACTCCGTGGCCGGCCGTCGACCGAAACTGTGCTGCGTTTCCCGGCTGGGCGTGCCGGATCCGTCTCTGTCCGTTCCCGCCGACCGGAAACCGCTGGTGTCCGGGAAACCGCCGTTACACTCATACATGACCCCTCCGTTGTGCCAATAATGACTCCAGAAACTCGACAGCGCAGGATTCGGTGCCTGGTTGCCAAAGTCGGACTCGACGGACACGACAGGGGCGCCCACGTCATCACGCGCGCGTTCCGGGACGCCGGCTTCGAGGTCATCTACTCCGGACTCCACAACGGCCCGGACGAGATCGTGCAGGCGGCAGTGCAGGAAGATATCGACGTCCTCGGCATCTCGATTCTTTCGGGGGCCCACAACGAACTGGTTCCCCACATTGTCGAGGGGTTGAAAGAGTACGGCGCGTTCGAGGGCACGCTCGTCATCGTCGGTGGTGTCATCCCCGACGACGACCGGGACCATCTCTACGACGTCGGTGTGGACGAGATCTTCGGGCCGGGGACCCCACTCGAGGAGACCATCGAGTTCATCGAGGAGAACGTCCCCGATCGATGAGCGAGACCGAACGGCTTTACGAGAGCCTCCTCGCAGGGGACCACCACGCCCTCGCACGAACCATCACCAAAATCGAGAACCGGGAGCCAGGGTACCGGACGCTCGTCTCACAGCTCCACGGCCATGCGGGCGACGCAGACGTCATCGGTATCACCGGCAGTCCCGGCGCCGGCAAGTCGACGCTGGTGGACAAGATGGCGGCGACGTACCGCGAGCGGGGGCTGACGGTCGGCGTCATCGCGATCGACCCGTCGTCGCCGTTTACCGGGGGTGCGGTGCTGGGTGACCGCATCCGGATGGGCTCGAACGTCGGCGACATGGACGTGTTCTTCCGTTCGATGTCCGCCCGCGGCACGCTGGGTGGCCTCTCGACCGCCACCACCGACGCGGTCAGGGCGCTCGACGCGTTCGGCAAGGACAAGATCCTCATCGAGACCGTCGGCGCCGGCCAGAACGAAATCGATATCGTCAAAGCTGCCGAGACCATCGCCGTCCTGGTGCCGCCGGGCAGCGGGGACGACGTCCAGATGCTCAAGGCCGGCATCCTCGAAATCGCGGACCTCCTCGTCGTCAACAAGGCGGACAAGGAGGGTGCCGACAGGACGGTGACGGAACTCCGGGAGATGGTCCACATGCGGGACAGTTCGCCGAGAGCGGGACACCACGGTGCCGAGGCTGACAGCGCTGTTCGGGAGGAGAGTGGTGGCGACCCGGAGGAATGGGTCCCTCCGATCCTCGAGACGGTAGCAAAGACCGGGGACGGCCTCGTAGACTTTCTCGACACGCTCGAGGAACACGCGACCTGGCTGACCGAGACCGGCGAACGGGAACTCCGAGACCGCAAACGCTACGCTGCCGAGATCCGACGGCTCGTCCGGGAAGACCTGGGGTCGATGGTCGAGGGTGAACTCGAGCGTACCGGCGGACTCGACGCAAAACTCGAGGGAGTGCTCGCCAGGGAGACGGACCCGTACTCCGTCGCCGACGAGGTCCTGGAACCGTTCCGGGAGTGTCTCGAGGACGGCGGTTAATCTAGACGAAACAACTATTCCTGCCTGCTCGTATGATAACGTATGACAGTCCGCGAAGCGACCACGGCAGACATCGAGGCTATCCGGCGGGTGGCCGAAGCGTCCTGGAAAGCAGACTACCCGGACATTCTCAGCCGCGAGTCGCTCGAGGATGGGTTCGACGAGTGGTACTCCCCCGAGCAGTTGCGTGACTCGATCAGGTGGACGCGCACGCTCCTGCTCGTTGCGGAGGATTCCGGCGACGTCATCGGGTTCGTCCATGCTGTCTGGGATCCGGACGGGAACCACGGGGATATCCTCCGGCTCTACGTCCACCCCGATGATCGCGGGGAGGGTACCGGGCGGGCACTGTTCGAGGCAGTCCGGGACGAACTGGCCGACACCCCCGTCGAGCGCCTGCGGGCGATGGTTCTCGAGGAGAACGACTCGGGTAACGCGTTCTACCGTCACTTTGGGTTCGAGTGGGAAGAGACGGAACAGATCACCATCGGCGGGGAAACGTACAGCGAGAATACGTACGTCCGCGACGAACTGTCGGCCTAATACGGATTAGTGCGATCAGTTTCGGCCCGCCTCGATGAAGCCGGATCTCACTCTCACAGCAGCGGTAAAGAGTCGCACTAATCCGTATAAGTCCCCGTACTCAGGCTGGCGTTACCTCTTCCTGGTAGGAACCGTAGTGATCCTCGAACACCTGCATTATCTCGCCCATCGTCGCGTACGTCTTGACGGCGTCGATCATGGACGGCATCACGTTTTCGTCCGCGCTGATGGCCTCCGAAAGCGCGCCGAGTGCTTCCTCGACGGCGTCGTCGTCCCGGTCGGCTTTGACCTCTTCGAGACGGCCGAGTTGCCGGTCACGGGTCGTCTCGTCAATTTTGAGAATGTCCGGGCTGGTGTCCTCTTCGATGGTGTATTTGTTGACGCCGACGACGACCTCGTCGCCCTCCTCGACTCGTTGCTGGTACTCGTAGCTTGCGTCCTGGATCTCCCGGTGGAAGTAGCCGTGGTCGATGCCGTCGAAGACGCCGTCCCTGACCGACCCGTCACCCATCTCTTTGATCTCCTCGATGTAGGCCATGATCTCCTCTTCCATCTCGTTGGTCAACGTCTCGATGGCGAAGGAGCCACCCATCGGGTCGACGATGTCGGCTGCGCCGGACTCCTCGGCGATGATCTGCTGGGTCCGGAGCGCAACGCGGACAGCCTTCTCACTGGGCAACGCGAGTGCCTCGTCGAAGCTGTTGGTGTGCAGTGACTGGGTTCCGCCGAGGACGCCAGCCAGGGCCTGAATCGTCACACGGACGATGTTGG
>JAZKTU010000048.1:0-19216 GCA_036625385.1 Halovenus sp. | reverse complement strand
CATCACCCGGTCGTCCGGGATCGCACCCATGTCGATGAGATCCAGCGAGTGCATCCGCTCGGTCTCGACGTTGTCGTGAATCAGTACCTTCGAGAGGTTCAGGCCCATGTCGAAAACGACGATGTCGTCGCCGGCCCGGATTGCGGTCATCTGGCGCCCGACCTCCTCGTAACCGCCGATCGTTGCGATTTCGATTTCCATTGTATCACGCCGAGGCGGTCGCCACGCCCGGCACGACCGGCGACAGGCGGAAACAACCGACGGTGCGGCGTTTCCGCGGTCTCGACTGTTCCCGCCGTCGGGCGCCGCGGCCAGGGGCCGACGATGCCGTCCTCCGGCGGCTGGCCGGTCGCCCGCGGGAGTCCCGTGGCGACCGTACGCTCGGATACGCCAAACTCGTACGCCAAACGACAAAAGAACGTCGGTTGCGCCCGTTCGTTCCCCGGCTGTCACTCGTCGGTTGGACGGTCGACGAACGGGTCAGACCCACCGTCACCGTCGGAGTCGGCGGCAGCCTCATCGGAGCCCGGTTCGACAGTAGTGTCCGGCTCGTCCTCGTCCTGCTCGCCGGTCACCGGTTCCACATCCTCGCCCCGAGCGTTGCCGAATGCGATCTCCTCGGCAGTCTGTTTCGGTTCGGTCCCGTCGCCATCTCCCTCGCGGTTCTGCGCCCGTTCGTCGGCCTGTCCGGTCGGCCCCTCTACAGGCTGGTCGTCGTTGCCCCTCCCCTCCGTCACCGACCAGCCACGCTCTCCCGCTTCTGCCTCGGTCCGGGGAACTCCCCCGCCGGGCTGGGCTGGCTCACCGGTCTCGCCTTCCGCCCCCGAACCGGACGCACTCGAGGGCATCTCTTCGGCTGTCGAGGCGTCGCTCCGGACATCCTCGACGCTCGCTTCCTGCTTTGTCGTTGCTGTCCCTGACCGGTCGGACTGGCTCTTCGTCCTGCCCTCGCGCCTGACTGTCCGGGTCGGTTCTGTCACGCCACCGGTGTCCGACGCCGGGAGCCGTACCGTAATATCGCCCTGTCCGTCAGCGACACCGGCAGAGACGGCATCAGCCAGCAGTTTCCGGGCGATCCCGAAGAGGCCCGTGAACCAGACGGCGGCACCCAGCGTCATCAGCACGACACCGCCGGCGAGTGCTGCCTGCCCGACGCCGTTCCCATCGAGCCACGACGACAGTTCGGGGACCGCGAGGAAGGCGCCGAGCGCTATCCCGCCGAGACCCAGGACCGTGACACCGACGAAGTACCCGAAAATGACGACGCCGTACTTGAGGCTATCGGCGAACCGAACCGCGGTCATATCTTCTCAAACGAGAACGACGGTCATATAGATTTGGGGGACGGCCCGTCACCGCCACGGATCACGGTCCCGGCGGTACCCGTCTCCAGGAAGGTATCGAGCGCGTCGAGGTCGAAGACCGATGCCGGCGTGTCGAGTTCGAGCAGGCGCCTGACTTTCCGGCCCATCCCGCCGGTCACGTCAGTCGCGTCGCTCCCGCCGAGTACGCCGGTGACTGTGTCGAGTTCACGTATCTCGTCGATGACTGCCCCGTCTTCGTCGAGCACTCCCGGCACTGTCGAGCACAGACCGACGGTTTCGGCGTCGAGACTTCGAGCGAACGAAACGACAATATCGTCCCCGCTGAGCACCGTCGCCCCCGACCCGGCGTGTGCGATCACGTCCCCGTGCAACACCGGGAGGAACTCCTCCCCGAGCAGCGTCCCAACCGGTTCGGCAGGCAACTGCAAGTCGCCAGCCGTATTACGGTGTGCCACGGAGAGCGGACGGACGGGAACTGCCGGGAGCCCGTACTCGTGACAGGCGGCAAGCACAGCGTCGTTCAGTTCACCCATCGAACGGTGTATCTCGTCCACGGCGACGGCATCGCGGGTCCCGGTCGTGGCCGAGACGCCGTACGTCGAGGCAGTCTGGTGGCCGAAACTTCCGCCGCCGTGGACCAGCACGACCTGGGTCGTCTCGGCGTACCCGGCAAGCGTCGCGACAGCCTCCCGGAGCGACGACCGGTCGACAGTCCTGGGAGTCTGCTTCTCGGTGATGAGACTCCCACCGAATTTGAGAACTGTCGTCATTCGCCCCCCACTCTGACGCCGCCAGTGTCGAGTTCCGCCCGGTACACGTCCGTGCACCCGGGCGTGTACTCGAGGGCAGTTTCGGTCTCGGCAGTGTGGTCGAGTGCGACGATACACCCCCCGCCGCCCGCGCCCGTCAGTTTCGCACCGAGCGCGCCGGCGTCGCGTGCCGCCCAGACCATCGCGTCGAGCGAGCGCGAGGAGACGCCAAGCGCCGACAGCAACCCGTGATTGAAGTTCATCAGTTTTCCGACCTCCTCGAGGTTGTCGACTGCAAGCGCCGACTCTCCCTCCCGGACGAGGTCGCCGATCGCCGCGACCGTATCGCCGGCGAAGCCGTAGGTCTCCTTTCGCTTGCGAACCTCGGCGACGAGCGCACCGGTGTCGCCGGCCCCACCGTCGTACCCGATGACGAACGGCAGGTCGGGTGCTTCGATGATCCGGCAGTCGTCCCCCTCGATCCGGACAGCGCCCCCCATCGCGGAGCAGAACGTATCAGCCCGCGAGGCCTGTCCATCCTGGACGGCGTACTCGACCTGATAGGCCCGGTCGGCGATCTCCGCGGGGGTGAGTTCGGCGCCCAGTTCCCGGGTCGCCGCGTCGATTGCTGCCACGACAACCGCAGCCGACGAACCCAGCCCCGCCCCGAGGGGAATCTCGCTATCGATGCCGATCTCGAGACCGACGTCCTCGACGTTCGCAGCGTCTTTGGCCTGCTCGACGGCCTCGTTGATGTAGCTCATCCCCGCGTCGACGAGCGCATCGGAGACGTCGACGTCCGGGCGATCGCTTGCCTCCCCGTCGTACTCGACGGTGAACCCGTCGAGAGTCAGGTCGCCGGCAGTCACGCGGAGGCCACTTTCCCGTTCCGTCACTGTTACCTCTGCCCGAAGGCCGATGGCGCACGGGACCGCCGGTTCGCCGTAGACGACTGCGTGTTCCCCGAACAGATACACCTTTCCGGGGGCGCTTGCAGTGACCATACCAACTGGTGGCCGTCGAGCCTGTTCTAGATACCGGTTCCGACTGACGGGCTGATCCCCCGGTTCACACACCCCGGACGCGGGGGGCGAGCCAGCCCCCGAGTGCGGCGAGGCCGACCACGTAGAGCAAGGACCCGAGGATAGCCGAGAGCAACACCGTCGGCCGGAGGGCGGCGAGTAGCTCCCCGAGCCCGGAATCAGTCGCGGCAACCGCCGCGAGCAGCAGATTGCCGGCGATGAAGATCGTCACTGCGAGTGCAACGTAGGCGAGCGACCCGGCAAACAGCCCCACGCGAAGCCCCTCTTGCCCCGTTCCGTCCTCGAGATACCCGGCCAGTCCCCCGCCGAACGCGGGAGCGAGCGGGATGAGCGGCGTCGCGAAGTAGATAACGAAGCCACCGAGGACGATGTTCGACCAGGTGGTTCGGTCACTCATGCGGCTGGTAGCTGAAAACAGTCGGCGTCAGATCTCGCTCTCGAAGTCGTCGAGCGCGTAGGCCGGTTCTGCGCCGCGGCGGTCGAGCGTCTCGTTGGCCAGCAGCCAGTAGACCACCGACAGCGCCTTTCGCCCCTTGTTGTTCGTCGGGACGACGAGGTCGACGTTACTCGTCGTATTGTTCGAGTCACACATCGCGATGACCGGGATACCGACCGTGATGGCCTCCTTGACGGCCTGCGAGTCGCCGATCGGGTCGGTGACGACCACGACGTCCGGTTCGATGTAGCCGTCGTACTTCGGGTTGGTCAGCGTGCCGGGGATGAAGCGACCGGTGCGGGCCCGCGCCCCGACGGCCTCGGCGAACTTCTCGGCCGGGAACCGACCGTACTGGCGCGACGAGGCGACCAGAATCTGTTCGGGGTCGTAGTTCGCCAGGAAATCCGCCGCGGTCCGGATGCGCCGGTCGGTCATCGACACGTCGAGGACGTACAGTCCGTCCGTGCGCACGCGGTGGATGAACCGATCCATGTCCTCCGTTTTCTGCTGGGTCCCGATGTGAACACCGGCACCCAGGTAGTCCTCGACGGGGATGAGGAGGTCCGCCTCCTCGTCGGACATTACGTCCTCGTCGAGCGCCGGTCCGTCGTCTGTCTCGGCCTCGGCCTCCTCGGCCTCGGCGGGCTCTGCTGCAGTGTCGTTGGCCTCCGTCTCCGGGTCCTCCGCGACCGCGCCGGCCTTGCCGGCGGGGTCGACGTCCGACTCGGTTGCGTCGAGGCCCTCTTTGTCGTTTCCGCTCATGCGTTGTGTTCGATCCTGATGAGTTCGTTCAGCTTCGCCGTCCGCTCGCCGCCGACCGCGCCCGTCTTGATGTAGGGCGCGTCGGTCCCCACCGCGAGGTGGGCGATCGTCGTGTCTTCCGTCTCGCCGCTGCGGTGCGAGATGACCGGCGCGTAGCCGTTCCGCGTTGCCTGTTCGACCGCGTCGACGGTGTCGGACAGCGTCCCGATCTGGTTCGGCTTGACGAGGATGCTATTGCCAGCACCGGCCTCGATACCGCGCGAGAGCCGTTCGGTGTTTGTCACGAACAGGTCGTCCCCGCAGACGAGGGTGCCGCCGGCGCCCCTGTCGCCGACGCGTTCGGTGAGCGTCGCAAAGCCCTGGAAATCGTCCTCGTCGAGCGGGTCCTCGACGTAGACGAGGTCGTGTTCCGCGACCAGTCGGGCGACGTACTCGATTTGCTCGTCGGTATCACGCGTCGTGTCGCCGTACTCGTAGACACCCGTGTCGCCGTTGTACAGTTCGGCGCCCGCCATATCCAGACCCATCCGGAGCTCGAAGCCGACCTCCGCTTCGACCCGGTCGATGGCCTCGGTGACCACGGCAAACGCCTCGCTGTCGGCGATCGGGGGCGCCCACGCGCCTTCGTCGCCCTTGCCACAGTGGACGTCCCGTTCCGCGAGGACGTCGGCGACGGCTGCGTGGGCGGCAGCGTTCGCGAAGACGGCATCCTCGACCGAGGGTGCGCCGACCGGCGCGACCAGAAACTCCTGAATGTCGGTCGCGTCGGCAGCGTGTTCGCCTCCGCCGACGACGTTCCCCAGGGGGACTGGGACGGAGTTCCCGCGGAACGTCCCGCCCAGATGCTGGAACAGTGGCGCACCGAGGACGTCCGCCGCGGCTTTCGCCGCCGCCATCGAGACGGCGACGGCGCTGTTTGCACCGATAACCGAGAAGTCCGCGGTCCCGTCAGCCGCGTGCAGCGCGGCATCGACGTCCCGCTGGTCGCCGGCGTACACCTCGCCGACCAGCCGCGGGACCGCCTCTTCGCGGGCAGCGGCGATGGCCTCGCCGACGGGCAACTCGATGGCCTCGTACTCCCCGGTGCTCGCGCCGGAAGGGGCTTTCGCACGCCCGAAGCCGCCGCTTTCGGTCCGGACGTCTGCCTCGACCGTCGGATTCCCGCGGGAGTCGAGCACCCGGCGGAGGCGGACATCCGTAATCAGCGTCACTTGGCGTCACCCCGACGGATAGTGAACGGCAGCACGCCGCTGTCGTACTCTTCGGCTGCGATGAGGATGGGTTCGGTCTGGTCAGTGTCGATGAGCACCGGTGCACCGTAGGCGACCTGGAGGGCCCGCGCCCCGATGATGCGGGCTTTCTCGTATCGGTTTTCTGTCCCAGCCATTATTGGTACGGTGCGACGATGTCGACGAGATCCTTGTGCGAGACGAGCATCCGGCGACAGCAGTGTCGTTCGACGCCGAGTTCGTCGAGCACCTTCTCCGGGTCTTCGGGGTCCTCTGCCTCACGAGTCCGGGCTTTGAACTCCTCCCAGTGTTCGCCGACAACGTTACCACACGTGAAACAGCGGACTGGTACCATCATGGTATCACCGGTAAGATTTCTGGTAGCGGGCGCGGGCACCCGGCCCACCCCACTTTTTCGCCTCTGTCTGGCGGACGTCGTTGACCAGGAGCGACCGGTCGAACTCCATGTAGGCGTCGCGCAACTCGGCGTCGTTGGTGTGCTGGACGAGCCCGCGGGCGATCGCTGTCCGCGCCGCGTCGGCCTGTCCCATCACGCCGCCGCCCTCGATACTCACGTCGATGTCGACGTCTTCGCGCAGGTCTTCGTCGACCACGCGGAACGGTTCGAGTATCTTGAGCTGTGCCATCTCCGGATCGACCAGTTCGACCGGTCGGGAGTTGATACGTACTTTCCCCGAGCCCTCCCGAACCGTGGCCCGTGCGATTGCCGTCTTCTTCTTGCCTGATGTGTTCGTTACCATGTGACGTTCGCTCCGAGTGATTCACTGACGTCTCCCAGCGAGACGAACTTGATGTTCGAGAGCCGGTCCAGCGACGTCCCGTCGAGGACGACCGCGCGGTCGTCGTCGTAGGGGTTCCCGACGTAAACCCTGACGTTCTCGAACGCCTCGCGGCCGTGTGGCTGCTTGTACGGCAGCATACCGCGAATGGACCGTTTGAAGATGCGGTCCGGACGTTTCGGGTAGTAGGGCCCCCGGTCGGAGCCGTGCCCGCGCCGGTCCTGGAACTTCTCCGTGATCTGTTCCTCGCGACCCGTGATGACAGCCCGCTCGGCGTTGACGACGGCGACGCGTTCGCCGTCGAGCGCACGCTCGGCGACCTGCGAGGCGATCCGTCCGAGGATGCAATCGCGCGCATCGACGACCGTGTCGGCCTCGAATTCGGCGACGCTCATCGGATCACCCGCACGTTCGAGCCTTCCGGGTTCTGTTCTAGTGCCTGTTCGAGATGCATGGTTTCGCCAACCTGGTCGATTTTGGTCTGCGCGGTGCCGGAGAAATCCACGGCGGCGACGGTGACCTCCTTCTGGAGCACCCCGCTGCCGAGTACCTTCCCGGGCACGACTACCGTCTCGTCCTCCTGTGCGTACCGCTCGATGCGGCCCAGGTTGACTTCGGCGTGCGTGCGCCGGGGTTTCTCGAGTCGCTCGGCGACGTCACTCCAGACGTTGCCGTCGGCGTCCCGGGCAGCCGACTTCAGGTCGGCGATGAGACTGTTTAGTCTCGGGTTCGTCTTACTCATGACCTACCTCCTTGGAAAAAGTGCAGGGAGCAGGATTTGAACCTGCGGACCCCTACGGGACAGCGCCCTGAACGCTGCGCCGTTGGCCTGACTTGGCTATCCCTGCTCGCATGTGACGGTACCACGCTCCCCCTCAAACTCCTTTCGGTCACTGCCTGCGCGCCGCTCTCCGGTACGCTCGGTGTAACCGCTCGAGGGGGGTGGTCCGTCATGTCTGTGCCTGAATCGCTTCTTCGAGTTCTTGCGCTCGGTCCTCGAGTGTCCCGACTGCATCGAGCACGAGGTCGTCGACCGGGAAGGAGCCGTCCGTCTCGACGTCGAACACGAACGCGTTCTCGACGTCTTGTACCTCGAGTTCCTTCCCGGGATACCGCCTGGTCAGGTCGTTATCGAAGGCCTCTGTCGGGACGAGCTGGCCGTTCTCGGGTTGTTCGCCGTCTACTGGTTCGGCGTGGTCGGCTGCCACCTCCTCGATGACCCCCCGGAGGATCTGTGGCTCCGCCTCCTCGAACTCCGGCTTGTCGCCGACGACCTCGACCTGCTGGAGGTGGCGGTAGCCGACGGCGACGCCGCCCTGGTGTTTGGCGTGTTCCCGGCCTGTATCGAGCACTGCCTCGGCCTCGACTTCGAGGCGCTGCTCGGGTTTGAGGTCGATGATCGGTATGTTGTCGTCGGCGGGTTCGACCATCCGGTCGCTGGTCCTGATATCTCCCGAGTAGGCCGTCACTGTCTCCGTGGGATCGTTGTGTCCCGGACCGCTGACGTCGAGCGAGAGCGTCACTTCCGCCCCCTGCTCGAACTCGTCGACCGGCGTGGTCAGCGGGACGAGGCCGAGACGGAGTCCGATCTGCTCGTCGAACATCACGCTCGAGTTCTCGATGACCTGTACCGTGTCGATGCTGAACGTCGGCACGTCCGCAATCATCGCACGGCGGATCCCGTTGGCGAACGCGGGCGTGATGGGCCGCACGACGAAGCGCGCGGAGCGTTCGTCATGGTCGACGAACTGGACCTCGTAGTCGACCATGGTTAGAACCCGGCGTTTTTGGGGCCCCGGGTCCCGTCGTGGGGGATCGGTGTTACGTCTTCGATCCGGCCGATTTCGAGGCCGGCACGGGCGAGTGCCCGGATGGTCGCCTGCGCGCCCGGTCCGGGGTTTTGCTGCTGGTTTCCACCTGGGCCCCGGACACGGACGTGGACGCCCTCGATGCCTTGCTCCTGGACCTTGTCGGCGACGACTTCGGCCATCTGCATCGCGGCGTAGGGCGACGCTTCGTTGCGGTTCTGCTTGACGACCGTCCCGCCGCTGGATTTCGCGAGCGTCTCCGCGCCCGTCTGGTCCGTGATGGTGATGATAGTGTTGTTGAACGATGCGTGCACGTGGGCGATGCCCCATCTGTCCTCGTCTGCCATGTTATTGCTCCTCCGCTCGTTCCGGGTGTAGTTCGTCCGTCAGCGGCGAGTCGCTGTCGAAGCCGACGGTGTCCTCCTCGCTGACGTCGACGGTGTAGGACGGCTCGCGAACCTGGCTACCGTCGACGGTGATGTGGCCGTGCGAGATGAACTGCCGGGCCTGCTTTGTCGTGTTCGCGTACCCTTTCCGGTAGACCAGTGTCTGGAGCCTGCGCTCGAGAATATCGGTCACGTCGAGCGCCAGCACGTCGTCGAGGGAGTCCTCTCCCCCGAGCACACCGATGCGCTTGAGCCGGGTCAGGAACTGGTCTGCGTCCTCGACAGCGGAGCCGGTTTCGCCGGCCTGTCGGCCCAGCAGCCGCCGCGCCTCGCGACGGAAACTCCGTAGTTTCGACTGTGTACGCCAGAGTTCTTCCTTGTTTTTCAGGCCGTACTTCCCGACCAGCCCCGTCTCCTCGGCGATGCGCTCGCCCTGGTAGGGGTGGTTCGGTGTCTCGTAGAACTTCGTGTTGCTACCGAGTGCCATTATTCGTTCTCAGCCTCCTCGGCGGCTTCCTCCTTGATTGCCTCGACGTTGACGCCGATCGTCCCCTCGGTCCGGCCGGTGGATTTCGTTCGCTGGCCGCGGACCTTCTGGCCGCGCTTGTGGCGGACGCCCTTGTAGGAGTCTATCATCTTCATCCGGTTGATGTCCTGCCGGCGCGTGAGGGCGAGGTCGGTGCCGGTCCTGTGGGTCGTCTCGCCCGCAAAGAAGTCGTTGCGGTGGTTGGTGAGCCAGTCGGGTACCTCCTCTGCGAACCCTTCGACGAGGTCGACGACTGCGTCGATGTCCTCGTCGTCGAGTGCGCCGAAGGTCGCTGTCCGGTCGACGTCTGCCTTGTTGGCGATCATGCGGGCCGCTCGCCGGCCGATACCGTTCATCTCGGAAAGCGACCGCTCGACTGACTTCGTCCCGTCGAGGTCGGTCTGTCCAATACGGACGAAATAGCGGATGTCCTCCTCCGCGTCCTCGTCCGTTTCGTCTGGTTGTTCTGCACTCATGTGTATGTCGGGTGGTGCACGTCGTGGCGGGGATTCGAACCCCGGAGGCAGTACGCCACATGGTTAGCAACCATGCGCCTTGGGCCGCTTGGCTACCACGACACGTGCTGTCGATCCGCAGGTGGCTCCTGCGTGGCCTGGATAGTTGCGCCCGTCGGAACGGACTCGGGACCCGGCGCCCCTACACGATTCTATCCCGTAACTCCCCGGTGCGTATAGTTAAATACGTCGATACGCGTCCCGTCTGTGGGGACTTATGCCGGAACCAGTGCGAAAGCCAGCCAAAGCCACTGTCCGGGGCCACACTGACCCGACCGGCAAACTCCCGCGTGGGTCTGTGGCCAGTAGACCCCAAGAAGAGCAGGCAGGTAGTTCCGACCGCACCCCGACTGTGAGCTGTCCGCGTTACCCACCCCGGTGGCACTTCAACCCACCTTTATACGGTGGGCCGGGGTTGGTGAGTGTCGAACGCAAAGTATCGAGTATGGCGACTAACGACGACGGAACCACCCCCCTCCCGGTCGAGGACGACAGACAGTTTACGACGCGCGCCTGGCTCATCCTCGTAGTCTGGACAGTCGGCGTCGTGCTCATCGGGTCGTTGATGGGCTTGCTGTCCTTCATGCTTTGACCATCGGGACCACGCCGCCAGCGTCCGCGCCGACAGCCACAGACGTTGCCAGCGCGGCTCTCCGTCGACGTTCTCGCCGTCACCGGGGGACGCGGATCCCGTGACGACGATGCGCAATTCTTTTCGCCGGAACCGACCGTATTCGGAGTATGGACACGCCGGATGCGGACGCAGTTCGCGAGCGCCTCAGTGACGTCCAGGATCCAGGTCTGGGCGGCGATATCGTCTCGCTGTCGCTTGTCAACGACATCAGCGTCGACCACGACGCAAGGGTGGTGCACATCGACCTCGGGCTCGGGGCTCCCTACTCGCCAGCCGAGTCGGCCATGGCCGAAGACGTCCGCGAAGCGCTCGCCGACCTGCCGTACGACGTCGACCTCTCGGCGAGTATCGACCGCGGACTCGATGCGGACGACCAGGTGCTTCCGAACGTGCGCAACATCGTCGCCGTCGCCTCTGGCAAAGGTGGCGTCGGAAAGAGCACCATCGCAGTCAACCTCGCCGCCGGCCTCGCAGACCTCGGGGCACGCGTCGGACTGTTCGACGCAGATATTTACGGACCGAACGTGCCCCGGATGGTCGACGCCGACGAACCCCCGTCAGCGACCGAAGACGAGACAATCATCCCCCCGGAGAAGTACGGAATGAAACTGATGAGCATGGATTTCCTGCTGGGCGAGGACGACCCGGTGATCTTCCGTGGGCCGATGGTCCACAAGGTCCTCACCCAGCTCTGGGAGGATGTCGAGTGGGGGTATCTCGACTACATGGTGGTCGACTTACCGCCGGGGACCGGCGACACGCAGTTGACGCTGCTCCAGAGCGTTCCCGTCGCCGGCGCGGTCATCGTCACGACCCCCCAGGAGGTCGCTCTCGACGACGCTCGCAAGGGGCTGCGGATGTTCGGCGAGCACGACACGCCGGTGCTCGGTATCGTCGAGAACATGTCCTCGTTTCGGTGCCCCGACTGTGGTGGCGACCACGCAATCTTCGGGGAGGGGGGTGGTCGTGCGTTCGCCGAAGACGTCGAGATGCCTTTCCTCGGGGAAATTCCGCTCGACCCGGCCGTCCGCGAGGGGGGCGACGACGGCAAGCCGATCGTACTCGACGAGAGCGACACCGCCGACCGCCTCCGCGAGTTCGTGCGGACGGCTGCCGACATGCAGGGGATCGTCCACCGGCGCCGTCAGAGCGGTCGGTAACTTCCGTCGTTCCCAACCCGGGACCGAAATGGTTTTCGCTACGACCGACACAACCTGTGATAACGGAGACAGTATGTCCTGGAGTGCCTGCGTCAGCCCGGGGAGGTGTCACAGTGGCGTCTGATGACTGCGTTCTCGTCCCGGTCGCTGCGTCACCGGCTCTGCGCGAAACCGTCGCCTACGCCGTGGACGCGGCGCTTGCTGACGGCCCGAGCCGGCTGCACTTCGTCTACGTCCACCCCTCCGATACGACCGACCGGTTGGCTATCGAAAGCGACGACGCGGAGTCGGCGGAGACGGAGGAAGACCGGGCGACGGAGTTGCTTGACCGTGTCAGAATCTGGGCCACCGAGGACGCCGGTGACCGGGAAGACGACCTGCAGATCGGGACGGCACAGCTCGGGGCCGACCGCTACATCTTCAGCCCCGAGGAGGTTGCCGGGTTGCTGGCTGACGAGGCACGAACTGCTGGCTGTCGCCGCGTGATTTTCGACCCGGAGTACGACCCCGGTATCGGTGCGCCGCTCTTGCAGCCCCTCCAGTCCGAACTCGAGCAGCTGTCCGGCCTCGTCGTCGAGGAGGCACAGACGACACGACCCACCCGGCGCGGTCCACTGCCGAACGTGGGTACACCACTGCAGGCCGGTGCTCTCTTCGGGATTTCCTTTCTGTTCTACCAGGTGCTCGCAGGGTCAATTGTACTTCTCGACATCGTGACTGGCGCGATTTCGGCGACCATCGTCGCCGTTGCACTCTCCCGGGTGACATTCGCGTCGGACCCGACCCGTTACGCTCCGCTCCGCCTGGTTCGGCTTGGCCTCTACGTTCCGTACCTGCTCTGGGAGATATTCAAGGCGAACGTCGCCGTCTCGGCGGTCATCCTCCATCCGCGGCTTCCGATCGATCCGCGGCTGACCCGGATACGGCCTGCCGTGTGGGGCGGCCTGCCGGTGACGACGCTTGCCAACAGCATTACTCTCACGCCGGGGACACTGACCGTCCGTGTGAAGGGCCAACAGTTCGTCGTCCACACGCTCATCCCGTCTGCACGCGAAGACCTGTTCGACGGCGGCCTGGAGCGGGGCGTCCGGTTCGTCTACTACGGTCGCCGCGCCGCGCGGATCGCGAGCCTCCGTGACCGGGGCGAGACGGAGAATCTCCAGCCGCCCGATGGGGATCAAACCGGGACAGGCGAGGCCGCCGTAGAGGAGACGGGAGGAGGTGACGGCGAGTGAGCCCACTCCCGGCGCTCGACGCGGAGCTCGTGACGACGGCGTTTCTCGGCGCAGCAGCGCTGTTTCTCCTGCTCGCCGTCGTGATGTTCTACCGGGCAGTGAAGGGGCCGACGACACAGGATCGCGTGCTCGCAGTGAACGTGCTCGGAACGAATACGGTGGTCGTTCTGGCCTTGCTTGCGGTGGGTCTCGACGAGTCGTCGCTTCTCGATATCGCGCTCGTCTACGCCCTGCTTAACTTCCTGATGGCTATCGCCATCTCGAAGTTCACCGTCGAGCGGGGTGGTGTGCTGTGATCGAGACGATCCGCGTCGGGGCGATTCTGCTCTCGCTCGTGCTGGGCCTGTTTTTCACGTTCGTCTCCGCGACTGGCGTACTCCGGCTCCCCGACGTCTACTCGCGGGCACACACGGCGTCGCAGGCGGACACACTCGGTGCCGGCTTCGCGCTCGCTGGGGTTGCGCTCTCGCTGGGTATCTCCTCGACGACGATCAAGACCGTGCTCCTCCTGTTTTTCATCTTCGTGACGAACCCGACCGCCGCACACGCCATCAGCCGCGCGGCCCAGGAGGAGGGGATCGAACCGTGGACGGTCGACGACGACCGCACGGACCGGGACCTCTGGGTGGCTTCCCAGAGCGGGACCAGTGCCGACGAGGTCGACCCCGAGGACGGTCAACCGGGAACTCCCGCGTCGGGAGCCACGCCGGCCGAGGAGCGGGAGTCTTCGGACGGCCCGGGTGACGGAGGTGAGCCGGCGTGATTTCGGCGTTCGAGGCCGTGCTGTTTCTCTTTGTGCTCGTGACAGCACTGGCGACGG
Organism: Halovenus sp.; assembly: GCA_036625385.1. Taxonomy (GTDB): domain Archaea; phylum Halobacteriota; class Halobacteria; order Halobacteriales; family Haloarculaceae; genus Halovenus. Next base: position 5,788 of record JAZKTU010000048.1, on the reverse strand, counting down.
CGCTGCTCCGGGACATCCTCGCGGTGATCATCGTCGCCGCTGCCTACAGCCTCGGGATGGCACTTTTCTACGCCTTCCTGCTCGCGCCTGACGTCGCGATGACGGAGGCAGCGATCGGTGCCGGCGTGACGACCCTTCTGTTGTTGTTGACCGTCACGCGGACCGTCCGGGCGGATCCGGAGAAACTCTTCGAGCGCCCGAACGTCCCGGCGGTTCTCGTCTGCGCCGCGTTTTTTATCGTCCTCCTCGTGACGATTACGGAGTTTCCCGTCGTCGGGGACCCCGGTATCGCCTGGGACAACCCCGCAGTCACGCAGTACTACCTCGAGTCCGCGTACAAGGATACCGGCGTCGAGAACGCCGTAACCGCCGTGCTCGCCGGCTACCGGGGGTTCGATACTTTCGGCGAGGCCACCGTTGTCTTCCTCGCCGGGGCGTCCTCCTTGCTCGTCCTCAAACAGGTGGTGTTCACGCATGAGTGACGCCGAGTACGAACCCGACGTGTCGGCGTACGTCGAGAGCGAGATCATCATGACGGCGGTCCGCGTCGTCGCTCCCTTCTCGCTCACGTACGGGCTGTTCCTGATGTTTCACGGCGCCGACTCGCCGGGCGGCAGCTTCCAGGGCGGTGCGATTGCAGGTGCGACGGTGCTGATGATCGCCTTCGCCTTCGGGATCGAGCCGACCCGGGAGTGGCTTCGCAACCGGACGGTGGTGATCCTCGCCGCGGGCGGCACGGCTGTCTTCGCGCTCGTCGGCCTGATCCCCCTGCTCTACGGGGACAGCTTCCTCGCCCACCCCTTCTACAAGGAGCAGTTCGGGATCAAAACCAAGTGGGGGCTCGAGGCCATCGAGGTCGGCGGTGTCGGGCCGATCGTGGCCGGCGTCGTCGTCGGCCTCTTTTTCGTCATCGCTGCCGGTTTCGCGGTCGACGGGAGCACCGAGGAGGTGACAAGCGATGATTGAGAACCTGCTCACTACCCGTTACACCTACGTCCTGTTTGCCGCTCTGGTCGTGCTCGGGCTCTACATCGTCGTCGCCAGCTCGAACCTGGTGAAGAAGGTCATCGGACTGAACGTGTTTCAGACTGCAATCTTCCTGTTTTTCATCTCCGCCGCCTACATCGAGGGCGGGTCGTCACCGATCATCCACGGCGAGGGGGCGGCGGGGCCATACGCCAGCCCGCTCCCGCAGGTCATCGTCCTGACCGCCATCGTCGTCGGGGTGGCCCTGACCGCCGTTGCACTCGCGTTCGTCGTCCGCATCTACGCCGAGTACGGGACGCTCGACGAGGAGACGCTCCGGGAGGTGCGCGCCGATGAGTGAGACGCTCCTGCCGGGGCTGTTGATCGTCGTTCCGCTACTCGGGTCGACGCTGTCGCTCGGCCTCGGACTGCTCCGCGACCGGATCGGGTGGTGGGTTGCGGCCGGCGTGCTTACCGTCGAGGCGGCGCTCGCGTCCTGGCTGGCGTACGCCATCTACGTCGGTGGCGACCGGATCGTCCACGTTCTCGGCGGCGACACCTTCGGCCGCAAGGCGGTGACGGTCGACGGCGAGACGACCGAGTTCATCGTCGGTATCGAACTCGTGGGGGACGCGCTCGCGGGAGTCGTCGTGCTCCTGGTCGCGGCGGTGTCACTCGCCGTCCTCGCGTACTCCCGCCGCGCTGGGCCACGCGGGGCTGCCTTCTACACTGTCTATCTGATCATGACCGGCGGGCTGATGGGCGTCGTCCTGACGGGCGACCTGTTCAACCTGTTCGTGTTTCTCGAGATCGTCGGCCTCGCGACGTACGCGCTGGTCTCGACCGGTCGCGGCGCCGAATCGGCTGTCGCCGCGCTGAAATATCTCGTCGTCGGGACCACGGGGGCGTCGATGTACCTGATCGGTGTCGGCTACGTGTTTCTCGAGACGGGGGCGCTCAACATGGTCGACGTCTCCCGCTCGCTTTCCGGCGACCCACCCTGGTTCGACGGTGCGCTCTACACGGAACCGCTCGTCGTTGCCGGCTTCGGGTTCGTCGCGGTTGGGCTTGCGACCAAATCTGCTATCTTCCCGCTGCACACCTGGCAACCTGACGCCTACGCCGAGGCGCCGGACGCGGTGACGGTCTACATCTCGGCGCTCGCTTCGACCTCCGCTGCCTACGCCTTTGCCCGGATCACCTGGACCGTCTTCACGCCGGCGTTTTTCGAGGTGAACACCCGCGTCCTGCAGGCGGTTATGATCCTCGCCGGGGGGAGTGTGATCCTCGGGAGCCTGCTCGCAGTGATGCAACGCCGGGTGAAACGACTCTTCGCGTACTCGTCCGTCGCGCAGTTCGGACTGATCTTTCTCGGTATCTGTACTGCCGTCCATCCCGCGGCGGGCGAGTCTGCGGTCCGCTTTGCGGTCTACGGCACTGTCGTCCACCTGCTCGGTCACGCCGTGATCAAGGGCGGGCTGTTCGCGAGCGTCGGGACGCTCGCGGCGGGTGAAGGGGCGCGCAGGATTCGGGAGTACGCCGGCCTCGCCGCCAGGCGCCCGTTCGCAGCGGGCGCGCTCGCAGTGCTCGGCCTGAGTCTCGTCGGCGTCCCGCCGTCGATCGGCTTCGTCGGCAAGTGGTACATCGGCGTCGGCGCAGTCGGTGCTGACCTGTGGCCGGTCGTCGCCGTCATTTTCGGCAGTACGGTCCTTTCCTTGCTGTATATGGCCCGCCTCCTGGAGAAGCTGTACGTCAGTCCGGCGGTCGAGGTGACGGCCGAACCGACACCGAGGGACGCCGTCGTGGCCGACGGTGGACGGCGGGTTTCTTACGGGATGGCTGCAATCGGCGTGGCTGCAGCCGTCGTCGCGGTTGGCCTTGGCTTTGCGGGGGCTGAACTGGCGTCGCTGCTCGACCCCATCGTCGAGGCGGTGCTCGAATCCTCGCCGGAGGTGGGCGGATGACGGAAGTCGTTGCGGACCCCCGGCCGCTCGCTGCGGTGCTCTCCTCGGCGGTGGCCATCGTCCTCATTATCGCCTCGCATCGCCGCCCGAACGTCCGCGAATCGTGGTCGGTGCTCGCCGCGCTCGCGAAGTTCGGCATCATCGCGAGCATGCTCCCGGGTGTGCTCGACGGGACGGAGTACCGCTGGTCGATGGGTAGCCTCGTCGCCGGGACGCCGGCTGAGGGGATCGAGTTCGCACTCCGTGCCGACCCGCTCGGCATGCTGTTTGCCCTGCTCGCCAGCCTCCTGTGGGTCTTTACCGCCTTCTACGCCACCGGCTACATGCGCGGGCTGGACGAGAAGGCACAGACCCGGTTTTTTGCGGCTTTCGCCGCCAGTCTGTCGACTGCCGTCGGGGTCGCCTTCGCCGAGAATCTGCTGACAATATTCGTCTTCTACGAACTCCTCTCCGTGGCGACGTACCCGCTCGTCGCCCACGACGAAGACGAGGAGGCGCGCGCAGCGGGCCGGAAGTACCTCGCGTACACCTTCTTCGGCGGGGGCGTCCTCGTGCTCGCCGGGACTGCGATGGTGTTCGTGCTCACCGGGACGACGACCTTCGGTGAGACTGGCGCGGCACTGGCGAACGCCGACCCGGCACTCGCGAGGGCGACGTTTGCCCTGCTCGCCACTGGCTTCGGCGTGAAGGCCGGGCTGATGCCGCTTCACTCCTGGCTTCCCGACGCGATGGTCGCGCCGACGCCGGTCTCCGGACTGCTCCACGCAGTCGCGGTCGTCAAAAGCGGCGTGTTCGGTATCACGCGGCTCGTCCTCGACGTGTACGGGCCGGGAGTCGTCGGCGACTTCGGTCTCGGCCTCCCGCTTGCGGCAGTCGCGGCGTTTACCCTGACAGCGGCGAGTGTCATCGCACTGCGACAGGACCGCCTCAAGCGTCGGCTGGCGTACTCGACGGTGAGTCAGCTCTCCTATATCGTCCTCGGGCTGGCGATCCTCGGCCCGACGGCGATCAAGGGCGGCCTCCTGCACATCCCGGCCCACGCGTTCATGAAACTCACGCTGTTTTTCTGTGCCGGAATCATCCACGTCGAAACCCACACTGACTACATCAGCGAGATGGACGGCATCGGCAAGCGGATGCCACTGACGATGGCCGCCTTCGCGGTCGCAGCAGCCGGGATGGCGGGCATTCCACTGATCGCCGGGTTCGTCAGCAAGTGGTTCCTCCTGATCGGCGCGGTCGAGGCCAACCAGGCGGTGTTTGCCGTCGTCCTGCTCGTCTCGGGGATTCTCAACATCGCGTACTTCTGGCCGATCGTCTACGGGGCCTTCTTCGAGTCTCACGACGCGGCGGACGACAAACCGGTCGTCGAGGGACCGCTGGGTGGCCAGCCTGGCGACACGTCGGTCGTCGCCGACGGCGGCGACCACGCCGGCCAGCACCCACCGGACGAACACGCCGATGACCACGCGAGTGCCCACCACGGCGGCCCCGGCCCCGGCGGCTGGGACCGCGTCAGCTGGACCGGCGAGGAGGGCTCCTGGCTCATGCTGGGCCCCATCCTCGCGATCGCCGCCGGCGCGGTCGTCCTCGGGGTCATTCCCTACGAGGTCGGCTTTCTCGAACTGATCGAACTCGTCGTCGCGGAGGTGGCCGGCTGATGGTGTTCGACCTCGTCCCACCCGGGCTGTTCGTCCTCGCGGCGGCGCTCCTGGCCGTCGTCCTGCCGCGGCGGCTCGGTCATGCGGTGGGCGTCCTGGCGACCGGCGGCGTCGCCTCCATCGCGTGGCTGGCTCCCGAGGGCGCCCACCTCCAGGTGACCGTCTTCGGCGTCTTCGAGGCCGTCCTCTACAACGTCGACCCCTTCTCGCGGCTGATGGGCCTGATATTCGGCTTCATCGGGGCGGTAGCCGTCATCTACTCCTCCGCGAGCGACGCGGACCGCATCCAGACTGCCTTCGCGCTCTCCTACGTCGGGACGAGCCTCGGCGCCGTCTACGCCGGTGACTGGCTGACGCTCGTGTTCTTCTGGGAGTTGATGGCGGTCACGAGCACGCTGCTCGTCTGGCACTACGGCGGTGTGGCGGTCCGGGCGGGCTTTCGCTACGCAGTGTTGCACGGCATCGGCGGGAGCCTCCTGCTCGCCGGTATCGTCTGGCACTACGCCGAGGTGGGAAGCGTCGCCTTCTCCGCACACCCGGGCATGGCTGGCGGTATCCCGGCGGCCCTCGCGGCGGTCGGCATCGGTGTCAATGTGGGTTTCGTCGGGCTTCACGCCTGGCTGCCGGACACCTACCCGCGACCCCACCTCGCGGCGAGTGTGTTCCTCTGTGTCTACACGACCAAGACCGGGGTTTACGGTATGTTCCGGGCGTTCCCGGACGGCCACCTCTGGATCGCCTATATGGGTGGCGCGATGGCTGTCTTCGGTGCCTTCGTCGCCCTCCTTCAGTCGGATATGCGCCGACTGCTCTCCTATCACATCCAGTCACAGGTCGGCTACATGGTCGCCGGCGTCGGCCTCGGCGGGGCGGCCATCGGCTACGGCGGCGCCGAATACTACTACGACGCTCTCGCCACTGCGGGCGCGTTCGGCCACGTGTTCAACCACATCCTCTACAAGGGACTGCTGTTCATGACGGTCGGGGTCATCATCTACCGCACCGGGAAGGAGACCCTCGACGAGGTCGGCGGGCTCGGCCGGCACATGCCGCTGACCGCGATCACGTTCGCCGTCGCTGCGCTGTCGATCGCCGGCTTCCCCGGCTTCAACGGCTTCGTCTCGAAAGGGATGATCATCGGCGCCGCCGACAAGAAGGAACTCGAAGCGCTGTGGTATCTCCTCCTCCTCGGCGGGG
>JAZKTU010000047.1:0-19362 GCA_036625385.1 Halovenus sp. | reverse complement strand
TGTTTGTTTGCGGGTGCGGTCGCGGTTGTCAGTACCGAACTTTGTGAGGTACTGATACTGGGCGCTGGCGGGACATCCCGGTTTTGGATCCTCAGACGTGATTCAGTTAAGATCTGCTCTCACAGAATGCAAGCATCGCGGCCTGCACTCCCGGAGATTGTATCGTGGCGTGTAACGAAGTCACGTCCGAGTGGATACTGCCGCGGACGCCCCCCAGGACAGACCTCGGGCCGTCCCGACAAGGGTAAATTACGCCGTCGACAAAGTTCGACAATGAGCGAAGGCGGGGACGACGTGCTTGCCGACGAGGAGACAGCCGTCTCGCCGACCGAGCAGGACGGTACCGGGTCGATCACGCTCGTGGGCACCGCTCACGTCTCCCAGCAGAGCGTCGAGGAGGTCGAGGAGACGATCGACCGCGAGCGGCCCGACATCGTCGCCGTCGAGCTCGACGACACACGGTACCGGCGGCTCAAGGGAGAGACACCGGACGATATCGAGGGTCGTGATCTCCTTTCCGGCCGGACGGTCTACCAGTTTCTCGCCTACTGGATGCTCTCGTACGTGCAGGCGCGACTCGGCGACCGGTTCGACGTCGAACCCGGAGCCGACATGATGGCGGCGATCGACGCGGCGGAAGCACAGGGCAGCGGGGTTGCGCTGGTCGACCGGGACATCCAGGTGACAGTCAAGCGGCTCTGGAGCAGGATGCGCTTTCGCGAGAAACTTGCAATCCTCGCTGCCCTCCTGCTCGAGATGGGCGGCCCCTTGTTCGTCGGGCTCTCTATCGGTTTCGCGTTCGGTTTCTTCGTGTCGGTTCTCGCCGGTGCGCTGGCGGGGCCGTTCCTCCTCCCCGCCGGTCTCGGCACCGGTATCGGCGTCCCGCTGGTCGGGAGCCTCGCCGGCGTCCTCGTCAGCATCGTCGACGGGCTGCTCGTCGCCGCCGCCATTGCGGCGGTTATCGGTCTCCCGATCGGCGCCGTCCTCGCGGCGTCCGCGAGCAGAATCGACGAGGAACAACTCGACATGGAGGAGTTGACCGACGCTGACGTGGTGACCGCGATGATCGAGGAGTTTCGCCGCTTTTCGCCCGGCGGCGCGGAGACACTCATCGACGAGCGCGACGCGTACATCGCCCGCCGGCTGCTCGCGCTTCAGGACGCCGGCTACCACGTGGTCGCCGTCGTCGGCGCGGGTCACCGCGCTGGTATCGAGCGCTATCTCGAAACCCCCGCGGAGCTGCCGCCGGCGGAGTCACTCACCGGGGACGTCGAGAAGAGCCGTCTCGCCTCGATCCTCTACAGGGGGATCGGCTACGCGTTCACCCTCGGCTTTCTCGTTTTCTTCCTGCTGCTCGCGATGGCCGGCGTGCAGGGGGAGTTCCTGCTGGGCATCTTTGCCGCGTGGTTTCTGATGAACGGTCTCATCGCAGCCGGTCTGGCCCGCCTCGCCGGCGCACACTGGACGAGCGCGGGCGTCGGCGGGAGCGTCGCGTGGCTCACCAGTGTCAACCCGTTGCTCGCACCCGGCTGGTTCGCCGGCTACGTCGAGTTGCGGTACACGACGGTCAACGTCTCGGACATCAGCAAACTCAACGAGATGCTCGCCGACAAGGAGACGCCGCTCGGAAAGTTGCTTCGCAACATGCGCGACGACGTCCCGCTGTTTCGACTCATCCTCATCGTCGCCATGACCAACATCGGGAGTTTCATCGCCAGCGTCCTCTTCGCGACGGTCTTTCTCCCCTGGTTCGCGGCGGATATCGGTGGGGTCGGCGGCCTCGGCGAGGAGATGCTCAGGGGCGCGCGAAACAGCGCCGAACTCATCTGGGAGGTACTGACATGACAGGACGAACCAGCTCCCGCACCGCGCGACCGGAGGAGATACGGCGTGTCGATGGCCGGCCAAGGCTACTGTCGCTCGGGGGGGGCCGATGAACATCACGGTGCGTGGCATCCAGTTCGGCGAACGGGAGGTGCGCGACCTGCTTCTGGCCTGGCTCGCGCTCGGCCTCGCGTTTACCTTCTTCATTGGCTTGCCCCGGCCGGTGCAGACGGCGACGAACCTGAGCTTCGTCGCACTCGCCCGGGTGTTCGCGCTTTCGATCGTCACCGTTGGGACGGGCTTTCTCCTCCACGAAATCGCACACAAGGTGGTCGCGATCCGGTTCGGACAGGTTGCCGCCTTCCGGGCAAACTACGGGATGCTCGGCATCGCAATCGCCTCCGGGTTAGCCGGCTTTCTCTTTGCGGCGCCCGGCGCTGTCTACCACCGGGGACGCATCACCGACCGCCAGAACGGGCTGGTCGCCGTCGCGGGCCCAGTCACGAACCTCGGTCTTGCGGTGCTCTTTCTCCCGCTGTATTTCGGTCCTGGCATCGTCGGGGATATCGGCCGGTGGGGCCTGCTCGTCAACGTCTTTCTCGCCGCGTTCAACATGATCCCCTTCGGTCCACTCGATGGCAACACGGTGCTGTCGTGGAGCGTCTCGGTGTTCGCGCTCGTCCTCGGTACCTCTCTGGTCGTCTCCCTCGGACTGTTTCTCTACGTCCTGTAGCCGGCTGCGAGCGATGGGCTTTTGCCCGCGCGCATCGCCCACTCGACAATGAGTGACAGGTCCGCAGACACCGAGGACGGGCTGACCTACGCCGGATCGGGTGTGGATATCGACGCGAGCGAGGCCGCCACAGCCGCGCTCATCGGCGCGACCGGGGAGTTCGAGGGGGACTACGCCGGCCTGGTCGACATCGGCGACCGCTATCTCGCGCTCGCCACCGACGGCGTCGGCACGAAACTGCTCGTCGCGGCGGCGGTCGACGACTACTCGACCATCGGCATCGACTGCATCGCGATGAACGTCAACGACCTCGTCGCCGAGGGCATCCGCCCGGTCGCCTTCGTCGACTACCTCGCCGTCGAGCAGCCCGACGACGACACTGCAAAAGCGATCGGGGAGGGGTTGCACCGCGGTGCGGAGGCAGCCGGAGTTGCCCTTGTCGGCGGCGAGACGGCTGTCCTTCCCGATATCGTCGATGGGCTGGACATCGCCGGGGCATGTGCGGGCCTCGCGCCGAAAGAAGCCCTGTTTCCCGGCGAGGCACAGCCCGGGGACGCCATCGTCGGGTGGCCCTCGAGCGGGATTCACTCGAACGGGTTGACACTCGCCCGGGAGGCGGTGACCCGCAACTACGCCTACACCGACCCGTTCCCACCCGACACCGACAGGACCATCGCGGCGGCCCTGCTGGAGCCGACCCGCGTCTACACGGATCTGCTCGATCCGCTTCGGGCACACGGGGCGCGTGCAGCGGCCCACGTGACGGGCGGTGGATGGACGAACCTCACGCGGATGGGCGAGCACCGCTACGAGATAACCGACCCCTTCGACGCCCAGCCGGTCTTTGCGTTCGTCCAGCGCGAGGGCAACGTCGACGACGGGGAGATGCACCGGACGTTCAACATGGGGACTGGGTTCGTGGCAGCGTTGCCGCCGGCGGGGGCGGAGGGCGTCGTCGCGGACACCGAGGACTGCCGGATCATCGGTGAGGTACAGGAAGCCGAGGAGGCAAGCGTGGGAATCCGCGGGCTGGAGCTGTAGTGTCGTTCACGCCGGTTGCGGGACGTTAGCCCTGCGGTCCTTTTTCACCCGCGTTTTTCGCGGAGTGGTGCGCGAGCGCTGCGAGCGCACCCGACGGCAAAAAGGTGGGTTTACTTGCCCTCGAACTCGGGGTCCTCGTCGGACTGCATCTTCGAGACGCCCTCCATGAAGTCCTCGGAGCCGACGAGATGGCCCATCGCCTGGGCCTCGACTTCGAGGCCGGCGTCGGTGTCGTGCCGGCCGGCCAGCATGGCCTTCTTCGTGTACTCCTGTGCCAACGGCGGGCCGGCGGCGAGGTCCTCGGTGAGACCGAGGGCCGCCTCGAAGAATTCCTCGTTGTCGACGACTTCGTTGACGAAGCCGTAGTCGGCCATCGTCCCGGGGTCGTAGTGGTCGGCTGTGAAGATTATCTCCTTCGCGCGGCTCTCCCCGACGAGGTGTTTGAGGCGCTGGGTCCCGCCCCAGCCGGGCATGATGCCCAGGTCGTGCTCGGGTTGACCGAACGTCGAGCGCTCGCTGGCGACGCGCATGTCGGCACAGGTCGCCAGTTCCATCCCCCCACCGAGCGCGTAGCCGTCGATGCCGGCGACCACGGGCATCGAGAGGGATTCGAGCCGCCCCCAGGTTTCCTGGCCCTCGCGCATCAACTCGATGGCGTCGATCGGGTTGGCGCTGCCGGCCAGGCCGACCGCGTCCGCACCCGCACAGAACGCGCGGTCGCCCTCGCCGGTGACGAGCACGGCGCGCACGTCGTCCTCGTCCTCGAACCGGTCGAGGGCGGCGTCGACCTCCTCGATCATCTCGGGGTTGACCGTGTTCATCTGGTGGGGCCGGTCGAGCACGATGTGGCCGACGTTCTCACCCGGGTACTCGACCCGGATGGCCTCGAACTCGACGGCCTCCTCGTCCTCTCCGCTGCCGTGGAAGCCACCGCTCTCGGCGGCCTCGCGCAGCCCGTCCGACACCGCGTAGCGGGCGTGGCCGGTCTCCTCGTGGGCATTCTCGAGTGTCTCGATGAGGCTCCCGAGCCCCCTGTTGTCGGCCATCTTTGCGGGGCCGTCCGGGAAGCCGCCGCCGAGTTTCACTGCCTCGTCGATGTCCTCCGCGGGTGCAATCTCTTTCTGTCGGAGCTTTCCTGTCTCGTTCGCCATCACCGCGAGCAGACGGTCGGCGACGTCGTCGCGGCCGGCGTCGGGCGGGTACTCCGCGCCGGGGCCGTCCTCGTAGTCGTAGAAGCCGACGCCGGTCTTCTTGCCGAACTCCTCGTTGTCGACTTTCCGCTGGAGGAACGGGCACGGCTCGTAGGCGTCACCGAGTGTCTCGTGCATGTAATCGAGCACGTGCAGAATAACGTCGTTGCCGACCTGGTCGCCGAGCTCGAAGGCACCCATCGGCAGACCGAGTTCGTAGGCCGTCGTCGAGTCGACCTCTTCGATCGTCGCGACGTCGCTCTCGACCAGCCAGCAGGCCTCGTTCATCAGCGGCACGAGAATGCGGTTGACGATGAACCCTGGCTCGTCTTTCTTGACGTGAACCGGCGTCTTGTCCATCGATTCGGCGAGCGCAGCGATGACGTCGGTCGTCTCCTCGGCGGTGTGCTCGCCGTTGATGACCTCGACGAGGTCCATCTGCACCGGCGGGTTGAAAAAGTGCATCCCACAGAACTGGTCGGGGCGCTCCGTGACTTCGGAAAGTTCCGTAATGGAGAGGCTGGAGGTGTTCGAGGCGAAGATGGTCCGCTCGGGTGCTACCGCGTCGAGTTCCTGGTAAACGTCCTTCTTGATATCCATGTCCTCGATGATCGCCTCGATGACGACATCGGCGTCCTCGACTGCCGCTGCGAGGTCGACGACCGGGGTGACACGCTCGAGTGAGTCCGCCGCGAGGTCCTCGCCGATGATATCCTTCTCCGCGAGTTTGTTCAGACTCCACTCTATCTGGTCGTACCCCTCCTGGACGATATCCTCCTCGATGTCCCGGAGCCGAACCTCGTACCCCGCGAGTGCTGCGACCTCTGCGATTCCGTGACCCATCGTACCGGCACCCAGTACCGTGATGGTCTCGATGTCGTCGACTTGCATGGTTGACGTGCGTGAAATCACTCCCTGGTGATTTCAACGTTGTCTTTCGTTCGAGGAACAACCTCGATGAAGTTTATCGCCGGTTACAAACCGTTATTGCGATGGCTGTAGACGTGTGCCGTATGGAGTTCGGACTCTCCGAAGAACAGAAGCAGATCCGCGACGAGGTCCGACGGTTCGCAGAAAACGAAGTCGCGCCAGTCGCAGGTGAGCACGACCGGGCAGAGGAGTACCCCTACGATGTCGTCGAGAAGGCGGCGGAGATGGGGTTGACCGGCGCGAACATTCCGGTCGAATACGGCGGTGCAGGGTACTCGACGCTCGACGTCGCACTCATCACCGAGGAGCTGTTTGCCGTCGACCCCGGTATCGCGCTCTGTATCGTCTCGGCAGGATTCGGGACCGAGGCGATCGTCGGGTTCGGGACGGAGGCACAAAAAGAGGAGTTCCTCGAACCGGTCGCCCGCGGCGAGAAGATCACTGGCGCAGCTATCAGCGAACCCGACGTCGGCTCGGACGTCTCGGCGGTGTCGACACGTGCCGAGAAAGACGGCGACGAGTGGGTCCTGAACGGCTCGAAGATGTGGATCACCAACGGAACAGTCGGCGACTACTTCGTCGTCCTGTGCCAGACCGACCCGGACGCCGAGGGGCGGTACAACGGCTTCTCACAGATCATTGTGGAGTCCGACCGTGACGGGTTCACGGCGGAGAAGATCACCGGCAAGCTCGGAATCCGTGCGTCCGATACCGCAGAGCTCGTCTTCGACGACGTTCGCGTGCCGGCTGAGAACCTCGTCGGCAATCGCGGCGCCGGGTTCCTGCAACTCATGCAGTTTTTCGACGAGACACGCACTGCCGTCGCCGCCCAGGGTATCGGCATCGCGAAAGGGGCGACCGAGCGCGCACTCGAGTACGCACAGGAGCGCGAGCAGTTCGGCCAGCCGATCGGCGAGTTCCAGGCGATCCAGCACAAGCTTGCGGACATGCACACGCGGACAGAGGCTGCCCGTCAGCTGACCTACAAATCCGCCTGGAGCGTCGACAACGCGGACGAGCAGCTGACGAAACTGGCCTCGATGGCAAAGGAGTTCGCCTCGCGTGTCGCCGTGGACGTTGCCGACGAAGCCGTCCAGATTCACGGCGGGTCGGGCTACGTCGATGACTTCGACGTCGAGCGGTTCTACCGGGACGCCAAGATCACCCAGATCTACGAGGGGACCACCGAAATCCAGAAGAACATCATCGCGCGGGAACTGATGGGCAAAGGCATGATGTGAGCCGATCGTTCCCCCCGCCACACTGCTGGGACGCGGTGCCCGTTGCACTGCGGACGTGATTCCTGGCCCCGCACTGGCGGGCAGGGTAGGCCGGGGGTCTCCGTCGTGGCCTTTCGAGCCTTCGCCACCCCTTCTATTTAAAATCCCGTCAATACAGGGGTGTCAAATTAGCACTTTCCGGCCCCAAATATCTGTTACCGGGCGGACCTGATTGCCAACGCCCGGTGTACTGGGGACTTGCCATTTGTCGCCTCGCCACCTCCGGTCACCTCTTCCCTCCTCTTTCCGTTCAAACGACTGTCGTTGCGCGGGCTGGGGCCCAGGTTGCTCTACTGCCGGACAAAAGTCCTGATACTTCTACGCGCCCCGTGAGGCCCGCTCTCCGCGGCGCAGGTGACTGGGATGTGCGCGCAGCCAAGCGGAGGGCGGTGCGGGTTTCGAGAGCGTCGACCCGGGCGTCACTGTCCGGCGTCGCTACCCGAACAGCCGCTTGCGGAGACTGCGCTTTTCCGGGCGTTCGGCGAGCAACACCGAACCCTCCACGTCGTCGATGATATCGAGATGCAGCGAGTCCCTGGCGAGACGGGAGAGGAGGCCCCGCTCGGTCGCGCCGATGAGGACGAGCGTGTTGTTGCCTGCCTCCCGCGCGATGGCGGGTTCGACCTCGCCGGAGGTGTCAACGATGCGCTCGGCGTCGTCGAGGCCCCGTTCCCTCGCCCACTCCTCGAGGAACTGCTCGCCCTCCTCGCGTTGCTCGGGACTGCCGGTGACGTGTAGCACTGTCACCTGCGACCCGGCGTTGTCACGGAGCGCCCGGGCGGCGTCCGCGCCCAGGTCCGCGTTCGGGCCACCGTCGGTCGCGAGCAGTACCTTCGAGAGGTCGAGCCCGCGGTCCTTGAGCACGAGGAAATCACAGGGCAGCGTGTTCGTCAACTCGTCTATCGGGCGGCCGCTTTTGAGGGTCCCCCAGAGTTTGCCCTCGCTCCAGGCCATCACGACGAGGTCGGCTTCGTCCTGTTTCGCCTGGTTGAATATCTCCTCGAAGGAGTTGTGCGAGACGACCGTCGAGGTCCCGACTGTCGCGTCGTACTCTGCCATCTCCTCCTCGAGGGGCCCAAGCTTCGCCTCGGACTGTCTGGTGATCCGTGCCCGCTGCTGGCTGTTGTACTGGTAGGTCATTCCGTCGGGCACCTGTACGATGTGGGCAACGTGGACCCTCGCGGACGGGTGCTGCTGACCGACGATACAGGCCAGCTCGACCAGGTTCCGCTCTGTCCGGGGGTTCGAGATAGGGACCGTGATACGGAAGGTATCGCCCCCGTCGGCAGCGGTCGGCGGCTCCACGTCGTGCGTGTCGAGGACCGGCACGTACGACCGTCCGACGTACCGGCCGAACACCCACTCGCGAGCCGAGAGCCGCCCGATGGATCTCCCTCTGGAAATCGACCCGAGCCGGTGTTCGCTCGTCTGATAGTAGTTGACCACCGTCACGAGGACGATACCCCCCACCGTGTTGCCCAGCAATACGGGGATGACGAACTCAGTCATCCCGACAGCCGCGCCGGTCTCGCCGAGCAGGAGCAGGTACGACATTTCGGTGAACGAGACGACGACGTGGTAGAGGTTCCCTAACGGGATACAGAGGAAGGCGAGATAGACGACGACGAGCCGGGAGATGGTGTCCCGGGAGGCGTACTCGACCCAGACGACGCCGGCGACGATGAGGCCGGCGAGGGCGCCTTTCGTGAACAGGTTGAGAGTCGGCTCCTCGATTCCTTTCTGCGAGATGACCATCGCCGCCTGGTCGGCCCCGCCGGTCAGCACGCCGCCGTACGCGAGGACGACTGCACCGATCGCCCCGCCAGCGAAGTTCCCGAGCAGCACGATACCCCAGTTGCGCAACAGTGCGGGGATACTCGCGAACCGCTCGAGTGTCAGTGCGACCGGCGGGAGTGTGTTTTCGGTGTAGAGCTGGTAGCCGCCGATGATGATGTAGATGAAGCCGATAGGGTACAACAGCGACGCGACGACCCGGTTTGCGTCCTCGACTCCGTCGCCGGTGGTCGCCCACAGCGAGGCGTAGACGAGCACGGTGATGGTGATGGCGAGACCGCCAGCGAGGCCGGCGAAGAACAGTTCCCGACGGCCGGACGTGATCTCCTCGTCCGCGGCGGCGATGATGCGCTGGAAGACTTCGTCCGAGGAGAACCGGTCCCGCACGACCGCTCCTTCCGCCGGTACGCCGCTCTCGGAGGTCTCCGCCCGTCTCGGCGGTCTTCGATCCTCCTGCGGTTCGCCGCCGTCACCGCTCATTATCTCGGCGGACACAGTGGGGCTACTAATGGGTTGGTATCTTTCACTGCCCGTACGGCGGGTTCCGGGCTATCACTCCCGGATCGTGCTTCCGCCGGGCGGGAGAAACTCCTGGATCAGGTCCGGGCTGGCGACCTTCCGGACGAACGACTCGTCGGTGAACCGCTCGCGAAACTCCCGGTAGAGCCGCTTTGCGATGTCGTTCTGTGCGTACTTGCCCGGTTCGACCTCGATCGCCGTCTCGGCGCGCTTCTCGATGGGGTCGGGTGGGCCGCCGATGACGCGGGTTTCGGGTTCGCAGGTGATGCCGACCGTAACCCCGACTGCGGTGTCCTCGAAGTACGTCCGGTCGCCGCGCACGGCGAACCCGCCTTTCTCGAGGTACTCGCCGCTCTCGGGCGTCTTCGAGACCTGGTCGTGGTCGACCATGTACGCATCGCCCGCGTACTTGCCGTCCTTCCAGACCGAGGCGTAGGAAACAGCAAACTGCGCCGCTTCCTCGAGGGACCGGTCGGGGATCGTCAGGTCCTCGTCGTATGACTCGCTGGGGCCGGTCGCCTTCAGTATCGTTACCGGGCCACCGTGGGCCTGCGCGTGGAAAAAGCGGTCACCGCGGTCGAGGTACTTCTTGACGAGGGTCTCGTTCTGGTCGGCGTTGCGACCGCCGATGACGAGGAAGTCGTCGCTCGTGTGGAACCACCGGTACTCCTCGTACCAACGTTCGGACCTGCGTACCGGGATCGAGGAGCGCGAGAGCCAGTCGATATCTTCACTCCCGTCCTCGCTCCCTTCGGTGTCTTCGCCGTCCTCGCGTTCCCAGTTTTCGCGGCGCTCCCTGACCGCCTCGAGTTGCTCGCGCGTCTCCGCGAGCGCTTCCTCGGCACCCGCTTTCTTCTCCTCGATCGCCTTCGCCTCGGTGTAGAGACGGTCGGCGTTTTGCTCGACGCCCTGATCCACCCGCAGCGTAACGGTGTGGTCGTCGACCGACATCGTCACCGTCCCCTCGCTGCCGTCGACGTCCTTCACCGCCTCCGCCGCGGGGATTCCTTGCTCTTTGCCCTCCTCGAACCGGGCGGCGATGTCGTCCCACGGCGTGCCCGACTCGCGTGCCTCCCGCACTGTCGAGAGGACTTCGTCGACGAGGTCGTAATGTGCGTACAGCGACTCGGCCTTCTCGCGGGTCCACTCGGCCTCCTGCTCGAACTCCTCGATCGCGCCCTCCTGCTGCTCGATGATGCGTTCCTGTTTTGCGATTTCCGCCTCGAAGTCCGGTCGGTCGCCCCCGGCGTCGGCTCCCTCCTCGTCCCCGTCGCCGAGGTGGGTAAAGTAGTCGTCCAGCGCGTCGGTGAAGCGGTCGAACGACTCCCGCGGGGCGTCGGCGTACTCCTGGAGAGGGACCGGCGCGACGTCGACACGTGTGCCGCCGTCCGCCGGGTCGCCGTCGTAGTAGACCTGGGGGTCGAAATCGCCGGCATCGAGGCGGTCGGCGAGCTTCCCGACGGTCTCGTAGAGGCGCTCGTAGTCGTCGTCGGTCGTCTCGTCGACGTCCAGTGTCTTCGTCACGCCGGCGCGGGTGCAGAGTTCCTCGGCCCAGAGACCGCCGAAGTTGAGCTGTGTCGCGAGCGTCTTGACCACGTCCGTGTCTGACTGCTCGAACCGGGCGCGAAACTCCTCGCGGTCGACGGTCAGCGGGTTGAACCGCGCGTCGGGGAACTCGTAGGGTGCCCCCGGAGCGACCGTCCGGGATTTGAGCCGGACCGTGTCCAGACAGTCCACGACGTGGCCGGTCTCGTCGAGCACCGCGAAGTTGCCGTCCCCGAACAGTTCCGCGACGAGGTCCGTCGACCCGTCGTCGCGCTCGAAGGAGAGCGTCAGGATACGGTCGAACTCGAACTGCTCGACCGCCGCGAGTTCGGCACCTTCGAGCCGGTTACGAAGCATCATCGCGAAGTTCGGCGGCCGTTCGGGGGCCGGCGGGACGTGCTCCGGCGGTGCCACCCGGACGTGTTTCGTCTCGCCCACGTCGACGAGTAACTCGACCCTGCCGTGGTCGTAGTGGCGCAACTTCAGCCGCACGAACCCGTCGTCGTAGAGGTACGCCTTGTCGAGCCGCGCCCCCTCGTAGCGCGCCAGTTCGCGCTCGAGAGCGGCCAGGTCGACGCTCGTCACCTCCCGCTTTGGCTCCATATCCACGCTTTTCGCCAGCGGCGTCAAAGAGGTGTCGCACCCGGGACGACGGCGGCTTCTCTCACGCTCTATAGAGTCTCTGCCGGACAGATACCCGAGGGCGCTGGTCCCAGTCCGGACAGTGGCCACCTCGAACGACGGGGCTCGATATATGTGATTAAGTAGGCCCGTCACGTCCATCGAGACAAGATGGTCGACCCGACTTCGGACCACAACGAAAACGTGTCGGAAGAGGATGCTCCGACGTGTGTCTCCTGCGGTGCGCCTATCGTGAACAACCCGAACCACCGCGTGCTCACGTGGATCGAGGAGAGCGAGGTACAGTCGGCACACTTCTGTGACGACGACTGCCGGATGGCCTGGGACGGGAACGAGTAGGCGGCCACAGCCCCGTCCGCCCTCGTTTTATTAACTCAGACGCAATTTGTTATGAAAAATTCCCATTAAAACACGGATTCGTAACAGTCGAATTAATAATCTCTGGGCCGTAGTCCCATCCATGACAGAGCCACCGTCGGCGGACGGCACCGGTTCCGGCCCGCCGGCTGGCGTGTCCGGCTCCGCCGACCGGGGCGCCGACACGGTCCGGTTCACAGTTCCGGAACTGGACTGTGCGTCGTGTGCGACGACGGTCAGGAACGCGCTCGCGGCCCGGCCAGGCGTGGTGCATGTCGACCCCGCGCCTGCGGCGGGGCGCGTCACGGTCGAGTACGACAGGACGGTGACGACACCCGAGTCACTCGTCGATGCGATCGAGGGGGTCGGGTACGAGGTGACGGACGGCGGGTCGACGGGACCCCGGACACGGGACATCTGGCTCGGGTCGCGGGCCCTCAAGACGGGGGCGAGCGGCCTGTTTCTGGCGGTCGGGCTGGCGTTCCTCGCTCCGGCGGCGAGTATCACGGTGGTTTCGCTTCTCGGGACTGCCCACAGTGTCGCCGACATCGCCTTCCTGGCTGGGACTGTCGTGGGTGGCGAAGTCATCCTCCGACACGGCGTTCGGTCCGCCCGGCAGCGCTCGCTCGATATCGACTTCCTGATGAGCGTGGCGATTCTCGGTGCCGTCGCGGCGAGCCTGTTCTTCGGCGAGGGGCTGTACTTCGAGGCGGCGACGCTCGCAGTCCTGTTCAATTTCGCGGAGTTGCTAGAGGACCACTCGATGGACCGTGCCCGGACCTCGCTCCGGGAACTGATGGACCTCTCGCCCGACGAGGCGCGCGTCCGCCGCGACACTGGGTCGTCGGAGACGCCCCGAGAGGGCGCCGTCGACGGGGAGACAGTGACGATTCCGGCCGGCGAGGTCCGCGTCGGCGAGACGGTCGTCGTCAGGCCGGGGGAGACGGTCCCGGTCGACGGTCGCGTGACCGAGGGTGAGAGCGCGGTCGACCAGTCCCCGGTGACCGGCGAGAGCGCCCCGGTCGACAAGACGCCCGGCGACGAGGTGTACGCCGGGACGCTCAACGAGACCGGCTATCTCGAGGTGGAGACGACCGCGCCGGCGGGCGAGCACACCCTCGCGCGCATCGTCGACCTCGTGGAGGACGCACAGGCAAACAGGACCGAGCGCGAGCAGTTTGTCGACCGGTTTGCGGGCTATTACACGCCCGCAGTCGTTGCCCTCGCGGTGCTCGCGGCTGTCGTCCCGCCGGTCGCGTTCGGGGCTTCCTTTAGTACGTGGTTCGTCCGCGGACTGACGCTTCTCGTGCTCGCCTGCCCCTGTGCGTTCGTCATCAGTACGCCCGTTTCCGTGGTCTCCGGTATCACGAGCGCCGCCCGCAACGGGGTGCTCGTCAAGGGCGGTGACCACCTCGAGGCGATGGGAGCGGTCGACGCCGTCGCGCTCGACAAGACCGGGACCATCACCCGTGGCGAGTTGACGGTGACCGACGTCATCCCGCTGAACGACAACACCGAGGCGGACGTCCTGGCGTGTGCACGCGGCCTCGAGTCCCGCAGCGAGCATCCCGTCGGCGAGGCGATCGTCGACCACGCCCGGGAGCGCGACGTTCCGGCCGGCACCGTCGGGGAGTTCGAGGCACTCACCGGAAAGGGCGTCCGGGCCACCGTCGACGGGACGCCCCACTACGCCGGCAAGCCGGGGCTGTTCGAGTCGCTGGGGTTCGACCTCTCTCACGTCCACGCCGCGACCGACGGCGGGGTCGTCACGGCGAAGTCCCGACAGCTCTGTGAGCGCAACCGCTGTCTCGACCTGCTCGAGGATACTGTTCCGGCGTTACAGGCCGAGGGCAAGACGGTGGTGCTGGTCGGGACAGACGAGGAACTCGAAGGGATGATCGCCGTCTCCGATACCATCCGACCCGGCGCCCGGGAGGTGGTCGACCGACTCCACAGCCTCGGCGTCGACCGGGTGGTCATGCTGACGGGCGACAACGAGCGCACGGCCCGGGCGATCGCGGAAGACGTGGGTGTCGACGACGTTCGCGCCGGGTTGCTGCCCGAGGACAAGGTCGCCGCAGTCCGCGCCCTCGACGACGGTGATGGCGTCGCGATGGTCGGGGACGGTATCAACGACGCGCCGGCGCTGGCGACCGCGACGGTCGGCGTCGCGATGGGTGCCGCGGGGACGGACACTGCCCTGGAGACAGCCGATATCGCCCTGATGGGCGACGATATCGGGAAACTCCCCTACCTCCGTGACCTCTCCGGGCGGGCAAACGGGGTCATCCGGCAGAACATCTGGGCGAGTCTGGGTGTCAAGGCGCTGCTGGTCCTGCTCGTCCCCTTCGGGTACGTCCCGATCTGGCTCGCCGTCCTCGTCGGGGACGCCGGGATGACCGTCGGGATCACCGGGAACGCGATGCGACTCTCCCGGGTTACGCCCGACCTGTAGCCAGCGCCCCGGTCCGACTGCTCACACGATCGGCTCCGCGTTCCCGCGGGCGATGAGATAGAACGTAGCGACGACGATGTTCAACGCGGGGATGGCCGAAAGCGTCGCCCAGAACAGCGGACCGCCGTCCCAGTCGGTGGTCGTCCGCAGGTTCCAGGCGTCGAGATACGTCGCCACCGGGAGGAGAACGAGGTTCGCGACCAGCCAGAGGACGACAAAGCCCGTCGAGGCGGCGGCGCTCCCGAACCCGAACATCATCGCGAGTGCGAGCAAGACGTTCACGCCGAGGCCGGCGAGAACACCGTAGAGCCCGCGTTCGTCGCCGCGTGGTTCCTCGTCGGGCAGGACGGGAACGTAGTGGCCGTTCCGCGCCTCGAGCAGGATGGTCTCGCCGTGCAGGTCGGCGAAGCGGTCGCCGGGAACGTCACGCAGATCGAGCAGTGTTGCGAGTCGCTCGTCGGCCCCGTCGTCCGGCCACTCGAAGTACGTGACGACCGTTCCGCCGTCCGTCCCGGTGAGTTCCAGGTAGAGTGCGAGCGCGTCCTCGGTCCGGATCTCCGCGGGATAGTCGTCGGGCACCTCGCTGCCCGGGACCCGGTCGACATCGATCGCCCGCCCGCGGATCTGCCTGCCCTCGATGGGCTGGTCGAGTTCGTCCTCGACGTCGAGAAATGACGTCGCCGCGCTGTCGACGTCCGGTTCGTCGGCGAGCGCTTCAGACAGTTCGGCCGCGACGTCGCTGTCGGTGCCCGTCTCGCGGTCTGCCGTGAGTTCGTCCTCGCGTGACACGATACGCCCGTACGTTCGGCAGCGGCCCAACTAAACGTGTCGCTCTTCCGAGACTCGCCTCGCTGCGCTCGGCTCACCGCCTGGCCGGCACAGAGCGTCAGTTTCAGCGGCTGAGACGACGCTATTTCCCGGACCGCTCGAAACTACTCACAGCAGTCCGTATCAGTCGAAGGCGGCGCCGACGTCGACGTCCTCCTTTGCGCTCTCGGAGGCCCTGAACAGTTCTTTGTCCCCGAATCCCAGCTGTCGGGCGAAAATGACGTAGGGGAACTGGGCGATGCGGGTGTTGTATCGCGTGACTGCCTCGTTGTAGAACTCCCGCCTGTCGGAGATCTGGGATTCGATGTCGGTGATGCGTTCCTGGAACTGCATCATATTCTCCTGGGAGCGCAGTTCCGGGTACTCCTCGACGCGGGCACGGAAATCAGCCATCGCGGTCCGGACGAGCTGGTCGGCGTCCGCCTGCTCCTGGGGCGTATTGGCCTGTTCGGCCTGCTCCCGGGCCTCGGTCAACTCGACGAGAACCTGCTCTTCCTGGTCCATGAACTCCTGTGCGGCGTCGACCAGCTTCGTCAACTCGTCCTGGCGCTGTTTCAACAGGACGTCGATGTTCTGTTTCGCCTGGTCGACCCGCTTGTTCAGGCTCACCAGCTGGTTGTAGATGCTTATGATGTACCCGACGAGCAAAAGTAGTATCACGAGTATCACGAAGCCGGCGATGATTTCGAGTACCATGTTAGCCAATGTGCTAAGGACTGTATTAAATCAATTTCGATATATGTCAGCCGATACGTGTATTGCGCGCGTTCAGGGCCGTCAGTTCTGGCCCTCAGTGTGTCAAAGGTCCGGGAGCTGTCTGACAGCAGGTAACACAGATCGCACCGCTCCTGTCCGGCGATTTGACGAAAACCGCCGTCTGACGACTGTCTGACGCCAATTAATGAGGGTGGGGGGTATTGTGTGTGTATGCGCATACGCCGCGGCGAGTTCGAGCGTATCCAGTCAGTCCTCGAGGACGCCGAGGCGGACGAACCGATGACGGCACGCGAGATCCTGCAGTTGCTCGAGGAGCACGGCGAGGAGTTCGACAGCGCTCACCGCGTTGCGACGGTACTGGGTCGTCGCGAGCAAACCGGGGACGTCGAGGTCATCCGCGACCAACCTTATCGGTATCGGTTCCCCGAAACCAACTGATACCCCCGGCTGTACCGTGTTTTCACCCGCTCTCTCCCCCCGACCAGCACTTGCTCGGCCACGAAGCCGGGCCACGTGGCGCGGGCGATACGATATTCGAAACTCGGTTTCGACTTTCGTATCCTTTCGTCGGCCTTATTACGATGTGTGGACTCTCCCCGGTAATGACAGACGAGGAAGACCGCACGATACTGCTCATCGGGAGTGGACCGATCCAGATCGGGCAGGCCGCGGAGTTCGATTACTCCGGCGCACAGGCCTGCCGTGCGCTCCAGGAGGAGGGCGCACGGGTCGTTCTAGTCAACTCGAATCCGGCGACCATCATGACCGACCCCGATATGGCCGACGAGGTGTACATCGAACCGATCACCACCGAGGCGATCGCCGAGATCATCCGGGAGGAACAGCCCGACGGCGTCATCGCGGGGCTGGGCGGGCAGACTGGCCTGAACGTCACCGCGGAACTCGCCGAGGAGGGGGTGCTCGACGGGCATGACGTCGAGGTGATGGGGACGCCCCTCGAGACCATCTACGCGACCGAGGACCGGGACCAGTTCCGCCAGCGCATGGAGTCCATCGACGAACCAGTCCCGACGTCGGTGACGATCGACGGGATCGACGAGGTCGAGGACGCGGTCGACGCTGTCGGGGGACTCCCCGTTATCATGCGTACTACGTACACGCTCGGTGGCGCGGGGTCGGGGGTCATCGGCGAGATGGACGAACTGAAAGACGCCGTCCGGAAGGGACTGAACCTCTCGCGGGACAACCGCGTGATGATTACCGAGTCCATCGACGGCTGGATCGAACTCGAGTACGAGGTGATGCGCGACGCCGACGACTCGTGTATCATCATCTGCAACATGGAGAACATCGACCCGATGGGCATCCACACCGGCGAGTCAATCGTCGTCACCCCCAGTCAGGTCATTCCGGACGACGGCCACCAGGAGATGCGCGACACTGCGTTGAAGGTGATCCGCGAACTCGGTATCCAGGGTGGCTGTAACATCCAGTTCGCGTGGCGCGACGACGGTACCGCAAGCGGGGAGTACCGCGTCGTCGAGGTGAACCCCCGCGTTTCGCGCTCGTCGGCGCTGGCCTCGAAGGCGACCGGCTACCCCATCGCCCGCGTGACTGCGAAGGTGGCGCTCGGCAAGCGTCTCCACGAGATCGAAAACGAAATCACCGGCGAAACCACGGCGGCGTTCGAGCCGGCGATCGACTACGTCGTGACGAAGGTCCCCCGCTGGCCCAAAGACAAGTTCCGCGACGTGGCCTTCGACCTCGGTCCGGCGATGAAATCGACCGGCGAGGCGATGGCGATCGGGCGAACCTTCGAGGAATCGCTGCTGAAGGCGCTTCGCTCCTCGGAGTACGAGCCTGCCGCCGACTGGTCGACAGTCAGTGACGCGGAACTCGAAACGGACTACCTGCAAACAGTGACGCCCGACCGCCCGTACGCCATGTTCGAGGCCTTCGAGCGCGGCTACGGCGTCGAGGAACTCGTCGACCTCACCGAGATCCGCGAGTGGTACGTCGAACGGTACAGACGGGTCGCCGACGCCGCCGACGCCGCTGCCGAGGGGGAGTTCGGCGTTGCCGCGAACGCCGGCTTCACCGACCACGAAATCACCGCGCTTGCTGGCGGCGAGTTCACCGATACGCACGCCTCCTGGCTTCCCGATCACCTGGCGGGCGGCGACGAGCAGGTCGAGGGCGAGGTGACGACGGACGGGGGGACAACCGTCACCGTCGACGACGTGGACACAGCAACACCGGACCGGGATTTCAAGCTCGTCGACACCTGTGCCGGCGAGTTCGAGGCGACAACCCCGTACTACTACTCGGCCCGGGACCCGGTTTCCGGCCTCGGTCGCGACGAGTTGCAGGTCGACCGCGACGTCGAGAGCGTCGTCGTGGTCGGTGGCGGCCCGATCCGTATCGGGCAGGGCGTCGAGTTCGACTACTGTTCGGTCCACGCCATCCGGGCGCTCCGGGACATGGGCATCGAGGCCCACGTCGTCAACAACAACCCCGAGACGGTCTCGACCGACTACGACACCTCCGACGGCCTGTTTTTCGAGCCGATCACTGCCGAGGAGGTCGCGGACGTCATCGAGGCGACCGAGGCCGACGGCGTGATGGTCCAGTTCGGCGGGCAGACGAGCGTCGACATCGGCCAGCCCCTCGCGGACGAACTCGCGCGTCGCGGCCTCGACTGCGAGATTCTGGGGACGTCAGTCGACGCGATGGACCTCGCGGAGGACCGCGACCGGTTCAACCAGCTCATGGACGGCCTGGGCATCGCACAGGCCGAAGGCGGGACGGCGACGAGCAAGGTGGAGGCGCTCGCCCTCGCACACGACATCGGATATCCGGTGCTCGTCCGCCCCTCGTACGTCCTGGGCGGGCGCGCGATGGACGTGGTCTACAACGACGAGGACCTCGAAACCTACATCGAGGAGGCGGTCCGGGTCTCCCCGGACAAGCCGATCCTCGTCGACGAGTTTCTCGCCGATGCCGTGGAACTGGACGTCGACGCCGTCTCGGACGGCGAGAACGTGCTCATCGGCGGCGTGATGGAACACGTCGAGACGGCAGGTGTCCACTCGGGCGACTCGGCGTGTATGATTCCGCCCCGCTCGCTGGGTCGGGACGTGAACCGCCGGGTGCGTGAAGTCGTCGAGGATATCGCCACGGCGCTCGACACCGTCGGCTTGCTGAACGTCCAGCTTGCGGTCAAAGACGGCAACGTGTACGTCCTCGAGGCCAACCCTCGCTCCTCCCGCACTGTCCCGTTCGTCTCGAAGGCGACGGGCGTCCCGATCGCGAAAATCGCCGCCAAAGTCATGGCCGGTGCCGACCTCGAGGCGCTCGACTACGAGGAGCAGATCCCCGAACAGGTCAGCGTCAAGGAGGTCGTGCTTCCCTTCGACCGCCTGCCGGGCAGCGACCCGCGCCTGGGTCCCGAGATGAAATCGACCGGCGAGGTCATGGGAACCGCCGGCACGTTCGGCAAGGCCTACCAGAAAGCCCAGATGTGCGTCGGCAAGCCGATCCCTCTCG
>JAZKTU010000203.1:0-3315 GCA_036625385.1 Halovenus sp. | reverse complement strand
GTTCAACCCACTCGAAAAGAAGCCAATCGAATACGCCACCGAGATGGTGATCGACAGTCACAACCACAAACGAGCGTTTTATTCGCTGGTCTCACGAGTAGTGAGGTCTGGATGTGGGTATCCACCTCCTGAGTGCTGGGAATCGGGTAGCGATTTTATTATCCACGCCTCTGAAATTCGAGTGTATGTACGACCGGATTCTGCTTTCGACAGACGGCACGGTCGCATCTGAACAGGCTGGGGCACACGCCCTCGACCTGGCAGCCGCTCTCGATGCTGTTGTACACGTGCTCTACGTCGTTGACGAGGACGTTGTCACGGCCTACAGCGGCGACGAGTACGTCGACGAAGCCGAAGGCCCCGAACACGGCCTCGAAGAACTCGGAGAGGAGACACTTTCGGAACTCCGTCGCCGAGCAGCAGAGGCCGATGTCGACATCCAGACAGCGATACACCACGGCCGGCCAGCCGAGACCATCGTGGAGTACGCGGACGACCACGATGTGGATGTACTCGTACTCGGAACCCAGCGTCGACCAGAAGAATATCGCGCCCTGCTCGGGAGTGTCACCGACCGCGTCCTCCGGTTGACGACCCGGCCGGCAACCGTCGTAAAGACCGAAGTCAGCGAGTAGTGACGGAGCGGACAGTAAAAACAGACGGTTCGTCGAATTCCTTTGCTTGGAAAAGCGGGGAGGAATCCGAGTCGGACGAATCAGTCATATAGCCTGTATTCACGGAACCAGGACAAGGAAAGTGACTAGTCGGCAGCCTGTTCAGTCTGCTGTGTTTTGTCCACTTGCAACGGGTCAGTCGTCGACGTCGCGGTGACCAGCCGCAGGAACTGGCCCGCGTTCGTGAGGAGTTTGTTCTCTGCCTTCCGGAGGTGTTCTTCGTACGTCGAGCGAGCGACGGCCGTCTGATCGGCCAGGTCTCGAAGCGAGGTGTTCCGCGGTTGCTCGTAGTACCCGCTTTCCAGGGCCAGTTGGAGTGCTGCTAACTGCCGGTCAGTGATGTTCTCGAACAGTTGGTTTGCCGGAGCCAGCATACTGTGGGGGATCTGTGTCTCCGAAATCGAGGTTTTCGAGAGCAGTTCGATCTCTCTGTCGGATCGCAGATCACCGAGCAGTTCTCGAATGTCTGACTCGTCGAAGGCGACGACTGTGTAGTGCTCCCAGCCCTGGCGGTAGATCGTCGGCGACTGATATAGGCAGTTGTGTTCCTCGAAGCGGTCGATGATCGACTGTTCGAGTGAGCAGAGACAGGACTGCGTGACGACGTGATATCCATCGTCACCATTCGATTCGTGCAGAACGGTTCCGAGCTGGGTGATATCGTCGAGCAACTCGTCGGTCGGCGTCGTCTCCGAAGTGATTTCGAGCACTTGACAGTCGCTCAGCGGCCACTCACGGATAGTCAAGTCCGGGTGTCGTTCCGAAATCTCCCGGTACGGACACTCGTGTCTGACTCGAATCGAGGTCTCGTATAAACTCATACCGATACCTTTGGACTGACCAAAATTAATAGTGCCGGTCATGTCCGGCAGTACTTATATACTAATATATCTGCTATTCAGAAGTACCGATGCAAGAGATATCGCCGGGCGAACTCAGCGAACAGGTACAAGATGGCGACGGGGATCCGCTTGTTCTCGATATTCGCCACGAGGAAGATTTCGAGGAGTGGCATATCCCGGGCAGTATCAACATCGATGTCTACGAGGAATTAACTGACGACCCTGAACAGGCCAAGGAACCCCTCTCGGAGCTCCCACAAGAAGATCAGATTGTGACTATTTGTGCCGAAGGTGTCGTCTCGGAGACCGCAACGGGCGTCCTCCAGGAGTTGGATTACGACGCGGTGACGCTCACGGACGGGATGAACGGCTGGAGCCGTGTCCACCGGCACGCAGAAGTACCAGCCGACCTCGATGGCACGCTCGTTCAGGTCGCCCGTCCAGGGAAGGGCTGTCTCTCACACATCGTAATTTCAGGCGGTGACGCCGCAGTCTTCGACCCGTCACACTATCTCGACGAGTACGATGCGATTCTCCAGGAGTACGACGCCGACCTCGTTGGCGTCTTCGATACGCACGCCCACGCGGACCACGTCTCCGGTGGTGCGGAACTCGCCGACCGACACGGCGTCCCCTACTACCTCCACCCCAAGGACGCGCTCGCCATCGACGCGAGGCCCCTCGAAGACGGGCAGACCGTGACGGTCGGCAGCCTCGATATCGAGAGTATCCACACACCGGGACACAGCGAGGGGACTGTTTCGTTTGATATCGACGGTGCAGCACTCCTCACTGGCGATACGCTCTTTCACGAGAGCGTGGGACGTGTCGAACTCGGCGTCGAAGCAGGAATCGAAGACTCAAACGTCGAGCAGAACGCCGCGACCCTCTATCAGAGTCTCCAGCGGCTACTGGACCGCTCGGACGATGCGCTGTGCTGCCGGCTCACGACCCCGGTTCACCCGAACCACCAGTGACAGCGACCCTTGCGGAAGTCAAAGACCGGAACCAGGACCTCGGCCGTGACCGCGAGGAGTTCGTTCGGGAACTCGCGTCGGACATCCCGGATCACCCACCGAACTTCGAGCGCGTCAAGCGAACGAACGTCGGACAGGAATCTGTCCCGGCTGGCGATCTGGCTGAACTGGAACTGGGTCCCAACAACTGCGCAGCTGAGTAACTCATGAGTACGGCAACTGAATTACGACAGGGAATCCGTGAACACCTCGGACAGTTCTCGCTACACGTCCTGCTGGTGTTCGCCACCGGCCTAACTATCGGGTCCGAACGGACCGTCGTCCCCGTTCTCGGAGAAGAGGTCCTCGGCGTCACGTCGTTCCTGGTTATCGGCTCGTTCGTCGTCTCCTTCGGGATCGTCAAATCGATCCTCAACCTCTACGCCGGGAAGTGGGGCGAGGAGTACGGACGCAAGCCAGTCCTCATCGCCGGCTGGGCAACCGCGTTACCCCTGCCGCTCATCCTCATCTTCGCCCCCAGCTGGGGCTGGATCACGGTGGGGAACATCCTGCTGGGTATCAACCAGGCGCTGACCTGGAGTATGGCGATCAACGCGAAGATCGATCTCGCAGGGTCAGACCAGCGTGGCCTCGCAGTCGGTATCGACGAGTCGTTCGGTTACACTGGCGTTGCCGTCGGGGCATGGATTACGGGCGTTATCGCCGGGCAGTGGAACCTGCGGCCCGAACCGTTCTACTTCCTCGGAGTGGTCGTCGTGCTGGCGTTCCTCATCTCGATTTTCCTGATCAAAGAGACCGTCCAGTACGCCCAGGCCGAAGGTG
>JAZKTU010000202.1:0-3329 GCA_036625385.1 Halovenus sp. | reverse complement strand
ACCGGCCCCGAAGTCGGGCCCGTCGAAGCGAGAGTGACAGAACACTACCGTGACCTTCTCACAGCGGTAACAGCGCAGAAGCCCACCGGCTTTAGACTGAAAGCGACAGCTCCGTGCCCTCGCGGACGTCGGCCTCCGTGACGGTGACCGTCCGGTCGGTCTCGGCGACGGCGTACTCCCCGGGGTGGGCGAGGACGACCGAAAACTGCCCCTCGGCGTCGGTTTCGACCCGGCGCCGGTACTCGATGGTCCGGCCGGTGCCGGCGAGCGTGACCGTCGTCGACAATACGAGGGTGCGCTCGGCGGGGCCCTCGCCGGTGACGGTGGCGCCGGGCACGACGGTAAACACTCGCTCTGCCCCGTCGGCACTCTCCCACATCGCACGGAAGTGACCAACGCCATCGCTGCCAGCGCCCGCGCTCCCGTACCGGTCGTGGAGCTGGGACTGGACGGCGAAGGAACTGGCGGTGATCTCACCGCGTGTCAGGACGAACCCGGCTCGGTCGGCAAGCTCCTCGTACCAGCCGTCGGCATCGGAGTCGAAGATGAAGTCGGCGTAGTTGTTCTGGGCGTACCAGTACGTCCGCGACTGGCCGTTGACCAGGTAGTTGTACATGCGCACGCGGCCCCACTCCGCGAAAACGTAGTTCGCGGGGTACGTCCAGCCACGCTCGCTGGCGTACTCGCGCATCCACACGGCGGCCCCGTAGGCCGCGTCGCCGTACGAGAGTTGATCGAGAATGAACTTCGAAAACAGCGCACCGCTGCCGACGCCGACGGCACCCATTCCGCCAAGCAAGGCGAGTCGGGTCCGATCGGGCGGTTCGAGCGTGTGCTGGTTGTCGGAAGGGTTCTCGCGTACCGGCATCGGGGGCAGGACCAGCGCCAGCCAGTTGGCGAGGGCGACGAACCCGACGCCGGCAAACACCGACAGAAACAGCCCCAACTGGACGGCCCAGCGGCGCTGGACGAACGCCAGGGCAAGGAACCACACCACGTAGACGGCGAGGACGAGCCACGCCGGTTCGCGTTCGCGCCACCCGCGCAGGAGGCCCCAGGCGACGGCCGGCAGCCCCAGGAAGGGGCTGAACCCCAGCAGGATGATCGGCCCCGCGATGGGGCCAAAGGCAGACAGGATGGGGGCCGTCTCGCCGATGCCGCTTTGCTGGCGCTGCTCGATGTACGTGGTGAATGCGTCGATCCGACCAAGCACCTGCTCGACGAATCCCGGGACAGCCAGCCAGACGATCGCTGCGAGGAGCGCGACGGCGGCGAGTTCTGCACCGAGGAGTGTCGGCCAGGAGCGGTCCGCCCGGTCGATGACTGCAACCAGCCCGAGGAGCGCGAGCGCGCCGACAAACAGGAGGACGGGCGTGCCAGCGACGACCGCGTTCTGCCAGGCCAGCGTCCGGTGGACCAGCTGGACGAGCACCGCGGCGAGGCCGAACCCGGCGACGACCGGTGTCAGCGTGCGTACCGGGACCTCTTTTCGGACCAGAATTACGGCGGCAGCACCGACCGCACCGGCCGTGGGGACGAGCATGAGCGGGCTCGCACGCCAGGCAAGCGTCTGGCCCGCCACCGCGAGGCCGAGGCCAGCCCCAACCGCCCAGCGGCGGCGCCGGTCGGCGTCGGTCCGGACGACGAGCCAGGTGAGTGCTGTGGCTGTGAGGAGCAGCCACATGTAATCGAAGGCGTGGTGATCCGAGAAGCCGAGTGCGGTCCGGGAGACGTGTAGCGGTGTGACTGCCAGGATGACGACGGCAGTGAGGCCGATCCGGACGTCGTCGGTGAGGGTTCGTGCGAGAACGAACACCAGGAGGCCCGAGATCAGGGCGGTGACGACCGGGTACCACGCGAGAACCAGGCCTGTCCGTTCGACGCCGCCAAGGAGCGCCGAAAAGAAGGCGAGCGTCCAGATCAGGAGGGGTTCGGCCCGCCAGTTCACGGCCGGGTTTGCACGCGAGATGGCACCCTCTGTCAGCGCCTGATCGACGAGATAGCGAAAGACCCAGGGGTCATTCGAGATGAGGACGACATCACCGCGAAAGACCGAGCCGAACGGATAGATCCTGACGACGAGGAGAACGGCGAGTGCAGCGACGAGTGCGACCCAGAGCGGGATCCCGGCTTCGTTCGAATTCGTGTCGGATTCTCGTTCAGACACAGTGTGACGTGATTCGCGCACCTGTATAATCATTTCTGCCGACTCAAGCCAGGCGATTGAACGAACCGGAGGGCTTCTTTGCGTTCTACCTATCGGTGAAGATTGCAGATAACGTGCTTGTGAGTGAAAAATAACCGATAGTTTAATCGGGCAGAAAGTATAAGAAGATATCACTCATAGGCATGAAAGCCTTGGATGGACTCCCCCCCTATTAAAAAAGGAATACGTGTACTCCGGGAAGACGGATTATTGCCATTTATTTATCACACTCTCAACTATTCCGGTGTTTTTATTCCGCTGTGGAATACAGTCACCACCCGATACACATACGGTACGAATGTCTTCGAATATGACTGGGACCTCCTTATAATATTAGATACATGTCGTGTAGATGCTCTCAACTCGTGTGCTGAATCAATCAGTTGGAGTAATGAAATCGGACAGATACGGTCTGTTGGCAGTATGTCTGCGGAATGGATGCTCAAAACATTTACCGAGAAATATAAAGATGCGCTTGCCGAGACCGCTTTCGTGTCCGGGAATATCTGGTCGCACCGGATTTTCAACGAACGGTTCCACCAGCATACGGACCATGAGTACGATATGATTCATAGAGGGGTTCCAAAGTGGGAACCAGTATCCTCGAACGCTTTTGCGTATTACGAGACGGTATATCCGTTTACTAATCAGGATCTTCGCTTACATCCAGAGGCTGAACACATCCCACACGTGCAGACTGACAGAGCGATCGCCGTAGGACGTCAGAAGGACTTTGAGCGGATGATCGTTCACTATACACTCCCCCATCTCAACCATATTGCGAATGCGTTAGACTGGACAGCAGGGGAAACAACACAGCAGGAACTGATGTCTGGCGAACTTGCAGTTATCCGTGGACTCCGACCCGAAGAAAAGTCATTTGAGCCGGCGAGACGGGGGGAGGTAACCTCTGAGGATGTCCGCGACAGTTTCACTGCAAACCTTCGCTTTGTGTTGGAATATATAGACATTCTCATTCAAAATATAGATGCAGAGCAGGCGGTGATCAGTGCTGATCACGGCGAAGGCTTCGGAGAAAACGGGATTTGGAGTCACCCGTTTGGGTATCCCTTTTCACCCATCAGGACTGTCCCATGGGCAGAAACAACAGCCACCGATGAGC
>JAZKTU010000046.1:0-19462 GCA_036625385.1 Halovenus sp. | reverse complement strand
ACTGTCACGCTTCGCTGTGATTCGACGCGACTGAGCGCGCCCGAGCCCAGCAACGCGGAGCCACCTGCCGCCATACCTCCCGCGCCGATGAGAAACTTGCGTCGTTTCATGCTATGGGTGGCGTGGGTATGCACAGCATAATAGTATTAATTATCCTGAAAGATAGAATAATCTTCTATTAGGATTCATTTACATTTTCAGGGCGGGTTTGAACCGCCGTCAGCCGATCCCTGAGGGGCAGCCGTAACGGCAGCCCTCACGCGAGCGGGTCGCTGCTCCGCCAGGCGTCGATAACCGCCCGCAGCAGGTCCGTGTCGACCCCACCTTTCCGCCAGTCCGTGATAGCCTGTCGCATCCCATCCGTCTGGACGACGCCGTCCTCGTCGGCGTAGGAGCCGACCCCGCGCTTGCCCGCCGACACCGTCACGCCGACAGTGTCCACGTCGTCGGCGCTACTGACCCTCGCGGTGTATCGCCCGTTGTCGTCCGTGCCGGTCGTCCACTCGAGTGTGATCCGCTCGCGTGCCCCGGGCGCCAGGTCGACCGTCGCCGTGTCCCGTTCGACGCCGTCGGTCGACAGCGCAACCGTCCGACTGTCCGTGCCGTCCCCGACGTTCTCGACCAGCACGTCGACAGCCACCGTCTCACCGGCATCCACCGGAGCGTTCGTCCCCCGAATCCCCACATCGAATGCCGCCTCGGAGGGCGACTCGACCGTAACGCTCACCACGTCGCTGTCGTCACCGGTCTCGACCGTCAGGGCGTGCTCGCCGACGTGAGTCTCCTCGGGGACCCACTCGAGTGAGACCGTGGTACTCTCGCCGCCAGCGAGCGCGACAGATGCGTCGTCGAGCACCTCCGCGCCGTTCAGGAACTGGAGCGTCGTCTCACCGTCGCGGTCACCGTCGTTGTGGACGGTTGCCGTCATCGTAACTGACTCGCCCACGAGAACCGTGCTCGATTCGACAGACGTGCCCGTGAGCTCGAACCGTGCCGGCGAATCTACCTGGAGAGTGCCGACCGAGGTCGCGGTCGTGTCCTCACTGTCGACCTCGCTGCTGTCGATCCTGCTGCTGTTCCCCAAGATATCGACGTCGTACGTCCCGGGTTCACCGACGGTGTCTGCGAGGGTGACCTCCGTCGACTCGCCGACCGAAAGCGAGACCGTTGCCGTGTCGCGGGTCGTCGTCTCCCCGCTGGCGTCGGTGAGCCGGAACTCCGCCGTGAACTCACCCGCTTCGGTCCCGACGTTCTCGACGGTCGCCGTGACCGAAGCGGTCTCGCCGGCGAGGATCGTGTCGTCGGCGAGCGTGGGGTTGGTCACGTCGAACTCGGCGGTCGCCGCCTCGACGGTCACGGTCCCGATACCGGTCCCGCTTATCGCGACATCGTACGCGCCCGGCTCGTCGAGCGTGGTGGTGAGCCCGACCGTCGCCGTCTGACCCGGATCGAGCGTCACGTCCTGGGACGCGCGGACGGTGCTCCCGACCTGGAGTTCGGCGGTGAACGTCCCGGTCTCGTCACCGACGTTCTCGACCGTCGCCGTCGCCTCGATCGATTCGCCTTCGAGGATGGTCGTCGGTTCGAGGCCAGTTTCGTTGAGCTCGAACGTCGCGGGTTGGTCGACCGTCAGCGTCTCCGCGGGCGCGTCGTCGACGGTGACGTCGTAGGTGCCCGCGTCGACGATGGTCTCCTCGAAGGTGACCGTCGTGGACTCGCCGGCAGCGAGCGAGACGACGGTCGAACCTGTGGCGTTCCCGTCGACAAACACCGTCGCGCTGTGCTCGCCTGCCTCGTCACCCACGTTCTCGACGGTCGCGGAGACAGTGACGGACTCGCCCTCGAGGATGGTGTTCTCGGAGAGGGTCACGCCGCTGGTCTCGAACGCGGCGGTGGCCTCCTGCACGGTGAGCGTTCCGGCGTCCACGCCGCTGATCGCGACGGCGTACTCGCCGGGCTGGGTGAAGCCCTCGTCGAGTGTGACCTCCGTCGTCTGGCCACCGGCGAGCGTCACGTCCGTGCTGTCACGAACCTCGGTGGCCCCGTCGGCGGTAACCTCGAGCGTCGCGGTGAACGTCCCCTCGGCCTCGCCGGTGTTTTCGACGGTCGCCGTGGCCGTGACCACCTCACCCTCGAGGATCTCCGTATCGCTGAGTGTCGGGTTACTGACCGCGAAGGACGCGGGTTCGAGCACGGTCAGCGTCCCCGCGGACGTCGTGGTCACGCCGCCGTCGTTGTCGTTACCGGCGACGTCGATGACGTACTCGCCGGTTGTCGGGGGTTCGTAACTGAACGAGACCGTCTCTGACGTGCCACCGGCAAGCGTCACGTCGGTCGTCTGTGTCGTGCTGCCGTCGACGCGGAGTTCGGCGGTGAACGTTCCCTCGCGGTCACCGAGGTTCTCGACCGTCGCCGAGACGGTGGTCGACTCACCGTCTTCGATTTCACCGTCGCTCAGCGAGCCCGCAGAGAGCGCAAAACGGGCGGGCTGTTCGACAGTCAGCGTGCCCGCGGGTTCGCCGCTGACGTCGGCGTCGTAAGTACCGGACGAACTGACGGTGTCGGCGAGCGTCACTGACGTCGATTCGCCGGCTGCGAGCGTGACCGTTGCCGAGTCGCGGACCGTCGTCTGGCCGTTGGCGTCGGTGAGCCGGAACTCCGCCGTGAACTCACCTGCATCGCTGCCGACGTTCTCGACCGTCGCGGTTGCCTCTGCCGTGTCGCCTTCCAGAATCGTGGTGTCGGTGAGCGAAGCCCCGGAGACCGTGAAGTCGGCGGTCGCCGCCTCGACAGTGAGGGTGCCGACGGCAGCGTCGTTCACGTCGATCGCGTAGTCGCCGGCGGTGTCGAACGTCTCGGTGAACGAGACGGTCTCGGTCGTGCCAGCCGCGACTGTCACGGTCGTCGTCTGCACGGCGGATCCATCGACGACGAGGTCGGCTGTGAAGTCACCGTCACGGTCGCCCGTGTTTTCCACGTCCGCCGAGACCGTGACCGACTCGCCTTCCAGGATCGTCTGCTCGCTCAGCGTGGTGCTCACGATTCCGAAGGTCGCAGGCTGTTCGACAGTCAGCGTGCCCGCGGGTTCGCCGCTGACGTCGGCGTCGTAAGTACCGGACGAACTGACGGTGTCGGCGAGCGTCACTGACGTCGATTCGCCGGCTGCGAGCGTGACCGTTGCCGAGTCGCGGACCGTCGTCTGGCCGTTGGCGTCGGTGAGCCGGAACTCCGCCGTGAACTCACCTGCATCGCTGCCGACGTTCTCGACCGTCGCGGTTGCCTCTGCCGTGTCGCCTTCCAGAATCGTGGTGTCGGTGAGCGAAGCCCCGGAGACCGTGAAGTCGGCGGTCGCCGCCTCGACAGTGAGGGTGCCGACGGCAGCGTCGTTCACGTCGATCGCGTAGTCGCCGGCGGTGTCGAACGTCTCGGTGAACGAGACGGTCTCGGTCGTGCCAGCCGCGACTGTCACGGTCGTCGTCTGCACGGCGGATCCATCGACGACGAGGTCGGCTGTGAAGTCACCGTCACGGTCGCCCGTGTTTTCCACGTCCGCCGAGACCGTGACCGACTCGCCCTCCGTGATCGTGCTCGAGTTCAGGGATGTACCTGTGATCGTGAAGCTTGCGGGCTGCTCGACGGTGAGCGTCCCCGCCGTGGTGCCACTGACCGCGAGGTCGTAGGTGCCCGCCGTATTGTAGGTTTGGGTGAACGTGACAGTCTCCGTGGTGCCGGCGGCGACGGTGACGTCCTTCGTTGCGATGACTGTTCCGTCCTCCTGCAGTTCTGCGGTGAAGGTGCCGTCGGCGTCGCCGCTGTTCTCGACGTCCGCCGAGACGGTGACGGACTCGCCCTCGAGGATCGTCGACGTGTCGAGGCTCGCGCTGACGACGCTGAAGGAGGGTGCGGGATCACTGCCGCTTTTCAGGTACTCGATGGCCGCGGGGACGTCAATGATGCCGTGGCCGTAGCGGGTATCCTGGCCGTCGATGGAGGCCGCGGCGTTGCTCTCGTCCCAGTCGGAAGGCTTCCAGGCGGTTTCCTGAAGCGCCTGTTTGATTTCGTCGGGGGATTTGTGCTCGCTCGTCGCGGACTGGATGAGCGCAACAGCGCCAGCGACGTGGGGGGCCGCCATGGAGGTGCCTGATTTGTACTGGTACTCATTACCCGGGACTGCGCTGGGAATCCAGTAACCGGGAGCGCTAATCGAGGGGACGATGTACTGATCCGGCCAGTCGTTCGGTGCGCTTGATCCCCACGCACTGTCAGTGTCTATGAGTTCGCCGCCAGAAAAGCCCGAGACGTCCCCATCGCTATTGGTAGCACCAACCCCAACAGAGTCGTACTCGTTACCGGGACTGCTGCTCGTCCCTTCCCCGTCATTACCAATCGAAGCGATGACGACGACACCCTGACTCTCGGCAGTTCGAATTGGATCGATAAACGACGAGTAGTACCCGTCGGCCCCCAAACTCATAGAGATTACATCTGCATCGTTCTCGACGGCCCACTCCATCCCCCCGATGATCTGTGAGAAGGAACCTCCATTATCGGGCATGACGAGCCCATGCATCAAGTTGGTTTCCGGGGCGACGCCGATGTAGGTCCCGGCGGCATTTCCACCGGCGACTGTTCCACTCACGTGCGTCCCGTGTGTATCCGTATCGTGAGGTTCCGAACCGGCGACCTGGTCGCCGCTACTGTCGAACTCGGCCCAGCCGCCGGGATACGTCGGATCAGTCGAATCGTCCGTATACAGGTCAATATCGTCGTGAGCAGCATCGACGCCAGTGTCGAGAACAGCGACCTTGACACCTTCACCGCGTGTGTTGTACTGGGACCACGCCTCGGATGCATTGATTTGGTCCAGTCCATAGGTCGTGTCCTCCTCCGTACTTACAGTATCGGAACTCAGTGACGGGGAAACACTGGCAGAAGCGGATTCAGCTTCCACCTCGAAGTCCGCATGAATCTTCTCAACGCCCTTGATAAGCGCCAACTGATCGAGTGTGATTGTCTCGGTATCGACCGTCGCAACCACCGCATTCGTAAGCCAGAACTGGTTCTCGATGTCAATGCCCGCGTGGTCGTTAGCGAACTGTTCGACGTTTGCCTGTGTTGACTCTGCGTGATCTCTCAGTTGTTCGATATCGGGCGAAGAGAGTCCTTGATCGTTCAAGGATTTACTCGCTTCGCTCAATCTAATAACTATCGTAACCTCGCCCTGTTGATCAATCAGGTTATCGTCTATTTCGACATCGGCAGTGTCCTGTACGTCGATTTGTGAGTTGTTATTTGCCTCCACTATCTCGCCCCCCGAGCCCGCGATCAGGAACAGCTGTAGAAACAAGACAGCCAAGATGAGGATGACTGGTTTGTATCTTAATTTCATCGGTAACGGGTCGGAGCAATCGCAGTAATATAAATCCGACCCCCTCAAAATCATTATCGATAATAGTAATTTGGTCTCAGGAATATGAAAAAGACGTTACTAAACCTGAGTTATGGCGTCAAAGTCAAAATCAAAACCGGTTGTGATAATAAACGGACAGGACATTACTGGTGGGTGGAAATCGAAGAGTGGTGAGCTCAGTAATTCCCGACCGGAACCAGTAAGTTCAGCTGGATAACAAGAGACAGTTCAGAGTTCGTCGTGAGAGCGATCAAGGAGCAGTCCTGGAACTTCGAGGGAGTCTCTGGAAAAGAGAAGAGAAATGCCTTACCGAGTGAAGTCGAAGGCTGC
The DNA here is from genome assembly GCA_036625385.1 of Halovenus sp. Taxonomy (GTDB): domain Archaea; phylum Halobacteriota; class Halobacteria; order Halobacteriales; family Haloarculaceae; genus Halovenus. The sequence goes on along the minus strand of JAZKTU010000046.1, from coordinate 13,722 downwards.
GGCAGGCTCTGGCTTCCACAGGCACGGCAGCGATGTCTATCACATCCCAGGAAAGCCCGGTCGGTCGGGACGAACAGTGCGTCCGAACAGAACTTCACCGACCTCGCAGACTGCGTTCCGGACGAGGAGTAACGAATACCGACTCCTTCTACTCCTCCCTGACCTCGACGATCAGTTGTAACTCCTGGTACGGATCCTCGAGCGAGTCGGGATCCTCACCGACGAAGAGCAGGATAGCCAGCCGGTGCTCCCCGGGTTCGTCGACACTGAAGGCCACGCGCTCCTCCCACGTTTCGCCGTCGCCGACAGTCCCCGTCGTCTCGGTGAGCGACTCGCCGTCTCTCGCCAGCACGACGGTGTAGGTCATCTCCTCTTGTTCGTTGTTCGTGACGCCGACGATCAACTCGCCGGATTCACCCGCGGTGAGATTCGTCGGATAGTCGCTCGCGTTGCCGTCCGGGCCCAGGATGTAGAACTCCGTGAACGGGTCCTCCGCGGCACCCGGTGTCAGCGCGACGTATACCACGCCGCCGAGTGCGACCACGAGCGCGACCGCGAGTACCCCCGTCACCCACCGACGGAGCTGTTCCCGGGTTGGTCCATCACGTGACTCCATGGTTCCCCTCCCGTGGCCGATAGTTTGAAATCACGACACACCAACAGTTAGACAGGAACTGTCTTATGAGTGCTGGTCGGTCGCTTTCCGAGCGGGTTTCGCTCCCCTGGGCCAGGGGCAGGCTGCGCCGGCCACCTGTGGCGCTCGTCGTTCCGACGCTCGCGGTCGTCGGAAGCGAACTCGCGCTCTTTTATGGCCAGATCGAACTCGCACTGGCCGGTCACCTGCTGACGTTGCTCGGGTGCGTGCTCGTCCCCCTTCGGTTCCGGAACCTGCTGTCGCTACTCCACCCGTTTGCACTCCTGCCGCTGTTTCGCCTGATCAATCTCGGGATGCCGACGTTCGTCGAACTGACGCTCTATTTCTTCCCGTTCGTCTACGTGCCGATGCTCCCTGCGATATACCTCCTGAAACGCAGCCACGGCATCCAGTTCGGCACGAACCCGAAAGCGTTCGTGCTCCTCGTCGTTCCCGTGCTGGCGATTGCCGCCCTGTCGGGGTGGGTGGAGTATTTGATCATCACACCCGAGGCGCTGATCCCGGCGTGGTCGACCGAACAGCTGCTCCTGCTCGTGGCTGTCCAGGTTGGACTCGTCGGCCTCGTCGAGGAAACCATCTTCCGTGGCATCCTCCAGCGTCGCATGGGCGAGTACGTCGGGCGCTGGGGGGGCGTCCTGTTCGCGAGCGCGCTGTTCGGCGCGATGCACTCCATCTACGGGTCCGGGCCCGAGGTCGCATTCGCTGTGTCGCTTGGCCTCGTCTTTGGTGCCGTCTACGAGTGGACGAACAGTCTCAGTCTGGTGACCGTCTTTCACGGCGTCCTCAACGTGTTCCTGTTTGGCGTATATCCGATCCACGGGCTCCCGACGGCGCTGCTTCCGGTCTGACCGTCGGCCCCGGGACTGACTGTGGCGCTGTGTCTTCGCCCGCCAGCGAGGCGTCCCGGAGTCATACGGTCGTGCGTGACTGTTTTCGACACCGCAGTGCGACAGTGCCGGTTTCACGGTCTGAGACGCGAACGAGTCCATGGCGGTAAAGAATCACGCACGACCGTATCAGCGCTCCTGCAGCAGTTCCCGCGTTGCAGTCCGGACTGCCTCCTCACTCGACTGTGTCGACTCCCAGCCGATCGCGGCGAGTTTTTCGACCGAGAGGCGCATCTTCGGGACGTCGCCGGTCCAGCCCCGGTCGCCGCCAGTGTACTCGTAGCTGGGTTCGAGGTCCATCTCGTCGGCAACGATGTCCGCGATGCGGGTGACCGAGGTGGTCGTTCTGGTGCCGAGGTTGTAGGTGGCCATCGGTCCCGCTGCGTGTTCGTAGACGTGACACATCGCGTCGATGCAGTCGTCGACGTGCATGTAGGATTTCTCCTGGCGGCCATCGCCGAGGATCGTCAGCGTGTCCGGGTTCTCGCGGAGTTTCCCGATGAAATCGGGGATGACCGCGCCGCGGAGTCTCGGCCCGACGATGTTCGCGAACCGGGCGTTGTAGACCGTCAGGCCGTGGGAGTGGGCCGCTGTCGAGAGGATCCCCTCACAGGAGAGTTTGCTGGCGCCATAGGCACTGATCGGTTCGAGGGGTGCGTAGTCTTCGGGGGTCGGTCGCGGTGCCTCGCCGTAGACGGTCGACGTCGAGGTAAAGAACAACTCCCCGATGTCGGCGTCGAGAGCCGCCTCGACGAGGTTGTAGGTCATCCCCGTGTTCTCGTGGAACTGCCCGCGGGGGTCGTCGTCGTTCACGGCCTTGCGGGAGGCGAGATGGAAAAGAAGGTCGTACTCGGGCGTAACGACCCGGTCGACGACGGCAGAGTCCGTGAGGTCACCCTCGCTGAACTCGGCGTCCTCCGGCACCCATTCGGAGCGTCCGTTCGAGAGGTCGTCGACGACCGAAACCCGGTGGCCGTCCTGACGGAGGCGCTTGACGAGATGCGAACCGATAAAACCGGCACCGCCAGTGACGAGAACATCCATGGCATCACTGTTCGGAGCGAAGCGTTAAAGATGTCGGTAGAATCGAAATCTGAGCCACTGATAGTGATTAGTGCGAGTCGTTACCGGTCTCTCACCACCCCGGGGTGGTGAAGAACCGGTAAACAGTCGCACTAATCACTATGAGTGACCGCCCGCGCCCGTCACTCAGAACGCCATTGCCTCGAAGACGACGACGGCCACAAAGGTCGCGAGGAGTGGCAGTGTCAGTGCCGTCGCGATCCGACGTGCGCGGTCGTCGGCGTTCTCGTCGGCTTCGACCAGGTTCTGGTAGGCGAGGAGTAACACTAACGCGACAGTGACGAAGACCGCCCCGATTCCGACACCTGTCGCGGTGAACAGCGACGTCGCTGCCCCTGCGCCCGCTCCAGCCCCGGCACCAGCTGCAATTCCTGCCATCGTATGTAAGGTGTACCTGCTCCGACAAAATTCTTTTTATAAAAAGTCTGTCAGAAGTTGTCCCTCGTGGGTCGGCGACCGCTCGCCCTGGCGTAACTCTACGACCACGCGACGGTTCGGCAGTCGTGCTGGCGTCCCTCACTTCGGCCGAGGGACTCACAGGACCTGTTTGCTGGCGACCATGCTCAGGAAAAAGGAAAAAAAGACGGTCTGAATGCCGAGGACGATCGCGGTAAACGCGAGGATGTTCGGAATGACCGACGGGACCAGTGCGCCGCCGGCCAGGAACCACTGCGACGCGACGTACCCAAGGTAGACAGTCCCGACGGTGAACAGGATCGTCCCGACAGCCAGGCCGTGTTCCAGGCGGCCCGACTCCGTGACCCAGCCGGTCAGCGGGTCGTTCGGCGACCGGATCGGGTCCGAGGTAACGGCGCTGAACACGGTGAGGCTTCCGACCTGATAACCAACGATGCTCAGCAGACTGCCCAGGATCGCCGTGTGGATCCCGAGTGTGAGGCCGAGCACCTGCCCGCCGAGCACGGACCCGAGCATCAGCACGACGCCGACAAACCCGAACACTGCTGCGGGGACAGAGAACAGGTATCCTGGCGCGTTCAGCAGCATGAACCGGACGTGTCGCCAGCCATCCCGGAAGCTCTCGAGAGTTTCCTCGCCCTCCCGTTCGTGGTAGACAATGGGGACCTCCTCGATGACCAGGTCGTTCCGTCCAGCTTCCATGATCATCTCCGACGCGAACTCCATGCCGGTCGTGTCCAGATCCAGTTTCTCGAGCGCCTCCCGGCGGATCACCCGGAAGCCGCTGTGGGCGTCGCTGACGTCAGTCCCGTAGAACGTGTTCAGGAACCGCGTCAGCAGCGGGTTCCCGATATGTTTGTGTAGTGCCGGCATCGCTCCCGGCTCGATTTCACCCTCCAGTCGGCTCCCCATGACAATATCCGCGCCAGTTTCGTCGAGGTGCGAGACCAGCCGCGGGATCTCCTCGAAATCGTACGTCGTGTCGGCGTCCCCCATGACGACGTACTCGCCACGGACGCGGTCGAAGGCATAGCGGTACGCGTACCCGTATCCCGGCTGATCCGGCTCGATGACGACTGCCCCCATCTCCCGGGCGATCTCGGGCGTCCGGTCCGTGGAACTGTCACTGACCACTATCTCCGTCAGCACCTCCAGTTCCGATGCGGCGGTTTTGACCTTCTCGATACACGTCGCGATCCCTTCCTCCTCGTCGAGCGTCGGCATTACGACCGACAGCACCGGGTCGAGTTCACTGTCCCGGCCGACAAGATACCCCCCTGTCGATAGCGTGGGTTCGTGCAGGATTTCCGTCGATTGTTTGACTTTACTCATGTGTTCTCCCTGGTTTCGGCTTCCCTGCAAAGGGGTAACACACCCCTGCAGCGGTACGCAGGTTCCTCGTCTCTCCAATGGCTCTGTACGATTATTATTATGAGGTGCCAGAGAATCGCCGCCGAATCCCTGAACTGTCTCAGGGGGGGACTGAAACCATCGGGCTGGACTGTTTTTATCGTTCAGTAACAAAAACAGAGCCCCGACACGGGGCGTCGATACGGCGAGTCACCGCTCTATCCGTATAGTGAGTAGTTACTCCCCCGATAGAGTGAGCCCTTACGTTCTCTATATAGTGGTTCCGTCCGGAACGTAGCAGGATTGACGACCCTCCTCGTTACGTTTCCCGCGGGCGACAATCGCTACCGACGTCGGGGTTCGTCCGACCAGTCGTCGATGCTACTGTCGTGACCAGCGCAGGAAGTACCCGCGTTGGAAAACGCGCTCGTCGTGTTGCCATAGCGGGAGTGCTCACGGTCCCCCTACCGGGACGAACGATCGTTTCTTTCGGTACCGGGAAGCGTTTCGTCGTGCTGCCCCCCGAAACGGCCGGAGAACGGGGTACGGAGGTACGACAACCCGGCTCTCGCCCAGTGGCCGACAGTCAGGAGAGTCAACGCCATCACGTACACGATCCCGAGCGACAGGAGACCCACGATGTTTGCTGATTTGCGCCCAGCCGACGCGACCGACATGGCCGAAACTTCCCGGGACAGCCGCCTAAAGATTCCCCTCCGACTATCAAATCTGAGTCCAGAGTGTCGACGGTGCGAGTGACGGTCCCTGCGGGAGTGACACGGGCGCCGGACCGTGACGGTGCACGCGCTATCCCTGTATGAGCTGGGAGTGTGCGCTGATAACAGCGTCTTCCAGGTCGACCCCGACGATCTGTGTCGACCTGTCGATGATCGAATTGCTGACAGCGCAGTCCGCAATCTCCGTCTCCGGGAAGACGACGGCGCTGTCGATATCCACGTTTCGCAGTTCGGCGCCACCCATGACGTGGACGTTGTCGCCGAGCGAACAGTCGACGGTCTCGGCAGTGGGTTCGAGATGTGCGTCCCCCTCGAGTATCCACTCGATCGCCTCGAGATAGCTTTCCGGTGTCCCGATGTCGAACCAGGCCCCGTCGAACCGGTACCCGTACACCGGCGTCCGGGTGTGTAGCCAGTCGATGAAGTAGCCCGGTTCGTCGGGGTTGTTGCCGGCTGCCAGATACGTGTCGAGTTTGTCCAGCGTCGGGGCGGGGAGTCCGTAGCACGCGATGGAGACCAGTGTGCTCTGGGGGTCGTCGGGTTTCTCCTGGAAGTCGACGACACGGTCGTCCTCCAGTGTCACGAGCCCGTAGGATGTCGCCTTTTCCCGGCTCCCGACGTCGTAGGCGGCGAGCGTCGGCGCTCCGTACCCCTGGAAGACATCGATGAACTGTCCCAGGTCGAAGCTGAGGAGATTGTCGCCGGCGACAACGACGAGGTCTTCCGTGATCGCTTCCCTGTCGACAAGTTCGGACAGCGCCCACACGACGCCGCGCTTTTCGTCCTCTGTGGTGGTCGGTTCGACCGACAGCCGGGGTTTCTCGAACGGCGACGACGCGATGTGCGCCTCGAGCGTCCGTGCGAACCGTTCGTTGGTGCTGACATACACCTCGGAGATACGGTCGTCGGCCTCGAGTTCCGAGAAGATCCGGTCGATCACGAGCGTGTCCCCGAGCGGCAGCATCATTTTGGGCCGGTTCTTCGTGATCGGCCAGAGCCGCGTGGCGTAGCCGCCCGCGAGCACAACTGCCTTCATACCCTCCCCCCGCTGATCGGTTCTTCCGGCGTGGCCGTCCTGGCTGTCGACTCGACGGTTCCCGGGTCCGAGGGGACACGACGGAGGGTGCGACGCACCTGCGGGAGCGTCGCCTCCGGGAGACTCGTCGCCGATACCCACTGACACTCCAGTACCCCCTCGTCCCTGTTCGGTCTCGGGCACGACTGGAGCGTCGCTCCGAAAACCGTATACACGGACACGGTATCGGGTTGACTCGTGTGTCGGTAGGAAAACGTTCCCGTGGCGGCGTCGACGCGGGACCGACACTGGAGTTCCTCGACGAGTTCCCGGCGTAAGCCGGCTTCTGCCGACTCGCCCGGGCGGACCCCGCCGCCGGGCAACGTCCAGAAACTCGACCCATCGCTCCGTCGTTCTCTGACGAGCAGGAACCGTTCCCCGTCCGATACGAGCGCTTTCGCGCCGGGCCTGATCCGCAGACCCGCCCGTCCGGCGTTTTCCGATCTGCCCGGCCCGGGACAGAGTGCGTCCGAATCGACCAAGTCCCCGTCCCGACCCGACCGTCGCGGAACTGCCACTCCGCGGATGGAACGGACCGCTGTCTGTGCCCCCGCCCACTGTCGCCCCAACATAACCCGTCCAACGTACTCCGGTTACTAAAATAGTAGGAATAGTTCAGCGACGTTTCGTGACAGGAAAGAATATATGTTTATTCTCGGGGGCTGGCACCGTGTCCCGTCGAGTTGTTACCGGATTATTCCCGTACCAGGAGACACCTGACCGGCCTCAGGGCTCACATAATGTGCTAATTAAAACATAAAAACGGTGCGACCACGTCACGGGAGCGGGCCGTGTGGATCCGCTCCCGTGGCGACGCCCCCGACCCGAGAGTCACATCGACCGTAACCGGCCCACAGCATTCCGACGGACGGTCGGGCGCACCCGGCCGCTCGACGGGTCGCCGGAGACATTAAGTACTTCTGACTCGACTGTGCTACCAGCGAACCGTTCATGTCCCGCGTCCTCGCCCACTTCGCCGTCGGAGCCATTATCACGGCGGGGCTCGTCCATCTTCTTCTCCGCGATTCACAGTACGGGCTGTCAGTCATCACGCTCGGCGGTCTCTGGGGGGTGATCCCCGACGCACACGGTTTTCTGCCGGTGTACGCCGACGCCGTCCGACAGGTGGAGGAGTCTGCGTGGGCGGACATCTTCTGGTTTCACCGGACGATGGACCAGCTCGAAAAGGGAGCAGGGTCGCCCCAGGTCACGCTCGCTCTCGTCGTGGTGCTGGTCGTCGTCGTTGCAGTGCTCGAATGGCGGGACACCAGCACCGGGATGACAGAGTCAAGCCGGATACACTGACCGCAAGCACAGCCATGGCACGTCTGATGACACAGTTTGCCGTCGGCGCTTTGCTCACCACGCTCGTTATCCACGTGTTCGTTCCGGGCTTTCGGTACAAACGGACAGCCGTCGTCGCCGGGGGTGCCTGGGCGCTGATCCCCGACCTGTACCTTCTCTTTCCCGTGTTCGAGGATACGCTACGGTGGCTGTCGGACGCGTGGCTCGCGGATCTCTTCTGGTTTCACGGGACTCTGAACCGGCGGGTTACTGGCAACGAGTTCCGTCGCGTCGGGGCGTTCGCGATCACTGTCTACGCCCTCGTCGTTGTCGGCACTGACGTCCTCGGCGACCGAACCCATCGGGCACTCTCACGGGTCACCACGTGGGTACTGAAGACGCGTGTGGAACGGAACGAGTAGGCCGCTGTCGTCGGCATCCGGGTGAAACGCGGCGCTCGGTGTGAATCGGCCGGAGGGGCCTCGACCCGAAACCGGGCAGTTCACCACAACTATTTGTACCGGCGGACAAAATCCGACAGAGAGGATGACCGACGAAAGGCAGACGGCCACGTTCAGCGGCGTCGAGGAGCCGGTTCGGGAAGTCGAACTTCCCGAACGGATCGTCGAGCGCGTCGAAGACCGGCTTCCGCGGACCGAGTGGGAGTCGCCGGCGGAGTACATCACGTACGTCGTCGAGGAAGTGCTCTACCGGGTCGAAGAGGAGACCGAGGGCGACGACTTCGAGGCGGTCGACGAGGAGGAAGTCAAGGAACGGCTCAAGTCGCTTGGCTATCTCGACGAGTGACCCCGGGTTCGAGAACTTCGACCCATGGACCCGCTCACCCACATCTTCCTGCCACTCACGGTCGCGTACGTTCTCCGCCGTGACCTCTTTTCACGACCACGGTATCTCGCTGTCGGCCTGTTCGGACTGGTCCCCGACCTCGACAAACTGGTCGGTATCCCCGGACTGTTTCACTCGCTCGTGACGCTCGTCCCGCTCTGTCTGGCGCTGGTCGCCTTCGACCGCTGGTACCGTCGTGGGACGGGCTACGGCCTGCTCGCGTCGGGATTCGTTCTGAGCCACCTGGTTCTCGATATTATCGAAGGTGTGACCGTCCCGCTCCTGTTTCCGCTCGTCACGACCGGTATCGGTCTCGCCTATCCCGGGACAGTCATCTTCGGTCCGGAAGCCAGCCCGCTGTGGGTTGCCTTCGATGGGTTGCCGATTACCGTCGAGTTCGGCGAACTGCGCACCGGTCACGCCGCGGATGCCGCCGTCGGCCAGAACACGTTCGGCTTCCTGGATGGGTTCGGTGTCGCGTCCACGCTCACGTTCCTGCTCATCTCTGTAGGGCGCCGATACCAGGAGCAAGACGAGAGCGGTGAGGAGCCTCGCTGACCGTTCGCCGACTGCATCACCTCGAATATCCGGTATCCGTCGCGGGCACTCACCGGTAGCCCCCTGCCACCTTCCCGTAGAAGCAACTGTCTTAGGTCGTCGTTGATACAGAGCTAATACCGCAGTACTAGACACAGCAAACACTCCTATCCACTCGGACGTGACTTCGTTACACGCCACGATACAATCTCCGGGAGTGCAGGCCGCGATGCTTGCATTCTGTGAGAGCAGATCTTAACTGAATCACGTCTGATAGTGATTAGTGCGACTGTTTACCGGTTCTTCACCACCCCGAGGTGGTGAGAGACCGGTAACGACTCGCACTAATCACTATGAGTGGATATCATCATCACATCAGCTGGTAACGCAACACCATCGAAACCAGTAATGCATCGTGGAATAAATCTCCGGGATATGCGGATAGCGTTCGTGAGCAATGTCGTCTATCCCTTCGTCACTGGTGGTGCTGAGAAGCGGATTCACGAGATTGGTACCCGTATCGCAGCGACTGGCCACGATGTCACCATCTATGCGCGACATTTCTGGGATGGCCCCCAGGTGATGGAATACGAAGGATTGAATCTATACGGTGTCGCACCGGCGACCGACCTGTATACGGGGGGACGCCGGTCAATCACTGAGGCTATCGACTTTTCGGTCAAGCTTTTCCCCCACCTCCGACGAAACGTCGACAATCACGACCTCGTTGTCGCGTCCCTCTTTCCCTATTTTCCCGTTCCGGTCTCCAAACTCGCCAGCCTTGGATCCGAGACGCCGTTGATTACAACCTGGCACGAAGTCTGGCTTGATTACTGGGACGACTATCTCGGACACCTCGCTCCGTTCGGAAAGGCCATCGAGCGTGCCACTGCCAAAACGCCACATTATCCGATCGCTGTCTCGAGCGTTACGGCGAACCGTCTCGCCCAAATCGGGCCGTCTCGGAATCGAATCGAAATCGTTCCAAACGGGATCGATATCGACCGGATCGAATCGACCGCCCCGGCCGAGGAGGGCTTCGATATCCTCTATGCTGGTCGACTCATCGATGAAAAGAACGTCGACCTCCTGCTCGCGGCGTTCGACCGCGTCGCAGACGCCAGACCCGAAATAACACTGGGCGTGATCGGAGAGGGTCCGGAAAGCGATCGGCTCAAACGGCAGACGCGGTCACTCGAACACTCGGATCACGTCACTCTGCTCGGATTTCTCGAAGAGTACGACGACGTCATCGCGCACATGCATGCAGCCGACGTTTTCGCCTCACTATCTACTCGCGAGGGGTTCGGAATCACGTTTGTCGAGGCAATGGCAACAGACTGTACTGTACTCGCAGCGGAACATCCCGAGTCTGCTGCGGTCGAGGTCATCGGTGACGCGGGATTTGTCGTTCCTCCAACCGTGGAGGATGTGACCCTCGCTCTCGAGCGTGCACTCACTGGCGAGCGACCAGACATAGAGCCGACGAACAGAGCACAACAGTTCGACTGGGATGTTATCGCCAGTCAAGCGACCGACTGCTATCGTCGAGCGGTCGAGGATGATTGGTAGACATCATCCTTTATTTGGCGGGATACACTCGGTTTCGTGGCGTCAAAGTTGAGCTACCTGGATTGCTTCCAGTGCGATAGTTACCGGGTGTGACGACCGAGTTGAAAACCCGGCGACGGACCACCGTGAGTGTGCATGGTTAGACACCGTGCATTGCTAAGTTTTGGATCGTAATCCCATCGTAGTTGATGAAGTGAGCGGACAGAGGAGACGGATATCTGTATGAAGGTAGCCTCAGGTACGTTCACGCCTGATACGGATTGTTGTGATTCGGTACCGCGACGCTGATACGGTCGTGCGTAACTATCTTTCACCCTCTCTCGAATCGGAGGCTGCTCACCCGTCGGAACACGATGTATGCGACACCGTGGTCAAAAAGAATTACGCACGACCGTATGAGTTGCTGTGGTGGTTGCGGACTCTGGCACGCCGATACCTGGGCGCCACTGCCCAAAATAGTCACAACAATCCGTATGAGGCTCTACTCCATGGTCGTCTGTCGGCTTTCGACCCTGTATCCAGGCGATCTGTTTTTCCGTACGCCGAAATCGACAGCCCCTGCCTACAGCAGGAAATCGTCCACGCCAGGACATTGCGGGCGCGGGCCGAGCAGCCAAAGCTGCTGATTGGACAACAAGAAGGCAAACAATTTTTATCGGCGAACGACGTCAATATCCACTATCTATATCAGAATGGATAGTAATAGAAACCAAACCTGTCGAAAATTTAGAAAGATAAGGATGCGATGAGGGTCGTCCACCTCTACGACGGGCACGAGAAGGTGTACGACGGCCGCGGGTCAGTCCCGAGCGTCGTCTGGAACCTCGCCCGGGAGACGGCGACACAGGGCCACGACGTGACCGTCCTCGAACGCCGGTGGGCCGGCCTGCCCGAGCGGTCGGTCCACGAGGGGGTGACCTTCGAGCGGGTGCGACTGCGGACGGGGTCTGACGAACCGTGGGAGCAGGTCCCCTACGAGATGGTTGCCTCCCCCCGCGGGGCGGTGACGCTGCTCCTCGACCGGACGAACTTCGCGCTGCAGGCACTGGGACGGCTCCGGACGCTCGAGTTCGACGTGTTGCACGTCCACCTGCCGTTTGCCGGGAACGTCCTCGCGACGGTCGCCCCCTGGCTCGCCCGACGGATGGTCTACACCGCTCATATCGGCGAAACCGGGAGCCGCGTGATCCAGCCACGCTTCTCCCCCGACGCGTACCTGGCCAGGCGGGTCGCCGAGACGGTCGTCCTCAACCCCGAGACACGGAGCGCATTCGAGTTTCGCGGCGTCTCGCCGGAAACCCTGACAGTCATCCCGAACGGGGTGGACGTCGAGCGGTTCCGACAGGTCGACCCGGCGATCTGCGAGCAGGTCCGGACCGAATACGACCTCCACGGCGTGCGCACCGTGTTGTTCGTCGGGACGGTGACCCCGCGCAAGGGGGTCAAAGAACTACTCGAGGCAGCGACGCAGGTCCTGTCCGACGACCGAACTGACGTGCGCTTTGTCGTGGTCGGCAAGACCGATATGGAGCCGGCGTACATGGACGAGGTTCGGGGAGTCTGCGAGGCGGCGGGGATCGACGACCGGACTGTCTTCACCGGGTTCGTCCCCGAGGAGCAGATCCCGGCCTTTTATGCCATCGGGGATATCTTCGTCCTCCCGTCCTTCGAGGAGGGCTCGAGTATCGCGGTCACGGAGGCGATCGCGTCGCATACGCCCGTCGTCGGGACCGCGATCGACGGGATCGTCCAGCAGATCGACGACGGAGTGCACGGCCGTCTCGTCGAACCCGGCGACGTCGACGCACTCGCGGCGGCGCTTGCGGCCTTGCTCGACGATGCCGAGGAGCGGACGGCGATATCACGTGCACTCGAAGCGCGTGCGGACGAACTCTCGTGGCCGCGGGTGACCGAGCGCATCGTAGAGGTCTACGAGGAGGTGCAGGCGTGAGAAGCGTCGTCCTCGTCACGTTCGATAGCTTCCGCGCGGACCACTGCGGGTTCGCGGGGTACGAACGGGACACGACGCCGACGCTCGACCGGATGGCCGAGAGGGGACTCACCTTCGAGAACGCGGTCGCCCCGGGGCCGAGCACGCCGGAGGCGATGCCGGTCATCCTGACGGGGTCGCACCCGCGGTCGCTCGGTCCGGAACACGAAGCCGAGTTCGTCGAACGCCAGCGCACGTTGCGGGAGCATATGGAGGCCCGCGAGACGCTCGCAGAACGGTTCTCGACCGCCGGATACACGACGGCGGGCTTCTCGCCAAACCCCTACACGTCGCGGTATTTCGGCTTCGATACGGGCTTCGAGACCTACGAGGACTTCATCGGTGGTTCCCGCGAACGCCTCTACGAGGGGATGCTCGACGGGCTACTCGACGACCTGGACCTGCGAGGGTTGTTTCCCGCGCGGGTTCTGCTGAACTGGGTCAAGCGCGAGGAGGTGTTCAAACCCTGGGAGGCTTTCTACGACGCCGTCCTGGAGTGGGTCCGTGGCGCCGACGGGCCGTACTTCCTGTGGGTTCTCCTGATGGATACCCACGACCCGTATCTGGTGCCCGACGAGTACCGGACCCAGTCGCGTCGTGGCACCTACCACGCCAACTGGCGGCTCTGGCGGCAGGGCCACGAGCCACCGTTCTCCGGGACCACCCACGACAGGCTCGTCCGGGCCTACGACGACACGATCCGCTACTCCGATGCCTTCCTCGACCGGCTGCTCGGGGACCTGCCGGACGACCCGCTCGTCGCCGTCCACGGTGACCACGGCGAGGCCTTCGGCGAACACGGGACCTACGGGCACCACCAGCGCCTCTACGAGGAGAACATTCACGTCCCGCTTGTCGTCCACGGCGGGCCGGAACGAACAGTGACGAACCCCTTCTCGCTTGCCGGGCTACCCCGGCTGTTGCTCGAACTCGCCTCCGGCGACGACCCGGCTGTCGACCGGGAGCCAGCACAGGCACAGACGTTGGGCGGAACCCGGTCGGCGGTCCGCGGACGCGACTGGAAGTATCTCCGGACACCCGACGGGGACGCAGTGTACGACCTGCAGGCCGACCCCGGCGAGCGTAACCCACTCACGGACTCGGATCTGTACGAACTCTGTGGCCCGCTGATGGACCGGCGGACGGAGGCGGACAGGGAGAAACACCGCGTCCGGGACGCCGTCGAGGAACTGCGAGGTGAGTCATGAGGAATATCGTCCTCGTCTCGATAGACAGCCTCCGTGCCGACCACTGTGGCTTCATGGGCTACGGGAAGGAGACGACGCCGA
>JAZKTU010000201.1:0-3355 GCA_036625385.1 Halovenus sp. | reverse complement strand
AAGCAACTGCTTCGTGTAGTTCACTCGTAGAGCGTGTTCTCCGCCGTGAGTCCCTCGTAACACTGCAGACGGACGAGGTCGGTCTCGACCGCCGTGGCCAGAACCTTGGCGAGTTCAGTCTTCCCGGCACCGGGTGGCCCCTCGACCAGGAGCGGCTTCCCGAGACGAAGTGCCAGATGCACGGTGGTGACGATGTCCGATTCTGCCACGTAGTCCGCGTGCTGAAACACTGTCTCGAGGTCGTCGATGGAGAGGTCGGACAGTCCGTTCGGTCCGTCGTCCCGACTCATCGACCGCTCACCGGATTAGGAGATGACACGGAAACAGTCCGCCAGAGATTTGAAAGCTGTGCGGGCATGGATGTCTGAGACTTCATCGTTTCCCCCGTAGAACCTCGATAGGTATAAACGGTCAAGTCATCGGACGGCAATATTTCCACAACCGATCCGGGAGAACCGCCAGGGAGCATCCGCTGGGCAGAACGGCGTTAATCCGCCGCCTGTGGTGTCGCCGCATCCAGTTCGTCCATGCACTGCTCGAGCGCCCGCTCCGTATAGGCCCGGGCGAGCTGGGCACGGTACTCCGGCGTCGCTTCGAGGTCCTGCATTATCATCATCTCGTCGAGGTCGTCGGTTGCGACCGCCGAGGCGTCTTCGATGGACACGTCAGTCACCGATTGGCCCGTCAGTGCCTCCTCAGTGGGCGTGAGGCGGACCGGGTGGTCCATCAGGTTGTTCGCCGCGACAGCAGCCGACTGGATCCTCTCGCCGTCGGTTTGCAGTTCCGCAGCGATACCGATGACAGGGTACCCCGACGCGGGATTTGGCTTCTTTGCGTATGCGCCGACAGTGTTCGAGTCAACGGCGGGGAGATCCACCTGCACCAGTAACTCGTCCGATTCCAGTGCTGTCGCATACATCCCCAGGAAGTAGTCTTCCGCCGGTATCTCCCGAGTGCCGTCCTGGCTCTGTGCGACGGCGGTCCCACCGGTCGCCAGGAACGCACCTGCGAGATCCGACGCGGGATCCGCGTGGGCGAGGTTCCCGCCGATAGTCCCCCGGTTGCGCACCTGCCTGTCCCCGATGTGATGAGTGGTTTTCGCGACGATCGGGTTCCCCTCCCGGACCTTGTCGGCATCCTCAACGGTCGAGTACCGGGTCATCGCACCGATGCTGATGGTGTCGTCGTCGACCGAGATTCCCGACAGGTCATCGATGTTCCCGATATCGATCAGCACGTCCGGGTTTGCGAGACCAGTTTTGAGCGTCGGGAGGAGGCTGTGCCCCCCGGCGAGGAGTTCGGTCTCCTTGTCTTCGTGTTCCGCCATGTACGAGAGGGCCTCCTCGACAGTGGACGCCCGTTCGTACTCGAAGTCTGACGGGAACATCAGTCATCACCTACCGCTGGCTCGGACATCTCGTCGGCGGCATACTGGACCGCACGAACGATGTTCTGGTAGCCGGTGCACCGGCAGATGTTCCCCTCGATTCCCTCCCTGATCTCGTCGTCGGTCGGGTCGGGATTCTCTTCGAGGAACTTCTTTGCGCTGATCATCATCCCGGGGGTACAGTAGCCACACTGGAGTCCGTGTTTCTTGTGGAATCCTTCCTGAATCGGGTGGTAGTCACCGTCCTCGTCGAGACCCTCGACCGTCTCGATTTCGGCCCCGTCGGCCTGGACCGCAAGCACGGTACACGATTTCACCGCGTCGCCCCCCATTTCGATCGTACAGGCCCCGCAGAGGCTGGTTTCACACCCGATGTTTGTCCCGGTGTAGCCGAGTTCGTCCCGGATCGCGTGTGCCAGCAGGGTGTTCGGTTCGACGGACAGTTCCTCTTCGACTCCATTTACTGTCAGTGTGATTTCGTGTTCGCTCATTGTTGTGTCTCAAATCTATCTGAGGCGTGGTCTGTCTTCCGGGTCTGGGAGAACGTGGGTGGTTTGTGAGAACGCATCGGTCACAGCCCCAGTCGACTCCTGATACCGGATGTCAGTCCCTCGTCGGACGCTGCGCTGTCTGTCTCTTCGACGCCGAACTGGTCCAGTTCTTCCTGAAGGTTTCCGAAGAAGCGTTTCACCAGCCGATTTGTCACGGGGTTGATCATCCGCTGGCCCATCTGCGCAACGCGGCCGAAGACATCCGCGTCGGCGGACCACTCAACGACAACCCCGTCGTCGGACTCGGACAGTTCCATCCAGGCCTCCATGTCGAAGGAACTGTTCGACGCGTCGCCGGTCCCCTCGGCCGTCATCGAGGGAAATTCCCGCTCGCTTATTGTCACAACCGTCTTGAACGACGGTTTGACGGCCCCAACACCGACCTCCATCAACGCAGCGTACTGCCCACTCTCTTCGAAGGCCCGCTCCGCGATGGTTTCAGGGTCGTCAGTGACCTGCCAATCTATGTCTTCCGACTGTTCTCGCAGTTCCTCGAAGTCGGGATCCGAGTCCGAGACTTCAAGCAGGAACGAACAACCGGGAAGTGCGTTCTGGACGAGCACCGGGTCCGAGAGTGCTAACCATACCGTCTCAGTATCGGATCCTTCCAGTTCGAATGATCCCTCGAAGTGCATTCTATCAGTCACCTACAAATGTCATCAATAACATTGCATGGGGGGGTAATAAGATTACTCCCTCGTCACCCTGGAACCGTTCGGAGAAGAGAGTCCATTGGCTACCTACAGAGAGGACGGTCACGTAACACACGTATTGAATCGATGGTCACATACTGTGTCGCCCGTGAGCCGTATGGTGGCGTAGTTCGTCAGACACTGCGGCTTCGGCCTCGCTTTTGCTGGTTACGTCCCACGCCATGTGTATCACCCAGGCGATTCTTTTATATCTATTGGGGAGTTGGCAGTACCGCCACCGGTGGTTTGAGATGACGGGGCTTCAGCGCTGTTACCGCTGTGACCAGGACAGGAGCAAGAAGGATTTAGGCCGTGGCGGGAGTTTAGCACGACGATGCAACTGGATGGTATTACAGTCGTGGACCTGTCGAGACTCCTCCCCGGCCCGTATGGCACTCAGCTACTGGCCGATATGGGAGCAGAAATAATCAAGATAGAGCCGCCAGAACAGGGCGATTATGCCCGCGAGATGGGGCCCATGGTGGACGGGACCGGTAGCGTATTCGCGTCGATAAACAAGGGGAAAAAGAGCGTCACGCTCGACCTGAAATCTGGGGCCGGAGCCGGGGCCTTCCAGCGCCTGGTGGCCGACGCCGACGTCGTCGTGGAGAACTACGCCGACGGTGCGCCGGAGCGACTCGGCGTCGACGCCGGGACCTGCCGGGAAACGAATCCAGAGCTGGTGTACTGTTCGATCAAGGGGTTTGGCGAGGGGCCCTACCAGC
>JAZKTU010000200.1:0-3365 GCA_036625385.1 Halovenus sp. | reverse complement strand
TGACTTTGTTACACACCACGAACCCATATCTGTGGGCTCAGACCGCGATACTAGCCTTTTGTGAGAGTATGGCGTAACTGAATCACGTCCGAGTGGATATGCAGGTCGAGGATATCTACATTGCCGAGACAGCGGGGGAACCGATGCAGCGACGCGAGACGGTGCGAGCGGTCGCGGGCGGGCTGGACGGTGACCGCTACTGTACCGGCCGCGGACACTACTCCCCGCTTGACGTCTGTCAGGTCACCCTGGTACAGGCGGAAGCGCTCGAGGTGATCAGTGAGCGCTCACATCTCGACGTGACCGAGGGGCAACACCGACGAAACCTCGTCGTCCGTGGCGGCGACGTCCACGACCTGTTGGATCATCGCTTCACGCTCGGTGACGCACGACTGGAGGGAACACGTCCCCGGCCGCCCTGCCGGTATCTCGAACGGGTCACGGGCCAGGATGGATTGCTGCGCGCGCTTGCGGACGGAAACGGGGGGATCTGTGCCCGCGTCGCCGAACCGGGCAAACTCTCCGTGGGTGACGAGGTCCGCAATCTCGAGGACCTGAACAACTTCGAGTCACTCGTGTCGACCATCCGCGAACGCGTCGGTCGGTGAACCGGAGGGCGGGATTCGAGTCCGATTGCGAGACTCACTCTGTCCACGTGCGGACTACGTCTACTCCGGACACCAGTCCCGTCCCTGCTGACAAGACAACACGGCGAACCCAGGTGTGAGACGGCGAGCCCGTTGGCGGAGCGGTCTCGGGCCCGATTCGGAGAGTCTTGCTGCTCGACAGATGCGCGCCGGAAGTTCCAGCCAAACCTGACAGTAGTTCCCGTGTGATCACGCCTTTCTGGATGGCGCAATCGAGGATAAAATATTACTACTGAACGAGTAAATTTTATATCTCTCCACGATAATGGGGTAATATGAGCTCACAGGCAGTGGATGCGTTCGACAAGTGTACCGAGTGCGCGAAAGAGTTTCGGCGGATCCGGACGAGCGACCCGCGGAAAGGGTACGACGTGTTGCGCGAGGATGCCGACGGGTGGGAAATCCAGTGCAAGGGATGCGGCGAGACTCACCTGATTCACAAGTAGCGAGGCGGTCTTCCCAGCCGATTCGACTTTCCGGGGATTCATACTGCCGGCTGTACCATTTTGAACGGATTCGCCACCCCGGGGAGGCGAATATCTTTACGCACGTACAGCCGGCAGTATGAGAGCGACGCTACCCGGACGGGAGTCACAGCTGCACGTCGGCTCCCGACGGCAGAAGGGTCGCCTCACGCAGTATCGCATTTCCAATATCCAGTAACTGAGATATGAAAAAGTTTATAATCAATCATGAAGAATTGGGGGCGCCATGAAAGATGGCCAGCCCGAACCAGCAGAGATCGATCGGAGAGCTGAACCTGATAGATCTCCCCGTCTGTCCGACGACCGGTTGTACCGGGCACTCGCCGCAACACCACGACGGCGGCTGCTTTACATCTTACTCGTCGAGGAAAAAAGCACGATCGACGAGATCGCCACCGTGCTCGCTGGGTGGGACGCCACTGAGACGGGAACGATAACGACGCCTGCTGACCGCGAGCAGATCATCGTCGCGCTCGAGCACATCCATCTCCCCCGACTCAGCGAGACTGGGCTGGTGACCTACGATCGGGAGAGCGGTGCTGTCGAACTCGAACGACTGGATGACGCTGTCATCGACCTGATCTGCCAGAGCGTCGAATCCGAACACCCACCGCGTTCGTGATCATGTTCGACTCGCTGCTCACCGAGGTCCAGGCCACGGACAAACAGATTGTTGTCTACCGGCGTGGCCAGAAGAGGGATCTCGAAACCCGACTTGCCACTCACAATGTTGCGGTCACTCGTCGGGCACTCCCGCCGGGGGGCCCGGACCCGTTTCTCGTGATCGAAGAGGAAGGCGAGTTCGCGGGCGCACTCGGGCTCGTGGACCTGGACGGACTGCTCGAACCACCTATCGCGCACCCTGGCGAACGGGATGACATCTCCGCGGGCTACCGTGCCCTGTTCGATGTGCTCGACGAGACGGTGTTCTCTACGATGGAACGCCGCCA
This sequence comes from Halovenus sp., assembly GCA_036625385.1. Taxonomy (GTDB): domain Archaea; phylum Halobacteriota; class Halobacteria; order Halobacteriales; family Haloarculaceae; genus Halovenus. Next base: position 1,283 of record JAZKTU010000200.1, on the reverse strand, counting down.
GTTACTCGCGGTCAGCCGAGAAATCGAGGACCGGGCGTATCGCGTCGGGACCGGGACGCTCCATGCCAGTTTCCAGACCCTCTCGACGTTCAAATACCAGACAGACGTCTATCGCGAACTCGCGACTGAAACGGACCTCGACATCCACGTTTATGCCATCGCCGACTGGACTCCTCCCGAGATTGCGGGCATCACCTACCACGAGTACGGGGACGACACGCACGGACGATACTGGACCCTCGCGTTCGACAGTGGAGGTGACAACTCCCGGGCCTGTGGGCTGGTCGCACGGGAACACTCTGATAGATATGACGGAGTCTGGACGTACGACAGCGAACTGGTGAGCGACATTATCGCGGTACTCACGGAGGGGCGAGGGCGCCCATAGATGTATTCGTTCCCCCGGTCGGCGAAAACTGCTGATCGGTTGACCCGAAATCGACATTGGTCTATCAGAGTCCCGCGGCTTACCGTGAGAAGATATCCCCTGTTTCCCCACGTGGCCTCTCTTTGAAAATGCCCCTTTCAGGTTCGGCTGCCATGGTCGCGCTTTTGCCGGAATCTTCCCGTCCGGGAGGAAAGGTGATCTGGAGAAAACAAACAGTTCCCTGAACTATACGGCTGTTCCCGCCAGGACACAGATCGGCTCTGTCAGGCTTTGCTGGCCTCGAAGACCGGTTCAGGATCGGTGCACTGAGTTGCGTCACAGACGCGGATTCGACCATCATCGCGGACGAACACGTTCCAGTCCTCGACAGTGAAACGAAAGAGTGCGTCTCCACCTGCCCTACCGTCCTGACCGCCGAACAGGTCCTCGAGCGCGTCCGGATCAACGAACTCGTACAGTGGCGGGAGTTCGACTATGTCGACACGGGCTGCCTCGGATAGCGCCTCGAGGATGGCCTCTGCAGGCGGTCGGTTATTCCCGCCGTATCTGGCATCGACGACTGGCGTACACTCACAATGGAAAGTTGCTCGCTCGGAACTCATGCGGGGATAGATGAACAGGACGGATATGATTGTACCGTTTTTCTGCACTGCTACTGTGCTGATTTAAATCCGTACAAGCGCTTGTCCGGCCCGATTTGAATCGCCAGACGCACCGCTCAGCACTCACTGTCGTTCGCGCAGAGGCGGTGGGGCTGGGATTTGAACCCGATTGCGAGACTCTCTGCGTTCGTCTCGCGTGATTCAAATCCCAGCGTGACGCATTTGCTGCTCACGGGTTGTTCGCAGCAAAATGCGGTGGGGCTGGGATTTGAACCCAGGAGTCCTCTCGGACA
>JAZKTU010000199.1:0-3376 GCA_036625385.1 Halovenus sp. | reverse complement strand
TGATTATTGTGACTGTTTACCGGGTCGACCGCACGCCCTCGTGCGGTCGATCCCGTAACGACTCACAATAATCACTATCAGACGTGATTCAGTTAAGATCTGCTCTCACAGAATGCAAGCATCGCGGCCTGCACTCCCGGAGATTGTATCGTGGCGTGTAACGAAGTCACGTCCGAGTGGATAAGTATCCGGTTGGCCGGGGACGAGTGTGTCATAGAATTCTTCCTCGGTCGTACTGACTGTCCTGCCCCGGCTCATCATCCCGACCGATAATATTTACACAGCGCTCACTCGACGGCTGCCGGATGCTGGGTGACTCGCGGCTGTGCTCCCCTCGCAATGTAGATCGATCCCTGGTGATATCCGCGCACGCTCGTCGTTTCGAACGCCGATTCGATTGCAGCTGGAATATCAATCTCGGGTTTCCAGTCGGTGGTACGTTTGAACACAGCTGCCACGAGCGGGTTTAGCAGCGACAGTGGCAGTCGTTGAAATGGCCGAGCGTCGAGGACAGCAAACTGCCCCTCGGGCGTGAGACACGCCGCCGCTGTCTTTACGACCGCTGTGGGATCGGGCATCGCACTCAGCGACATCGCTGCGTACACTGCGTCGAAGGTCCCGGCAGCGATTCCCGGTATCGCTGCGTCGGCCCGACTCACGTGGACGTTCTCCCACCCACTCTCCTCGATCCGGTCGGCCGCCCGTTCGACCATCCCCTGGCTGTAATCGACACCGACGACCATGCCATCTGCCCCGACTGCCCTGCGGAGTGACTCGAACGAATTGCCGGGGCCACACCCGAGTTCGAGCACTCTGTCGCCGGCCTCGAGGTCTAGGGCCGCGATACTCCGGCGGCGAAACGTCGTCTCGCGGCCGAGGAACACGAAGCTGTAAAGACCCCGGAGTGCCCAGAGATTCCGGCTCCACCACTCGTAGGACCGGTTTCGAGTCATGGTTCTCTGTCACGTGAATCGGGGCCGTGATCGGCCCTACTTGTCGTTGCCCTGATAAACCTCGCAGTCCGTCGATCCGTCCTCGCTCGGTGTCGCCCAGTACCCGAAAGCGAATCGACGAAGATCCGATTGCTCATGGTTTCCCTTCCGGCGTGACCGGCAAACCGCTGTGGTTCGCCTGGATCCGGGAGCGGTCCACAACAGTCCATCAGTGGTCGTGATCGTGACCCTGGTCCCTGACCTGCGGACGCCGATCCGCATACTTCCCTGGATCGTCCTCGAACCTTCGCTTGCAGGCGTTCGAGCAGAAGTAGTACGTCGTACCCCCGTGGGACGCGCTCGGACCGTCGTCGTCCGTCCGCATCCCACATACCGGGTCTCTGTACTGGCCCGGAGCCCCGAGTCCACGCCGGTAGACGTACAGCAGGAAACCGGAGAGCGAAAAGGCGACGAGATTGAGGTAGAACGTGTAGTCGAGCTCGAAGTAGGTCTGCTCGGTCGCCGTTTCCCCGCCTGCCAGATCCGGAACGATACCGAAGCTGTCGAACAGCAGTTCCATGAGGAACCCGGTGAAGGCCATCGTCACGAAAAAAACGGCGAGGATGTAGAGCATGACCTGCCAGCCGTAGTACTTCCGGTACACGTTCAGCACGGGGACCGTGATCAGGTCGGCGTAGACAAAGGCGATGACGCCCGCGAAGCTGATCCCGCCACCCCAGAGTGCGACCGCGAACGGGACGTTCCCCATGCTGCCGACGAAACTGATGATGGCGATAGTTACACCCATAATCGCGTTCTCGGCGGTCACGAGGAGACCATCACCCTTGACGAACAGGAGGTTCCAGACCCACTGTGGGACGAAGACGATCACGAACCCGGAGATGAGAAAGCCCGCAACCACGTCCGTCCAGATCATCGACCACTCCTTGCGGTACTGATTCCCGAGCTTGTACCAGCCACCCCAGGCGAGTAACTCCTCGCGCCACCCACCGCGGCTCGACATCTCCTGGCGGTAGGTCTCCAGACACCCCTCGGAGCAAAACTCCAGCGTCTCGCCACCGTCGGTCGTGAGTGTGTACTCGTCTTTGCCCTCCATCCCGCAGGTGGGATCCTCGGTACTCCCCGACTCCCGGTCGCGCTCGTTGAGAGTGGCGCGAACCTCGTCGAACAGATTCTCGGGGAGCGTCAGGTGGACGATGACGGCCATAACGGCGATGAGGCCGAGGCCTCCGAGCAGTTCCGCCAGGAGGAACTCCCAGCCCAGCAGTATGAGAATCATCAGTCCGAGTTCGACGATGAGGTTCGTCGACGCGAACATGAACGCCAGGAAGTTCACTGCGTGTGCGCCTTTCTTGAACAGCCCCTTCCCGATGGCGACGGCCCCGAAACTGCACCCACTGCTCGCCGCTCCGAATGCCGTTGCCTTCGCGAGTCCGTTCAGGTCTCCCTCCCCGAGAACCCGTGCCATTCGCTCTTTGGAGACGTAGACCTGCACGAGACTCGTGATCGTGAGCCCCACAATGATCGCCCACGCTGCCGTCCAGAGAAATCCGACACCGATGCGGAGTGCTTCGAGAACTCCGTCGATTGCCATCGGCTCCATGATTGTATTATCGTGGGGATCGTCTATTGCAGTTGCCCCTAGAATATTCGCCCTGTGGTGGCCCTTCTACTACGAAATCAAAATATCACACCCGCTCATAGCTAAAAAGAAAAATGTCTCTCGATCCTTCCTCTGTATCACTGTGCCGAGTTACATGCCATGCTTTTCACCCGTGTTCATCGTGGTGCAGCAAACGTCATCCATCACGAATTCGAGCCGAAAGCGGCGCTCGAAGCGATCGAAGAACACGACGTCACCGTCCTCTTTGCCGCTCCAACGGTATGGAACGCCCTGGCCCGGACAGCAGCCGAAATCGACGTGGATGTTTCCTCGCTGGAGCGGGGACTTTACGGGGCGGCCCCCATGCCCGAAGAAGTCCTGAACATGGCTATGGAGCATCTCTGTGAGGACTACATCCAGGCGTATGGAATGACAGAAATCGGACCGTGTGGCGTGTTTCAACGCCACCTGGTGAGAAACACCACATCGCCGACACCTCTTGCTCGTCGATGGCGTACCCTGGCCCAAAGCCACACTCCTCGAAGAAAGCGTTCCGATTTCAGCACGTCACACACGGAACTCGGAATAGACTCGACCGCCGCACTGACTGTTTCGCCACCCTTCCGTCACGCTACGCTGATTCCGCGAAAACGTGGCTCAAAACCCGCGCATTACGTCCTGGACCAGCTAAACTGAACAGTGCCTGTGGAACACCCCTATTACATAACAACGATTGAAACCACTACAGAAGCGACCCAAGGGTATACAGTTTCAGTACCTCACAAAGTTCGGTACTGATACCGCACCGCAACCGCAGATG
>JAZKTU010000045.1:0-19631 GCA_036625385.1 Halovenus sp. | reverse complement strand
TACCTGTTCGCGCTTCGGGAAGAGGCGGGCGATGCCGGGTGGGAAGAGGCCGGCGCCTACGGCTGGGGAATCGGCCACCCCGCGCAGCCGGTCGCCGACCGGATCCAGACGACGGCCCGGGAGGATATCTACTGGGTCTCGAACGTTCTGGAACACGCGTTCTACGCCGATCAACACGCCGCCTGCGACTGCCTCGCCGAGATTGTCACGGACGACGAGGTAGACGATGTCCGATTCGCGCTCGCCGCCGTCAGCCGCTGTGACCGCGCCGACAGATGGCCGACGATCCCACGATACTGGGACTGGGAAGATGCCGTAGACATCTCCTTCGAGTGGGATGTCGATGTCGTCACCCGGATTCGCGAACTCGTCGCCGAGACCGGCAGAGCGAGCGATCTCCCCGACGACTGGTCGTTCCAAGACCTCGCCGTGTAGCGATATCCGGCTCGCGTACGGCCACAATCGCGACAGCTACTCGCGGGTGTACCGTTCGGCGGTGCCGAGGGCCGAATGAATCTCGGAGTACGTCGGCACCTGCGTGTTAGCGAGTTCTTTGAGGTCGTCTCGGAACGGTTCGACGGGCTGTTCACTGTATCCGACGAACGTAACGACCTTGTCCATCGCCTTCTTGGCGGCTGTGCGGACGCGACCGTCCTCGTCGGCAATCGCGTCGCACAGCATCTCCCAGAACACATCCCGGTACTCGGTCGGGATATGGGGGGTATAGAGGGCGCGAAGAAACCGGACGACGGAGAGTCGCTGGTAGCCATCGTCGACGTAATAGAACTCGGTAAACTCTTCGACACAGCTCACGAACAGGTGGGCACGCTCGGCGGTGTTCGGCCCTTTCACTTCATCGATAGCGGCATTCACGCGATCTGCATCGCCCGAGGTGATCGCCGTCTTGAACTCGGTCTTGCTGCGGTGCATCGGACTGGTCGAGTACCACTACCACTCGAAGCCCACAAAAGTTCCGCGCTCGGACTCGGGATGCCCATTGAACGGAACAATCCTCGTGTGCCGGCCGACCGATAGAGGCGTATGACCATCTACACGCTCCGCGTCGAACTCGCGCCGAACCCGCCGATGTTCGACCCTGACGAGGGCGAAGAAGTCTGGTGCGACATCGAGGTCGACGAAACCCACACGCTGGAGGAGTTACACGAAGCGATTTTCGAAGCCTTCGATCGCTGGGACGCCCACATGTACGAGTTCATGACCTACGACGAGGACGGAATTGCCACTCGGAGCTATGCCATGCCGGAGACATACGAGGGGGAGCCCAGTTGGCCGGCGATGGAACCCGAGCAGATCGAACGTGCCATCTCGCAAGTCGGTGCCGACGACGCGTCCGAGGACGCCAAAGAGCGGTTCCGCGACCTCCAACGGAACCCACCCAAAGAGGACAACTCTGGCGAGACGACTATCGCCGACCTGAATCCGACGGAGCTGGGGTGGATATACTACCAGTTCGACTTCGGCGACAGTTGGGAACACGTCATCACAATCGAAGACTCGCGCGAGGGGTCACTCAATGGCGACCCCCAAGATCGTCGAGACACACGGCCCGATTCCACCACAATACCACGATCCTGCCGAGTGACGGTGGCCCATCCCTGAACGCGTCCGGTATCTCGAAGTCCGCGGATCGAGACTCCTTTGACCCACGACCGGAATACAGAACATATTGTGACTGCGGGTGATATCGGAGATTCGAACGCCCTTTCTCGGCGGGCACGCGAGTACGCAAACGAGGTCGTGTTCGGTGACGAGTGGCCACTGACGCCAGACCACGTCGACCTTGCTCGCGTAACCTTCGAGACCAGCACGCGAATGAAGCGACAACACGGGGTTTGCTCGTCGGACGGGCGCAGCAACTGCACGATTCGGCTGTCCGAACAGACCCACGACAGGGCAGGATTCGGCGCCCTGCAGGAGACGATACGTCACGAACTCGTTCACGCCTTCCAGCACCAGACCCACGGCGTCAACGCCGGTCACGGCGAGTCGTTCGAGCGATGGGTAGAGCCGCTGGATCTCTCGGGGCGATGCAGCACTCACTACGAAGAACAGCCGGAAGACTACAAGTACCGGTTCTACTGTGTCGACGGGTGTGGGTTCATCGGCGGTCGCCACCGCTGGAGTACCGCCGTAGCCCGTGCGATCGAGGGGACGCAGGTCTGTGGCACCTGTGACGCCCAGCTCCGGGTCGAAGGCCCCGACGGTATTCTCGAAGAGGTACCCGAATGGCGCGAGGACTCCTCGTTCGACGAAGACGACCTCCGGTATCGGTTCTACTGCGAGAACTGTGGACTCATCGGTGGCCGCCGACAGATGTGCAAGACCGTTCGCCGGGTCGTCAACGACGCCACGATCTGCGAACACTGTGGGGCGCTGGACATTACCGCGCGTGATGAGGACGGAACCGTCATCACGCCCGACGACCTGTGAGTGGCTCCGTTATCGGACACCGCTCGCATCTCGGTGGATGACGTCAGCACAGTTGTATGCCTCGAGAACGAATCCGGGTGTATGGGACCGAAGAGAGATCACGCCCATCGGCCCGGATCTGGACTTCGAGGCGCCACATCACCGTGCCCGATTGTCGAACGACGAACAGGCACCACGAACGTAGATCGTGGACGCTGACACCAGCGATGCCACCGCATATGAATCTCTCTACCGAGCAGATTCGAGATCTCTGCACGAGCGAGGTGTTCGATCGCGCGGTCAACTACAGAGACGAGGGGCGGCTCGAACACATCGACCGTTTCGACGAGACTGTGCGCGCCGCCGTACAGGGTTCACAACCGTCTCCCTACGAGGTCGAGATCGATTTCGAGAGCGGGGGAGTCGACGCTGAACACATTGACGCGTCCTGTACTTGTCCGTACGACTGGGGCGGATATTGTAAGCACATCATCGCAGTACTGCTGGAAGTCGCGGAGGGTGATATCGACCTCGAAGACGAGCGCGAGGCCGTCGAACGTGTCCTGTCGGAAGCTCACCCGGCGGAACTCCGCGACTTCTTGATCGAGGAGTGCGAGCGGAACTCCGACCTGCGACGTCGACTGCTGACACGGTTCGAAGAACAGGATTCGCAGAGCCTCTACGACTACAAGAAGGGGATGAGCCAGCGATATCGTGGCCCGCATTCCTACCGGTACGAGGGGCCGGACTTCGACGAGTTTCACGACCTCGCCGAGACGCACCGCAAGCAGGGCAATCCGCTGGAAGCGGCGACCATCTACCGCGCGATGACCGAGGTACGGATCGAGAACATGGATATGGTACAGGATTACTACGGCGAGGACTTCGAGGCGGAACTCGACGCGTTCGTCGAGTGCATCAACGAGGCTGCCCTCGCCCACGACGACAAGCGCGAGTACATCGAGTACCTGTTCGAGCGGTGGACGAGCAACGATCCGGCCGTCGGAACGTTCTCGGGCGACTACAAGGAGGCGCTGTGGGAACTCTGCCGGGATGACACCGACCTGCAGTACTGGCGGACGCTACTCGAAGCGGAACTGCCGAAGGATGTCCCCGAGAAGGGTGGGGTCGATCCCGAGACACGGGAACTCACGACGACTGGCCGTCTCGAAGCCAAACGACGCCTCGCAACCCACGCCGAGGTTCTCGACACGCTGGGTGAGACGGAGGCGCTTCGCGAGGTGTACGAACGGCACTACCTCGAGGTCAAATCGTTCTGTCTGCAGTACGCTCGGTTGTTGGGTGAAGAGGGAGATGCTGACCGGGCAATCGAGGTCGCAGAGGAGGGCCTCGAAGCGTTCTCGCGGAATAGCGACATCCGGAAGTTCTTGATCGATGCGTACGCCGGCCGCAACCGAGAGCGACGGAGGGAACTCGTGCGCGAGCAGTTCCTTCAGTCGGGGAGTTGGAAGTATTACGAGCAGTTACGCTCACTCTGCACCGACGAGGAGTGGGAGGAGACCATCGCGGAACTCGAAGCCCAGTTTGAGAGGTCGAACGTCCACCAACTCATCCAATTGTACGTTCGCGAGGAACGTGAAGAGGCGGCCTTCGAGACGGTCATCCACGCCGCACGCCGCGAGGCCGACGATGGACTCCGACAGATGATGCGGGACAACGGCCTCGCCGTCTTGAGCGAATATCGCGAGGATGTCGCAGGGTTCGACCCCGAGACGTACTACGAGACCTACGAGGGACTGCTGGAACCGTTTCTCGCGGACACGACTGGCCGCGACCACTATCAGACGGTCGTGGAGTACCTCGAAGAGATGCGTGATCTGGGCTTCGACGACGAGTTCGAGGCGTTCGTCGCGCACCTGAAAGAGAAACACTCGAATCGACCTGCCTTCCTCGATGAAATGCAGGCACTCGATAGGTGAGTCAACAGGCCATCACGTATCGTCCTTCTGATTTGTATCGGTAGATCACCGAAGCGCCCGATCCGTGAACGTTTCGTAGCCGTCGGCGATGGTTTCGACGATGTCGTCCTTGTCTTCGTCTGCAAGAGTATCTCCTCTGATACTGCCGGCTGTACGTTCGTCAAGATATTCGCCACCCCGGGGTCAAGAGGGAGGAGCTCTACGAGGCGTTCGACCACAACGAGGACCCGGCGTTCGGCATCGACGACTTCGGCGGGAGTTCGTCGAGGGACTGGCGTCGCCCCAGTTCGTGCTGGTCGCGTACACGATCACCGACGACGTCCGGCGCGAGAGTGACTCATACGGATTGTTGTGACTATTTTCGGCAGTGCCGCCCAGGTATCGGCATCTGGGAGTCTGAAACTACCACACTGTCTCACCGTCGCGGTAACGAATCATAACGATCCGTATCACTGGGTCTGCCCGGTTCCCCGCCGCCGGGTCCCCCGTCACGCCTCGTCGAGCAGGCGTTCGTACACCGGCCAGGAGGCGTCGCCGTCGGGCGGGGCCGTCCGTTCGCCGTCGAAGACGACGCCGCTGCCCGACTCGACCCGCCCCGCGACACCGACCGGTGTACCCCGGTCGGCAAGCGCCGCGAGGACGTCTTCGACGTGGTCGGGGTCGACGGTGACGACGAGCGTGCCGGCGGTCGTCGCCCGCCACGGGTCCATTCCCAGGGCCTCGCAGGCCTCGGCCACGCCCGGTCGGCGCGGGATATCCGCTGGATCGACGATGAACTGGACGCCCGCGCTGTCGGCCATCTCGTGGAAGGCCCCGAGCAGGCCGCCTTCGGTCGCGTCGTGCATCGCTGTCACACCGCCGGCTGCCGCGACAGCCCGCGCGTCCCGGACAGCACCGGCTTCGTCGAGGCGTGCCTGTGCCTGCGCCAGTGTCGCCGCCGGCAGCTCGATCTGTCCGGGAAACAGCGTCGTCAGTAGTCCGGTCGATTCGACCGCCGGTCCCTTCGTGACGAGCACCGTATCGCCCGGACTGGCCCCGTCGGGCATCAGGATCTGGTTGGGCTTGCCAACGGCGAAGACGGTACCGTGACCGACCCACGGGAGCTGACACCTCTCGTAGCGCGCGGTGTGGCCGGCCACGATTCCCACGCCGAGGTCCCGACACTCCGCGTCGACACCGCACCAGAACTGCGCGAACGTCCCGTCGGACAGCCCGGGCGGGAGGGAAAACGAGACAGCGAGGTGTGTCGGTGCGAGTCCGGAGACGGCGACGTCTGTGAGCACGATCTGTGTGGCAAACCGGCCGGCCCGTTCGTCCCCGAGCGCCGGCAGCAGCGAGATGGGGTCGGTCGCGACCGCGAGCGCGTGCTCGCCGACCTCGACGACACCGAAATCGACGCCGTGTTTGGGGCCTTTCGTAATATCACTGCGCGAGGCGCCGAGCCGCGACGCGATGTACTCCTCGAAAAACGACCGGTCGATCTTGCCAGTCTCCATACTACCTGACCAGTTCGGCGAAACTAAAGCGTGGCGTGACCCCGCCGACGTCCCCGGCCCACCTGCCCCCGGAAGAACAGAGTGAAGCAGCCGGCTCTGTCGCCGACAGCCTCGAACTCGACGGTCAGTTCCGCGCCCGGGCGGCCACAGTACGACCCCCTGGAACACCCTCACAGCCCGGACCAGTCGAAGCGGACTGCCCGCCGGACGGACAGCATCGAGCAAGTCCTCGACCGGGAGGTGGGCACACCGATGCACGGTCGGTACACGCACGTGACCGACGAGGGGGAGATAGAGAGAATCCACAGCCTCGAACCAGAGGACGGCAGCAACGCAGTCGACCGACATCCCCGTCGCCGTTGTGGCCCAGTTGTCACAGTCGAGGTTGTCCCAGCTGCTTCGTCGAATAAGGGTACGGAGTCGAGGTCGTCGTGCTGTGGTGGGGCGTTCGACTCTTCCGGAATGCACTCCGCGAGACAGGTGGCCTGAAAAGCGTGAATCGGCGTGGTACGACTCCGACCGAACAGTCGGTCGGAGCGAGCGAGTCAGTCTGCCGGATGGATCCGCCCGATTACTGGGTGTCCTCCTTCCACCAGTCCTCGACGCAGTTCTCGCTGGCGAGGTGACGGTCCGGGAGTTCGAGCAAAGCCTCGCGCACATGGACACGCTAGCGTCGGTACGCGACCTGATCACCGATGCCGCCTCCGAGGCCGGCGTCGATGCGACACTTTTCGAGGAAGCGACCATCCATCACTCCGCGGGGCTGAGCATCGCGACGGCCCTGGAGGTGTTCACCGACGCGACCGAACTGCGGATGGTCAATCCGTCGTTCTCGCTGATTTTCATGGGTCTCTCGTCCGACAGCCCGATGCTCTCCGACGGCGAAGTGACCGCACTGGTTCAGCGGGACATGCTGACCGAACTGACGGCGCTCAGCCCCGGGACCGCCGAGACGTACCTCCGGACCGAGACCGATCCCTACGAGTTCGACGGCGACCTCCCGTTTTCGTTCGCGCTCGTGGACCGCCCGGCGGGCCGCTCGCTCTGTCTCATTCTCGGCGACGACCGGAACGGCATGGCCGTCGTCGAGACGGACACCGACGCGGCCATCGAGTGGGGGACGGAACTCTACGAGCGGGTTCTCGAGGACGCGCGCCCGGTTCCGCCGGGAGAACTGCTGGCCGACCTCGACTGATAGTGATTATTGCGACTCTTTACCGCCGGGCCGTCACAGTTCGGGTGTTTCGGACCGCGCAACTGCTGTTCACGCGACGTGGTCACGAAAACAATCGCAATAATCACTATGACACGGTGTGCCCGGCGGAGGCACTATCCTCCGTGGACGCGCAACACCGACGGCGGCGCAGCACACTCCCCGCCGACTGGAACTGTCCATCTACCCCGACCTGCCTGCGGACAGGCACGACAGTCGCCGGCGAGGTGGTGCAGGCGGACAGCCGATCCGTGCGGGAGACCGGACTGCCACCGGAGACGGACTGCAAGAGCGGTCTGGCCGAGACAGCAGTGGTTCAGTCGGGAGTCACGACAGACCGGGTGGGGGCGTGGTAGTCCTTGCATTGCTGATCTTCGGTCGTGTTTTATTCCACCACCGGGAAATTTACCGACCGCCTCCGGTGTCCCGACGGCACCTTTTGCCTGGTCCCGACACGGGAGGCCGGTCCCCACCCTGCCCGCTGTTCTACTCCGCCCCCTCGTCGGCGTCGGGCTCGACCCGTGCCAGCCGCATCGCGTTGCCGGTGACTCCCAGGCTCATCCCCATGTCGCCGACGACGACCGCGAGCGCGACGCTCACGTATCCGAGCGGGACGCCGACCGCGAGCACGGCCTTCACGCCGAGGCTCGCCCAGATGTTTTGCCGGATCACCCCGTTAGCGTCGTGCGACAACGCGTACAGGTACGGGAGTTTCCCGATGTCGTCGCCCATCAGGGCGATGTCGGCGGTTTCGAGGGCCGTGTCCGTGCCGGCAGCACCCATCGCGATCCCGACCGACGCGGCTGCCAGTGCCGGCGCGTCGTTGATCCCGTCACCCACCATCGCGACGTCGCCGTGGGTCGTCTGCAACTCCGCGACGGCGTCGACTTTCTCCTCCGGCAGGAGTTCGGCACGGTACTCGTCGACGCCGACCTGTTCGGCGATCGCCCGGGCGGTTCCCTCGTTGTCGCCGGTCAGCATCACGACGTGGACGCCGAGTTCCTGAAGCCGCTGGACTGCCCGTCGCGACCCCGACCGGACCTCGTCGGCGACCGCGACGATCCCCCACAGCGCCGATCCGGTGCCGACGAGCACGACCGTCTTGCCCTCGCGCTCCAGACCGGCGAGTGTCTCTGCGATGTCAGCCGACTCCGTCGCTGTCGCGGTGCCGCCGTCGGTGGCGCGGCGGGGGTGTGACAGGTCGAACCCCAACTCCTCGAACAGGGCCGGCTTCCCCGCATAGCAGGTTTCGCCGTCGATCTCGCCCCGAACTCCTTTTCCGGTGAGACTCTCGAACGCTGCCGGTTCCGGTGGCTCGGCGACGTCCGCTGTCCCGGCACGGGCGAGGATCGCCGCCGCGATCGGGTGTTCGCTCCGTCGTTCCAGTCCGGCAGCGTAGCGGAGAACGGTCGCTTCGTCCGCGTTGCCGAGCGCAACGACGTCCGTGACGGTGAGTTCGCCCTTCGTCAGCGTCCCCGTTTTGTCCACCGCAACGGCGTCGACTTCGCCCATCACTTCCAGGTGGTTCCCGCCCTTGATGAGGACGCCGTTCTTCGCGGCGCTCGTGATGCCCGACACCACGGAGACGGGCGTCGAAATGACGAACGCGCAGGGACACGCGATAACGAGGAGTGTGAGGCCGCGAATGAACCACGCCTGCCAGTTCCCGGGGAGCACGAGCGTGAACTCCCCGAAACTGACGGTCGCGCTCCCGTCGATGAGCAGTGGCGGGACGACGGCAGTCAGGATCGCCAGCACGACGACTGCGGGCGTGTAGTAGCTTGCAAACCGGTCGACGAACTGCTCTTTTTCGGTCTTTTTCTCCTGGGCACCCTGCACCATCTCGATTATCCGGGACAGCGTCGACTCCCCGGCGGTGGACGTGACCTCGACTTCGAGATAGCCCTGTTCGTTGATCGTCCCGGCGTACACCTCGTCACCGCCGGACTTGTCGACCGGGAGGCTCTCGCCGGTGATCGGGGACTCGTCCACCGTACTCCCGCCGTCGACGACGGTGCCGTCGAGCGGGATCTTGTCGCCGGGACGGACGACAACTGTCTCGCCCGGATCGACGTCGTCGACCGGCACGGTCACCTCCTCGCCGTTGACGGCTTCGCCGTCTGCTCGGGGCGTCTCGGACGACCCGGTGTCGCGACGGACGGTCGCCTCGTCCGGCGAGAGTTCCATCAGTTCCCGAAGCGAGTCACGCGCCCGGTCCATCGAGTAGTCCTCGAGCAGTTCCGCGACGCTGAACAGGACCGCAAGCGTCGCTGCTTCGACGAAGTAGCCGATCCCGGTGGCCGCGACGATCGCGGTCCCCATCAGGAGGTCGATGTCGAGGCTTCTGTTCCGTGCCGAGTAGTAGCCGCCACGGACCACCGGGAGCCCGCTCACCGCGATCGCGACGAGAAACAGACCGTCCGCGAGCGTGAATGGATTGTCGAGAACCCTCACCAGAACCTGGTCCGTGAGGCCGAACTCGAAGAGGAGCCCGAGAGAGACAAAGGCCGCCCCGATCCACGTCTTGACGGCACGCGGACTCGTCCAGACCGCTGACGGGGGTGCGACAGCCACGCCGGCGGACTCGCTGTCATTGTCCTCCCGCCCGGTAACTTCGTAGCCAGCCCCCTCGATGGCCGCGACGACGTCGCGTTCGGAGCTGTCATCGGGGTCGAACGTTACTGTCGCGGTTCCGGTGGTCGGCTGGAGTGTCGTCTCGATGATGCCGTCGACGCGCTGGAGACTGTTGTCGACTTTTCCCGCACAGGAGGGACAGTCCATCTCCGGGACGGTGAGGCGGACCGACAGACTGCGTCGCTGCTCGCCCTCGGTCGCCCGGTCCGCCGCCTTTCCGTCTTCGGTCATCACATCGAGGTAGAGTGTTCGACCCGGTAGCTCTTACTTAGCATATTCCAACTCCACGGTCGGCGTCTTCCCTCTCCCTGGAACGCGCTATACCTCTTCGCGGTCGGTCCAGACCGGCGGGGCAACGCCGAGCGCGCGGACGGCGGGACGGTACGCGAAGACGATGACGGCGATGAGACCGAACTCGATCCAGAAGCTGAGTTCGCCAGCGACCTGTCTGACGATCGCGAGGATAACGAAGACGAGCAGTAGCATCGCGACGTAGTGGGGGGCGAGCTGGCGGAGCGTACTCTGTTCAGCCATACCCCTGGTTCGTGCCGTGTCGACAAAAGTGCGCTGTTGTGTCGGTTCGAGCCGTCTCCGTCTGTTGTGACCGTGTCACGCGTGGCGAGACCGCGTGCCCTCTCGACCGTGAGACGCGGATGTGGCGAAGCGATGGGTGACTGATACCCGCCTGTGTGCCCGGTGGCACCCGCCGACGAGAACGACACCGGCCACCCCCAGACGATGACGAGTGAAGGAGTCCGTCCACCCGCCCCGACGGGCAGCCACCCTGTCCGTGGGCCGACTCGCGCGCGAGCGCAATGCACGTGTCTTTTTAGGGGATGGCACCGTACCTCGGGGCAAGATGTTCAACGCTATCGTGCGCGCGGACACGCTGCAGGCGATGCTCAGTTCTGTTGGCGTGCTAGTCGAGGAGTGCAAGATACATCTGGACGATGGTGGTCTCGAAATCCGGGCAGTCGACCCCGCGAACGTGGGGATGGTCGACCTCTCGCTGTCGGCGGTGGCCTTCGAGTCCTACGAGGCCGACGGCGGCCTCATCGGCGTGAACCTCGCACGGCTCCAGGACATCGCCAACATGGCGGATTCCGACCAGCTCGTCAACCTCGAACTCGACGAACAGACCCGGAAGCTGCACATCTCTATCGACGGCCTCGAGTACACGCTTGCGCTCATCGACCCCGAGTCGATCCGTGAGGAGCCGGATCTGCCCGACCTGGACCTTTCTTCGACGGTCGTCATCGAGGGCCGGGACATCGACCGCGCCGTCACCGCTGCGGATATGGTCAGCGACCACATCGAACTCGGCGTCGACGACGCGGCGGGCGTGTTCTACGTCGACGCGGAGGGCGACACCGACGACGTCCACCTCGAACTCGACGAGGAGGACCTCATCGACCTCGTGCCCGGCCCTGCCGCCTCGCTTTTCTCGCTCGACTATCTCCAGGATATGAACAAGGCCATCCCGAAAGACGCCGAGGTTACGATGGAACTGGGCGAGGAGTTTCCGGTCAAGATGCACTTCGATATCGCCGAAGGCGAGGGCTCGGTCACCTACATGCTCGCCCCGCGAATCCAGAGTAACTGAGCGTCTCCCCGCGCACCCCCCGTGATTTCGAGTCTGTTTTCCGCAGTCGACGGGCCCGTTCGGCAGTTCTGTGGCTTTCGTCGCCGTCGCCAGTGACCGTCCCGGAGCAGGTCCGGCTTCGCTCCCGCCGATTGGGTCGACATCTTGTCTGGCGGTCTCGTCGGCTTTGCCCACCGAAGTATAAATGCACCCGCTCTCATGTCCGACCGGGAGGACACAGACCATGCCACCCGACGCCCCCAGCACACTCGAGAACATGCGCACACAGATGGAGCGCGCACAGGCGTACGCACAGGCCCCGGAAAACATCTTTCTCCGGATGAAATACCCCGAACGGACGCTCAAAGTCTCCTTGCCGGTGTTGCGCGACGACGGTCGGGAGGAGATTTTCGAGGGGTACCGCTGTCAGTTCGGTGGCGCACGCGGGCCGTACAAGGGTGGTGTCCGTTACCATCCCAGCGTCGAGGCCGACGAGGTCATCGCGCTGGCCGGGTTGATGACCTCGAAGACCGCGCTGGTCGATATCCCCTACGGCGGCGCGAAAGGTGGCGTCCGGTGCAACGTCAAGGAGCTAAGCCAGGACGAAATCAGGCGCATCACCCGGCGGTACACCGAGGGTATCCGGCGGATGATCGGCCCGAAGATGGACATCCCCGCACCCGACATGAACACCGGCCCGCGGGAGATGGCGTGGATGATGGACACCTACTCCGTCTACGAGGGCTATACGGTCCCCGAGTCCGTCACAGGGAAACCGACGGAGATTGGCGGGACGCCGGGCCGCGTCGAGGCGACGGGTCGGGGTGTTGCCATCATCACCGAACAGATCCTGGAGCATCTCGACCGGCCTGTCGAGAACACCTCGGTCGCCATCCAGGGGTACGGCAACGTCGGCTCGTGGGCCGCACGCCTGCTCACGGAACGCGGCGCGAAAGTCGTTGCAACCAGCGACGTGACGGGTGCCGTCCACGAACCCGCCGGACTGGACGTCGTTGCGCTGGCCAATCACGTCGAGAACGGCGACCAGATCGCAACCTACGAGGGAGGCGAGGAGATATCGAACGACGACCTGCTCAGACTCGACGTGGACGTGCTGATTCCAGCGGCGGTCAGCCACACGATTACCAAACCTGTCGCCGAGGACCTCCGTGCGGACGTGGTCGTCGAGGCAGCTAACGGGCCGACGACACCGCCTGCCGACGACGTTCTCGTCGAACGCGACGTTCCAGTCGTCCCGGACATCCTCGCCAACGCCGGCGGCGTCATCGTCTCGTATCTCGAATGGGTCCAGAACACCCAGGAGTACGCCTGGAGCCTGCAGGAGGTCAACGCCGACCTCGAGCGCCGGATCTGCGAGGCGTTCGACCGGATGATAAATACCTACGCCGAGGTGGAGACGCCCGACCTCCGGACCGCCGCCTACACGATCGCTATCGACCGTAACGCGACGGCACATGCCTACCGCGGACTGTTTCCCTGACGTCCCCACGGCCAGTGACCGCCGCGTCAGCGCGGCTCGTCGTCGGGCGTTGGCTCCGCCACCTCGGGCGCGTCCATCTCCCGGATGCGGTCGGCCCACAGGTACAGCAGACTCGGCAGGACGAACACGCTCAGCAAGAACGACAGGGAGAGTGCGAGCACGACGATCGCGCCGAACGAGCGGATCTGTGGACTCGTATGCAAGAGGAGTGTCGCGAACGCGGCGCCGGAGGTGAGGACGCTGCCGAGCAACGCACCGCCAGTCCCCGTGACTGCGGTATAAAGCGCCTCCGTCGGGTCCGCACCACTCTCGAGTTCCTGTGCGAACCGGTCGCTGATGTGGATGTTGTAGTCGATGCCCAGCCCGATCGTGATGCTCACGAGCAGGGCAGTCACGAAGGTCAGCGGGATCCCGACGAGGTACATCGCCCCGAAGACGAGACCGAGTACCAGGCCGATCGGGATCACGGTGGCGACGCCGAGGAGCGTGCTGCCATGCTGGAACCGGTAGATGACGGCGAGGCTCACCAGCACTCCGGCGAGTGCGATCAGCATCGTCTCCAGGATACCGTCGGCCAGGAGCGCGAGTTCGGCGTTGTTAATCGTGGCCAGGCCGACCGGGGTTGCGCTCACCCCGTTACCCTCGAACTCGTCGGCGAGGGCGTGCATCGCCTCGCCCCGCTCGCCGACGTCGAGTCCCTGCTCGACGGGAACGTACACAAGGAGCGTCCGGTACTCCCCGTCGTCGGTTCGCTCGATGACTCGGCTGGCCGCCGCAGGCGCCGTCTCGAACAGCGCGTCGTAGACCGCCGCGACGTCCTCGTCGGGGACGCCGTCGCCGTTTCCGTCGGCCGCATCGTAGACGGCGGCGAACGCGTCGTCCTGTCGCGCAACGGTTTGCATAACTGTCAGCGGTGACTCCGTCGGTGCGGTTCCGCCCTGGGTGAAGACGGCGTCGTTGTCGGGGGCCGCTGCCGTTCCCGCGGCGATGCGTTGCAAGGTCGCCGGGTCGGTCGGGTCACCCTCGATCAGGAAGCGCGTGACGCTCAGTTCCTCCTGTTCGGACCGGTATCTGTCCTGCACGTACTCGAGGTTTTGCTTGTAGTCCATCTCCGCGGCCTCCCAGGCCATCGGCCCGGGAAGTTGTGTCTTCCAGTCGGCGACTTCGGTCTCCTGTTGGAACCCCTGGCGGTCGATGTCGGCGTACGCGACTCCCCCCGCGGCGCCGGCGAGCACTGCGACGACGACTACGACGGGCGCCCCGCGTCGAGCGAGGTCGACCCCGCCAGAGAGCAGCGGCTGGAGGATACGTCCGTGGCCAAGCGGCGCCTTGTGCCGGTCGAACCCGAACCGCTCCACGAGTCCGTCGACACTGACTTTCAGTGCCGGAACCAGCGTGGTGAAGATTACGAACGCAGCACCGACGCCCAGCGTGATCGCGATGCCGAGGTCGCGAATCATCGACAGCGGGCTCGTGAGATTCGCGAGGAAACCGATCGCGGCGGTCCCCGTGACGAGCAGGAAGGCGACTGCCACCGAGCCGGTGGACCGCCCCATCGCGTCGCGGATACCGTCGTCGGGACCGCGGTACTCGCGGTAGCGCATGAACACGTGGAGCCCGAAGTCGATCGACAGTGCAACGATGAGAACGGGGCCGAGCACGACCGTGTTGCTCGCCGGAATCCCCAGCCACCCGAGGATGCCGAACATCCACAGCACCGAGACCACGACGCCGACGAACCCGATAATAACGTCGACGAGGTCGCGGTACGCGAACGCGAGCACGGCAAGCACCAGCACCAGAGCCGGCGGGATGACGAGCCAGATGGTGTCGCTTTGCACCTGGTCGATCCACGGTTCCTGAGCGAACTGGCCCAGCGTGAAAAATGTGGGGTCGTCGCGGTCACTGGCCGCGTCGTGGAGGACGCGCTGTGCGTCCTCGGGCGGCGTCGGGAGGCTGGCCCCGGAGTCCTCCTCGAGCGCGAACTCGAAGGTCATGCGGAACGACTCGGCTTCGGCGCTGCCGGGTTCGTAGCTTGCCGGGAGCAACAGTCCCGTGACCTCGCCGCCGTCGAAGGTCGCTGCGACCGCTTCTGCGACCTCGTCGTCGTCGGCCTGCGCGAGCGCCTGTCGCTGGGCCGCGAGGTCGGCATCGGGGTCACCCGCGAGTCGTGTCGCGACTAGGTTCTGTGGCCCGAGGCTCCCCCGTTCGGTCAGTTGGTCGGCGACTGCGTTCGCTTCGTGGACCGTCCGCTGGTACTCGAGTGCCGCAAGCAATCCCTCGCGTGAGAGTGCGTTCCCGTCCTCGGCACGCACGTACACGTCCGCCATCGCCGTGCTGGTCTCGTCCTCGTAGTGCTCCTCGATGTACTCTGCGGCCCGTCCGACGTCGCTCTGTGTGTCCAGCTCGTCGCCGAACGCCCCCGTCTGCTCGGCCTCCAACTGCGGAATCCCCGCCACGACGCCGACCGTCGCGATCACCATCACCAGGAGAACGACCCTGTTGTGCGCGGAAACGAACGCCGCTATCCTCCGGAGTGCTTTCTCGAGACGACTCATGAGCTTTGCTGGAGAGTGGGATTCCCGAACCGCATATAAAGTGCATCCGTGTCTCTAGGACTGATACTGCCGGCTGTCCGTTCGTCACGGTATTCGAATACGTCGTCGCGTTTCCGACCGTGCCCACATCCCGGATCCAGAGAGCCATCCGCTCCGTCTTCCGACAGTGCCGTCGACGGTGACACTACCCACTCGTGCCGTCTTGCGTCCGTCTGACGTATCGTTTTGTAGGTGCGCGTGTAACTGCCGCGTATGCCGAGTCTCGACGAGGCCTACGACCGCGGGAGTACCGGCATCCGCCAGCCGCGCCGGGCGCTTGCCGGCCTCGCCCTGGTCGGCGCCGGCGCCCTCGCCGTGGTCGCAGCCCTCGGGCTCATCGCCGCCGCGGGGACGAGCATCACCGCCCGGAGCTACGCCGGGCTCCTCGCCGGAGTCGGCGTTCCCGTGATGCTTCTGGGCGTCGTCGTCGTGTTGCCCGCGAGCAGGCGCAACCGGCTGGGCGTCGTCGCCGGGACGCTCGTCGCCGGCGGAGGTGTGGCGCTTTTCGCCCGTGCCTACCCCGAGCAGTGGGTGCACGCTGCCGACTCGCTTGCCTTCGAGACGTTGCTCGTGTACGGCCTCGGCTGTGCGGTCGCGCTGTGGTTCGTCTTCGCCGCAATCGCCTCCTTTCGCCGGCGCAACGACCCGCAGGGAACGGTCCGGCTCGAGGTCGTCCGACAGGGTGAAACCCAGACCCTCGAGGTTAGCCGCGACAGGTACCGCCAGCTCGTCAGTGACGGTGGTGACGCCGACCGCGTCATCGAGGAACTCGAGGACTGATACTGTCGGCTGTACGTGCGTAAAAATATTCGACACCCCGGGTGTCGAATTCTTTCAAAATGTTACAGCCGACAGTATGACCTCCCGACGCGACCGTCGGCTTTTTGCGCGCCGGTGTCCAACCCGACGTCCATGGAGCCACGCCACGCGCGGTACCCGTTTTTCGACGCGGCCCGCGAGGCGGTCGAGGCGGCTGACGTGGACTTCGGGACCGTCGTGGCAAGCAACGATGCCGTCGTCGACAGGGCGCTCGAGCGTGTCGAGCGCGCGCTCGACACGCGTACGGTCGGTGAGCCACACCGCCGTCCGCGGGTGGAGTTGCTCTCCTATCCGGTGGCCCGCGTGTTCGTCTCGCTCGTCGACGAGCACGTCCTCACCCGCAAGTACGCCCGTGCCGAAGCCCACACAGCCCACGAGCGCTTCCGGACGGACCTGGCCGAGGACGACGCGCTCCGGAGCACGTCCCGGGAACCGCTCACCGTCGAGGCGCTACTCGGGGAGTTCGACCTCGACGACATCCGCCGGACGTCCGAGGGATACCGTGCAGACGTGGGCACGTACCTCTCCCTGGCCGCAGACCTACGCGAGGACGAGTGGCGACTTGTCAACCGCGACCTGCAGGACGGGGAGGTTCCGCTCACCGGGGAGGAGCTTCTCGTGCTCGTCCGGCAGGCAGTCCGCCGGCGCGTCGAGGCTGATCTCCCGCTTGCCGTCCCGGCGGCGATCGCCGACGTGCTCGAGGACGAGACGGACCATCTCCGGGACCTGCTCGCCGATCTCGACCTGACGCGTGATATCGACACTGTCGTTCCCGACCTGTTCCCGCCCTGCATGCGGGCCCTGCTCGACGACGTCCGGAAAGGCGAACATCTCGAGCACCACTCCCGGTTTGCCATCGCCTCGTTCCTGACCACGATCGGGATGTCGACCGACGAAATCGTGGAACTGTTCCAGGTCAACCCCGGTTTCGGCGAGGAGGTCACCCGCTATCAGGTCGACCACATCCGCGGGGACACGAGCCCAACGCAGTACTCGCCACCCTCGTGTGCGACGATGCAGTCCTACGGCGACTGCGTGAACATGGACGACCGCTGTGAGACGATCTCGCACCCCCTCGGCTACTACGAAGGGGCGCTCGACGACGCCGACGAGGAGGAGATGGTCGACTGGCGCGACACCGGCGCCTCGGAGTCCTGATACTGCCGGCTACAAGCCCGTGAGCAATTCCGACTCCCCATGGGGTCGAATCTCTTCAGGTAGTTATAGCCGGCAGTATCAGTCACTCCTCGTCGTTGGCGCGTTCGATGATGTAGCCAAAGATGGGCATCACGATGATGAACCCGACGATGAGCACGACGAGTGCGAGCGCGCCGGTGGGGTTCATCGCGGTGTCGGTCGTCCCGCTGGCGGTCCCGTCGAACTCGCCGCTGAACGTCCCCTCGTCGGTGTCGAGCGTCCCGTTGACGTCTCCGGTTATCGTGCCGTCGAGTGCGCCGCTTACGTTCCCCTCGAACGTCCCCTCGAACTGCCCGTCGTCGACGGTCCCGGTGAGCGTGCCCTCCACCTGTCCGTCGAACCCGCTGCTGATCGTCCCGTCGAGCGTGCCCTCCACCTGACCGTCGGTAACCGTCAGATTGGCTACGTCACCCTCGACCGAGCCGGTCACGTCCCTGTCCTCGACCTGCTCCTCGAAGCCGTACACGCCACTGATGACCACGAGGCCGCCGACAAACAGGGCGAGTGCTACGACCGAGAGGCCGACCTGCAGAACCAGCCGCCGGTCGATTGCCATGCCCGCGGCTTTCACAGGCAGGGGCAAAAGGGCTTCGAAGCCCGCTTTCCGGTGCTGTCGTCCGGTTTTCGTCGGCAGTGATGGCCGGCGCCGAGCGGTGTCCGACGAGTGTCCTGCTTCGGGTAGCAGGCCCCGTCCGATCACCGGCGCTCCCTCCGCCCGACCCGCGGGCGCTTTCCCGTCGGGCCGGCCCGTCTGCGTTGCCCGAAGATTTACGCACGTACAGCACCTACGTTTCAGGTGGATACAGCGGCGAAGACAGCCGTATCCGTGGTGCTATGACAGAGATATACCAGTCCGAGGGGGACAGGACAGTTGCACTCGCACCGGAGCTTTCGGAGCTCCCGGCCCGCAGCAGGCGTGCGTGGGTTGAGCGGATGGCTGTCCGCCAGCGCGGCGACCGGTACGCCGTCGACAGCGAGAGTGGGGAGACGTACACCGTCGACCCGGCCTCGGGGTCGTGCACCTGCCCCGACCACGAAATCCGCGGTGAGACGTGCAAACACCTCCGCCGGGTCGCCATCGAGATCAACACCGGTCGGACGCCGCCACCGGGCCGGGGGCGGGCGATCTGTACGGCGTGTGGCGTCGGCGCGTTCGTTCCCGCGGACGGTCCGCCGCTGTGTGATGCCTGCCGTGTCGAGGCCGGCGACGTCGTCATCGACCGTGAGACCGGCGACCGACTCGTCGTCGTGCGTGTCACTGACCGGCGTGCCGATGCAGTCCGTGTCGAGGGGAGGGACCTGACCGTCGCAGCCTACCCCACCAACGACGGCTACCCGGACGACGACCCCGTCGTCGAGGCGAGCTACCTGACCGACGCCGTCTCCACCGAGGAGCCGACGCGCTACTCGTTTCCCCTCTCGCGACTCGAGCGCACTGACGACGCCGTCGTCCTCGAGTGAGTCCCGGTCGTCGTGGCGGCGGATCCCGGTCCCCGCCGGTGTCGCTACCCCCCATCGTCGAGCATCTCGAGCCCGTCCTCGACCGACAGGGCACCCCGGTCGACAGCCGCCAGCACGTCCCGGATCTCCTCCCGCGACTCCGTCTCTGCCTCCCGACCGATCTCGTCCAGGGTCACCTTCCGGGAGTGGCCGGTAAACTCCTCGAAGTCGGTCCCGTCGGCGAGTGCTGTCTCCTTTTTGACACGGTAGTTCCCGCCGTCGGTAGTGTGGAGGTCGTCGGGGTGAAAGAAGTACCAGTCCTCGCGGTCGAACCGGACGCCGATACGGGGTTTCGCGCCGAAGTTCCGCGAGAAGTAGACCAGCGCGTACACCTCCTCGCCGTCCAGATAGATGGGGTCGCCCGCGGAGGATTTGGCCTCGATGGCGAAAAACCGGTCTCCGTTGCCAGCGAGGACGTCCGGCAACTCGCGGTCGGTCGCGCTGCCGCTCGCGGGTGCGCGCATCACTGCGAAGCCGGCCTGGTCGAGCCTGTTGACGAGTTCGCGCTCCCGGCGGTCGCCTTTGGCGTTCGACATCTGTCCGTACTCGCCGTTCCACCGGCTTAAACGTCCTCCTCCCCGCCGCGGTTCGACCGCCCCCACACACCGTCTCCGATCCGTCGCGGTTATCGGGTGCTTTGCCGTTGGAACGTCCCCGCTTCCGGGCTCCGACCGCGTCGACAGCCCAGCCGACCTGCCGGCAGTCTACGAGCGCCCGCCGAC
>JAZKTU010000044.1:0-19656 GCA_036625385.1 Halovenus sp. | reverse complement strand
TCCTCGCTGACAGTGTCGACCTCCTCGCTGACAGTGTCGACCTCCTCGCTGACACCATCCATCTCCGTTTGCACAGTCTCGACGCCTTCTCTGACAGTTCCGAACTCCGCCTCCAGTTCGTCGAGTTGTCCCTCGAAGGAGTCGAGTTGGTTTCTGAAGGAGTCGAGTTGGCCCTCGAACTTCTCGATGAGTTGCATTCCAGTCCCGTTTTCTTCGAGAAACTCTTCCAGTGACCCCGTGTAGGCCCGGAGATCGGCGATATCCGTCTGGATCTGACGGATCTGTGCGTTGAGCGTGCCACCCTCCTGTCCGGCAACCTCGAACGCACGGCGGAGGAGTTTCACGTCCTCTGCGGACACTTCACCCTGGCGGATCTCCTCTGCGAGCGCGGAGACGACGCTCTCGTCGACTGACACGTCCGCCGATGGTGTGGTTTCAGTGTCGGTCGTCGTCTCCTCACTCGAGTCATCACTCGAGCTAACGGTGGCCGTCGTTTGCTGTGTCTTTCTCTCAGTGTTCGGATCTTTCAGGTCGAGGGTTCCAACGTCCTCGTCGGTGGTGTCTTCCTCGCTTTCCTCGTCTTCGAGTCCGGGGACCTCGCTGTCACCGGCAATTGCTTTTTTGACGACGTCGTCGCCGCTGTCGGGGATGATGTCTCCCCCACCCTCGTCGTCCGGAAGCGGCGGTTCGACCTGCTCGAGTTTTGGATCCGTCAGAAACTGTTCGACATCTTCCGTATCGGTTGCGCGGATGCCGTACACTGTCGTGTACGACGCACCGGGCTCCAGGTCACGCTCGAAGGTGATATTCTCGTCTTCGATTGTCCAGAACTCGCTGCCATACTCCGGATGAAAGCCCAGATCCTCCACTTCGATCGCCTCGGGGACAGCATCGATCAACTTGACCAGAACCGACTCGTCGCGTTCTGACTCGAACTCGAACGCGATTGCGGGCACTGGAAACTCGTCCGCCTCGAACCGTTTGGTCACGGTCACCCCGTCTGACCTCACTTGCATCGTGTCGTACACCTGTGAATCACTCATATATTTATCATCCTTTCTGCGACGGTATTAAACCTAGTTACTGTTTTACCACGGAGACGGAGCCCGTGCCACGTTCGGACGTTTCGGACAGTTCGGATGTTTCGGACGTTTCTGATTGCGTGCAGACCGCCGCGCCCTAGACGTCTACCCGGTCCCCGATTTCGACGATATCGATGACCCGAGGGAACTCGAAACTGTTAGTGTGGTGGTGCAGCGCAGTCGGGTCGGCCCGCAGCCCTTTCCACATATCCCAGTGTGTCGGGACGAGCCGGTCCAGCTTGAGCGCGTTCGTGGCCTCGACGATCATGTTTTCGTCATTGTACCAGGTCGTGCGTTCCGGCACTCCCGTCTCCTTGTCGCGGATCATCCCCGTCGACCCGAGCGCGAGGGCGCCCACGTCGATGTCGTACGCCGTTCCGACCCCGGCGAAGGCACCCGGCCTAGCGTCGCCACCGTGGAAGAACGTCCCGCTCGCGTGCTCGAAAACGTACGAGACCGGGTGCTCGGCGTCCGGGTCGTTTGCCGGCTCGACCGACACCGTCAGATCGCCGATCCGAAGCGTCTCACCCTCGGACACCGTCCGGAACTGGTCGTCCCCGACCGCCCACCGCTCCGTCCAGTTTTCCGTGCAGGTCACTGCCATGCTCGCGTCGGGGGCGTAGAACGTTCCCCCTTTTTCGAGAAGCGGGGCCTGTGACGGGCCGTGGACGTGGTCCGTGTGTTCGTGGGTCGCAAGCACCGCGTCCACAGCCTCGAAGTCGGCGGGGTCGAACGGGACAGGGATCATTCGGACCGTCCGGGGCGGGTCGCCGGTCCCGAGGTACGGGTCGATACAGAGCGTGGTGTCGCCGGCGCTCTTGAGCACGAAGCCGTTACAGCCGAGATACCAGACTGCGAGGCCGTCCGGGTCGGCATCGGCAACCGCTTTAGGCAGCCAGTTCCCCCAGTCGCTGTGGATTGCTGTCATGCCCAGTGGTCCGACCGACCCGATAAAGGGGGTTTCGGTTGCTGCGATGGGGCGCGAGTCAGTCCTCGCAACAACCGCTGGCCAGGTCGCCGAAATCGATCTCAAGCGGCTCGCTCAGATGCTCGTTCAACGCCTGAAGGCGCAGTTCCAGCTCGTTCTGTGCCTGCAGGTATTCGCTCATTGCCGGGATGTCGTGCAGGGCTTCCTGTGCGTCCTGCATCTCCCGGAGGTCCTCGTGTGTCGCCTGGCCACGCTGTCGCGCGGCGAGATACTCCTCCCGGACGCGCTCGAACTCGGCGATTTGCTCCTGGGCCTGTTTGTCCGCCTCGACAGCCGCCTTCGTCTCGAGGAAGGTGTCGTACTCCGGAAGTTCGGCGAGTGCCTCGCCAAACTCGCGTGCGAGCGCTTCGATATCCTGCTCCGCGTCCGTCGTCGTGTCGCTATCGACACTCATGAACGACCTGTTAGAAAGCAACGAGCAAAGCTCTGGCGGTCGGGAACGAAGCGCCGTGGTTTTACCGTCCGAGCGGTAACAGGGGGCATGAGCCGCGAAGAGACGCCTGACGGGGACCTCAGAAACACTGGCATGTCGCTACGGCACGACCGGGAGTGGGATTACGAACTCGACCGGATCGTCGAGGCCGTTGCCGAGCGGGACGCCGGTTCCGTCGGACTCCAGTTTCCCGAGGGGTTGAAACGGCGCGGTCCCGGCGTCGTCGACGACCTCCGCGAGCATCTGGCCCCGGACGTGTCAGTGATGCTCTCCGGCCAGCCCTGTTATGGCGCCTGCGACCTCGATACGGAGCTGATGCGCCGGACCGACGTGTTCGTTCATTTCGGACACTCCCCGATGAAGGAGTCAAACGACATCATCTACGTCCCGCTTTTCTCGAACGTCGACGTCGCGCCGATCATGGAGCGAGCGATCGATGTGGAACTGGTGGCTCCCGACGAGGATCCTGCCGTCGGGCTGGTCACGACCGCACAGCATATGAACAAGTTCGAGGAGATGCGGTCGCTCCTGGCCGCCAGGGGATACGACGTCCGGACACGGCGTGGCGACGAACGCCTCACCCACGAGGGGCAGGTCCTCGGCTGTAACTACGCGTCCGCCGACATCGATGCCGGACAGGTTCTCTACGTAGGGGGCGGAAAGTTCCACCCGCTCGGACTCGCGATGGAACACCGCGACAAGCACGTCGTCATCGCGGATCCGGTGAACAACGCCGTCTCGGTCGCGGACGCCGAGAAGTTCCTGAAACAGCGCTACGGCGCCGTCCATCGGGCGATGGACGCCGACAGGTGGGGGGTCATCTACTGTACCAAAATCGGCCAGGGCAGATGGGAAGAAGCCCAGGATATCGTCCAGGGAAACGACGACGCGTACCTGCTCACGATGGACGAAGTGACACCGGACCGCCTGCGAAACTTCGGCCTCGACGCCTACGTCAACACCGGCTGTCCGCGCATCACGACCGACGACGGTCCCCAGTTCGACTCGCCGATGCTCACACCCGGCGAGTACAGGATCGCGATCGGCGAGAAACCGCTCGAGGAGCTCGAGTTCGACACGTTCCACGGAACCTGGTGAGCACATGGGATTTCACACGTTCGACCCGGCAAACGCCGACCGCCTCGAGGACCCCTCGCGCTTTCGGTTCTGTTCCAGGGAAGAACTCCTGCAACACCTGCCACAGACCGATGGGGTGACTGTGCTCGACCACGGGAGTGGATCCGGCTTTTACACCGACGAGCTCGCGCCGTTTCTCGGCCAGCTGGTGGCGTTCGACAAACAACCGGCCATGCACAGGCGGTACCAGGAACGTGGCGTCCCCGGGAACGTCGGTCTGGTGACGGGCGACGTCGACACGCTCCCGTTCGAGGCCGGGACTTTCGACGGAGCCGTCTCGACGATGAGTTTCCACGAAGTCGCCACACCGGCATCGCTAGCCGAGCTCGAACGCTGTCTCGTTTCCGGAGGGCCCGCCGTGATCGTCGATTGGTCGGCAAACGGGGACGGACGGTCCGGCCCGCCGGTCGACGAACGCTTCACCGCACTCGAGGCCCGCAACCGCCTGCTGGATCAGGGGTTTACCAGCCATGTGACCGAAGAACGCACCGAAACCTTCCTCGTCGTCGTCGAGGCCTAGCGGGGACCGGGGCTGGGGGGTCGTTCCGCCCCTGGCTACAGCCTCCACCGTAGCGGGAACGGCTATATTACTTTAATGCATTTAAAAACTTTTTTGTATTAACGCGGGGTATTCGTATATGGATGTCGACAAAGAGCCAGCTCACCCAGCAGCTGGGCGTCGTTGCCGGGTTCGACGACCCACGGGTCGACCTCGAGCAGTACCGGACCCCCCCGGAGCTTGCCGCACATCTGGTGCACACTGCCGACCTGCAGGGTGATATCGAGGGGAAGACTGTCGTCGACCTCGGCTGCGGGACGGGTATGCTCGCGCTCGGGGCCGCGTTGCGCGGTCCCGAAACTGTTGTCGGCCTGGACATCGATCCCGGTCCCCTGGGGACCGCGCGGGAAAACGAGCGGCGGATCGCGACGACGAGCGGTGTCTCCTGGGTCCGGGCGGACGCCACCGACGCGCCGCTGTGTCCGGACAGCCCGACGACAGTCATCATGAACCCGCCCTTTGGCGCACAGTCCGAGAACGAACACGCCGACCGGCGATTCCTCCAGACCACGTCCAGGATTGCCGACGTCTCCTACTCGGTTCACAACGCCGACAGCGCGGAGTTTGTCGAGTCCTTCGCCGCCGACAACGGCGGCTCGGTCACCCACGCGTTCCAGGCCGAGTTTACACTCCCCCGGTCGTTCGATTTCCACGGGGAGGAAGCCACGTCTATCAATGTCGAAGTGTTCAGGGTCGAGTGGGACTAACCGGAAACGACTCATAGTGATTAGTGCGAGTCGTTACCGGTCTCTCACCACCCGGGGTGGTGAAGAACCGGTAAACAGTCGCACTAATCACTATCACAGCCGCCCGCTCCGTCTGAAACGAGCGAGCTGGAAGCTGGTGTTACCCTGGCTCAAGAAAAGAAGGTCCCCCTTGCGCTCGAAGGTGAACCCGGCAATATCGACCGTCTCGTTGACCCTCGGGACGAGCGCCGAGCCGACCTGCTCCCCGCCACGCTCGACTGCGAGCGTGTAGTTGCGAAAACCCTCGGTCGGTTCGATGCTGAACGTGCTGTTGTCGACGACAGTTGACGTGTTTGCCGGCGGCGCCTTGAACAGTTCGACCGGCTCCTGTCCCTCCCCGAAGGCAAACACGTTGTACGTCACGTTGCCGTCGATGAACACCCACGCGGTGCGGCTGACGAACAGGCGCTGTCGCCAGGCGACGCCGCCGACGACAACCTGGACACGTCCTTCGGCGGCGAGTCGTCGCGCCGAGGCGACAACCTCCCAGGCGTCCCGATCCTCGCTGACGACGATGACGCCGCTGACGTTGGCCCCCTGGGGCCCAAGTCCCAGTGGCTTCGGCGCACCGGCGAGATACTGGTTCGGGACGTTCTCGGCGTATGTGACGGTGTAATCCCGGATTTCCAGGCCGTTTTCGGCTTCCGCACCTGCCGTGACCGAGCCGAGGTTGAACACCAGACCGGCGACGGACAGTATCAAAAGCGCCACCAGCACCGCAGCAAGTGCTGACCTGCGCACCGACAGGTCGAGGCGGGGGATAACCGGCGGGTTTCGGCGGGTGATCGATAGGGCAATCAGCGACGCCAACAGCAACACACCGGCGGTACCGAGTGCCCGGAAGAGCATGAACCGGCCGTTCCCGAGTTCCCAGTAGATGGCATCCATCGAGCGTGTCACCAGAAACACGACGGCGGCGAAGAAGACGGCCCTGATATCGGGACTGGAGTCACGGTACTGCAGGAGAAAGACGGCGAGCAGGAAACCGACAAGGACGCCAAAGAGGTGTCCCTGAATCGAGACGTCGACGAATGACGGCGAGCTAAAGACGGGTTGGGAACGGAAGGTGACAACCGGATTCAGCAGGGCTTCCCAGACCAACCTGACGACCCGGATGCCCACGATAGCACCGACGGCAACCAGCGGCCGAAGGACGACAGCCGCACCGGCAAACGCGAAGACGACAGCCGAGAAGCCGACTGCTGCGACGGGGACGAACAGGGCGGAACACACCCCGGCGAGAAACGTGACGGCGACGAACAACCCGATCCTGACCGCTGGCCTGCCGGTCCAGCCGGGGAAGACGCCACGCTCGTCTTCCCGGGCATAGTGGCCCCAGGCGTACTCGACGATAGGGGCAAACGCGAGCGTCCCGAACAGATTGCCCAGAAGATGTGATTCGCCCGAGTGGGTGAACGAGGAGAGGAGGATGCCCTGGGGATACCAGACCGACCACGAGCGAAAGCTAATAAAGACCGGCCCGTCGTCCGCCGCGCCGCCCTGCAGAAACTGAAAGACGAGCCAGAGCGAGACGACCACGATCGCGGTCCCCCAGGGGACGCCCCGGACGAACCGCCGTCGGAGCGGAGTGGGCAACGACCGATCCCCGGCAACGCGGTAGACGATGACGAGAGACAGCACCAGCACACCGACCAGGGCCGCCCGACTCACAATCTCGAGACTGCGACGGAATCCCTCGTCGAGAAGAACCGACATGGCCTCGGCTACGGGCCCGGGATGGTATAAATCTTCAGAGACCGGGAGGACACTACGGCTCGTACGGTTTCGCCGGATCGTACTGTGGCGCACCGACGCCGAGCACCTCGACGGGCCCTGGCGCGTCGGACGGGTTGTACGCCAGGTGGGGGTTGCCGGGTTCCACGACGAACAACTGGCCAGCCGGTACCTCGAACGTCTCCCCGGGCGTTTCGACGAAGAGCCGCCCGGCAATCACGTGAAAACACTCCTCGCGCTGGTCGTGAGAGTGGTAGCTCCGGGGCAACTGTTCGCCGGGTTCGAGGGTGTAGGCGGCGAGAGCGAGCATCGACAGGCCAAGTGCCTCGGTCACCGAGCGTCGGTCACAGGGGTAGTCCGGCGTACAGTCGAGGGCTGTCGGGTCGACGACGTGGTACGGGCCACCCCCGCGCGCTGAATCGCTCATACACGACTATTCTCGGGGACCGTAGAAGGCTGTTGTCCTCCCAGGCGCGACGGACCGTCGGGTCACCCGCAGTCCCACGTCGCTTCTTCCCGCCTGTCACACCGGCAACCGATCCATCTCGATGGTATCGCGGCGTCCATCGAGGACCGCGAACCGCTCGTCCCGGCGCCGCTCTAGCCAGCGGAGCAACCGCTCCGCCCAGACGAGTTTGTGCGCCTTCTCGTCGTCGACGCTGCTGTCGTCGAACGACCAACCCGGGAACAGGAGTCTCCCGGCACCGACCGCGTCGGCGAGAAACGCCGCCCGGTCCCCGTCGGTAAATCCCCCGAAGTTCCGGACCGGGTAGACGGGCGCTGCCTGCGTCGTCGGGATCACTGACGCCGGGTGTAGTTCCGGGACCTCCCGGTCGATGGCCGGGATATTGTCGCCGTGTGCGTGGACAGCGACAGGGATCCCCGAGTCGGCGAACTCGCGGACAGTTCCGGGGTTCTTGTCGAGGTCAGTAACCATACAGTCGACCCCGACGTCACACGCCTCGAGCCGGTCGGCTGCCGTCGAGGCGGCGAACACGGCATCGGCCCGGCGTGCGAGTTCGACATCCGACTCGAGGGTTGGTCCCGCACCGGCCACGGCGACGCACCGCCCGGAGACGGACAGGTCCGGCGGCGAGAACGTCTGGTCGCTACGGAGGATGGCGGCGAGGGTGTCGCGTGCACGGCGGTCAGCCGACCGGTCGTAGCCGAAATCAGCGAGGATCGCCTCGTATACGGGCTCCCAGGTCTCGAAGTGCATCGTGTGCTCACCGACAGCTGTCGACGAGGCGAGCGAGAACCTGCGACAGTTCCGGTGGAGCCTCGACTCGCCGTGCCGTGTCTGCGAGCTGCGCCACGGAACCGGCGAGGATGGTCCGACCGTCGCCGTGTGCCACCAGCAGGTCCGGTTCGGCGACAGCAGTCAGCCGGTCGCGTGAGTCCGGGGAGAGTCCCGCGAGCTCGAACGTCCGGGCCACGGCCCGCTCCGGGTCGCCGTCGGCGGCTCCGGAACCGCGGTCCAGATGCCGCTTCGCTTCCTGGGGGGTCGTCACGTCGAGTTCCGACACGTCGACCCCCGCGACGGCCGTCTCCAGCCGGTCCCGGGCGAACGTATCGCCGACGAGCGCCGCGTCCCGCGTCTCCGCGACGTCGTGGGTCCGGATGAGGTTGGCGCCCCGTTCGACAGCCATCGACGTGGCGGCCAGCGAGACGGGGAGCGCTTCGTCGGTTTCCCTGCCGGCGATTTCACGGAGGAAGTTCTTGCGGTTGATGGAGACGAGAATCGGACAGCCCGTGGCGCGAAACTCCCGGAGCCGCCGGAACGTCTCGCGGTCTTCCTCGGTGGTCTTGTCCTTGCTCCAGCCGCCAAAGGCCGGGTCGACGATCGTCTTGTCGGTCAACCCGTTCCGGTACAGCGCGTCGTAGATGTCGTCTACCTCCTCGATGGCTCCGGGTCGCTCCAGATCCGGCGGACTCGCCATCTTCCCGACGGCGACGTCGTACTCGTCACAGATGTCGGGCATCTTTGGGTCCGCGAAGCCACAGATGTCGTTGACCATATCGAAGCCGCGTTTCAGCGCTTCCTCCGCGACTTCGTGATAGCGCGTCTCGATCGAGAAGACCGCGTCGCCGCTCACGCTCGCTATCGTCTCGACCGCCGTGTCCAACCGGTCGAGTTCCTCCTCGGCCGAGAGCACCTCGTAGCGCTTGTTTGCCGATTCCAGCCCGACGTCGACGATGTCGGCACCCTCGTCGATGAGGTCGGTGTCGACGTACTCGGCAGCGATACCGGGGTCGTCGAACACGGAGGGTTCGTAGGGCGATTCCTTGCTGACGTTCAGCACGCCCATGATACGGGGCGGGTGGCTGTCACCGATCGACAGTCCAGCCGCGTCGACCGTTCGCATACAACTGGGTTGGCTCGAAGCCGGTTAAGTCCCGCGTCTCGGCCCCGCGGCTGCCCAAAACGCTCTCTCCACGGACCGAGTGTCACGTCTCTTATCACACTGTGTCGAGGAGATTGTGACGCCTTCACCGGTACGGCGTCACTGACCGGCGCTTCGACGGCTCTCCGTTCTCCTCGTCCTCGAGTTGTCCGTTGACGGCTTCCGCGAGGTCCTTTGCACGTTCCAATTCACTCCTGGTCGCGCCGTCGTCCAGGACGATGGCCTCGACCTCTGCCATCACCTCGTTGAACGCTCGGTCCCCGGTACCGTCGCCGTCCTCGTCGACACTATCCGTCCAGCCGATACGCCCGGACGCGAAGTTGAGCCACGCGGCCAGCAACTGGGCACTCGCACGCTCGCGCATCGTCGACTGTCTCGTCGTCAGCGCGTCGCGGGCCGAGTCGAACGACTCCGCCGATACGTTCTCGTTGAAGACGGCGGACATCCTGTCGGTCACGGCCAGGAACGCGGTCAACTCGCTGTCCGAGTGTTTCTGTCCCCGACGATCACTGTACTCGTGGCGCCAGAAACCCACGCCCTCGACGGCCGTGTAGTTCGCTCTGATGACCTTCGTGGCGTTCGCACTCGCCCGTCCACCATCGTCGTCGGTGACCGTCACGACCAGGTCGTACACACCGGGCTCCTCGTAGGTCACCATTCCCGTGTCGGTCGCAATGAACGGGAAGGTCCCACCCGGACTCAGGGGCGGATCCTCCGGCATGGCTCCGTCGTTGTAGTAGATTGTCGTCGTGCCGTTGGACCAGGCGAACCGCAGGTCATCCGAACCTGGCTCCGTAGCTGTTGCGGTGTGATTCTGGGTCAGGCCGGCGGTTCCGAGGAAGACGTCGTCCCCTGCGAGACCCACGGTAGCGCTCGTATCGAGGTCGACGACCGGCGGCCGGTTCGCAACCGAGACTTCGGTCGTTGCCTCCCCGCTCCCGCCGTCGTCGTCGGTGACCGTAACCGTGATCGGGTAGGTGCCGTTGTCGCCGTATTCGTGCGAGGCCGACACGGACCCCTCGCCAGCGCCCTGGTCGACCGACACGTCTGAAGTGGTCCCGTCACCCCAGTCGACAGTGGCGCTGTGGGTATCCTCGATGCCGGGATCGGTAAGGTTCGCAGTGACGTTTGCGATTTTACCCTCGGCAATCTCGTCGCCGCTGGCCGTTACCGTGGGCGGGACGTTCTCTATCGTCGCACTGGTCGTCTCCTGGTCCTGTCCACCGTTGGCGTCCTGAACGGTCGCCGTGACGTTGTAGGTCCCGTCATCGAGGTACGTGTGCCGTAGTTCCACTCTGGCAGTTCCGGTCTCGCTTTCGACCTCAACCTCACTGACGTTTCCGTCACCCCAGTCCACCGTCAGGTTCTGCACGTCCCCGACACCCGGATCCTCTATCGTCGCAGTCAGTGCCATCAGCGACCCCTCATCGACGGGATCGTTCAGCGACACTGCAAGATCGGGTGCCACGTTCTCGACGGTCACGACTGCCGTGTCGGTACCGCTGGCCCCGTCGTCGTCGGTGACGGTCACACTCACTTCGTACTCGCCCACGTCGTCGTACCGATGCTCGGCCAGGATCGACCCGTATCCAGCCCCCTGGTCGACCTCGACGTCCGTAGTGCTCCCGTCGTCCCAGTCGATCTCGGCTGTGTGGGTATCCGTCAGATCGTCGTCAGTGAACGTCGCGTTCACCGTCGCGAACGATCCCTGCGGGATCGTATCGCCCTCGGCCGAAACGTCCGGGGGAGTCGAAGCGCCGGCCGGCGGCTTCTCGCCGACGAGCAGGCGGTCCGGGTCGATCGGATCGCCGATGGGCCCGTTGCCCTCGATAGTTCCATTGTCGTTCCGGAGACTGAGGACTTCAAGCGAGAGGGCGTCGGTCAACTCCACGTCATCGGTCGCGTACGTGATCTCGGCAAGCAGGAGCGGCCCGCCGGACTCATCGGTCTCGTTTTCGAAGTCTATGGCGTCTATTCGGACGTTCTTCTCACCGATTCCTCCATCGACGAGTGTGTAATCGGCTAGCCACTCCGCACCATCGGCGTTCCCCTCGATGCCGACAATCGGGCCGACAGATTCGTCCGCACTCAGGCTAAACTCGTACCTGTACAGGCCGTTTGGCGTGCCGTCCAGGACGATCTGAACAGTTTCGGTCTCGGTGGGCTCGACGACCAGGGTTCCGCTCTTCAGTTCCGTGGGGTACCGCTGGGATCCGTCGTCGAGAACCAACGGCTCCGGCGGACCGAACACTAGCGCCGCCTCGCCCGGCATGGGCTCGGACAGTGTCAGCGTTGCCACGGTAACGGACTCGGCACCGGCTTCCACCTGGCCGCTTTCATCAGTCACGAGGAACGTGATACAGCGGTTTGTTCTGTCGACCACCGAAAGCGAGTGGTCGCTCGCGATATCAGTGATTGCGCCTTCACCGGTGTCCCCGGACACGCAGACGGTGCCGTTGAACGACTCGAAGCCCTTGGGGACCCGGTCGATAGTGACCGCAACCTGACCGTTACCCCCCGGGGCAATGTTCAGATCCCCGATGGACACCTCCGGTTTGAATGGACTTGCGCGGACGGTCCAGACGAGGGTCCGTTCCCGGACGACATCGCCCTGTTTTGCGGTCACCGTCAGGGTGTAGGCGCCCTGAACCACCTCGGTCAACTCCTCGGTCATTGCCAGATCCACTCCGTAACTCCCGTTCCCCTGGGAAACAAATTCGATCGTCTTTTGTTCCCCGTTCGGCAGGGTGAGCGTCCCGGTGACCGCTGCATCTTCGAGCCCTCCTTCGGGTCCGACCAGCGACGCACCGAGACGGACTGTCTCGCCCGGGAAATACGACGGTCCACGGACCACAGACAGCGGACCGAGTTGACTGGCCTTGTCCGTCGACGCTCTGAGCGAGGTAGTCGAGTGACTGGTAACGATAGTTTCGACGGTACCCCCCTGATCGGTCTCGAGGTCGTAGGTCCACGTCCCGGCTGTTGGGCTCGTCACCCGGAAGACGTAGGCCCCCTCGTGCCTGCCGGCCGGTTCTATCACTTCCTCGTCGGGACTTCTCAGTGCAACAGACGTGTTACCCACGAGTTCGCCGTCCAGATCGATTTGCACAACCATGGGATCGGCGGTCGCGTCGACGCGGAACGAGCGTTCCTCGAACCCGTCGAGTGCGAACCGGTCCCGTTCGAGGACTTCCTCGCGACCGTTGACCCGGTCGACCCGCCGGAACGCCGTCTCGAAGTCGGCCTTCGTTACAGCCCGCTGGTAGATCCCGCCCGTCTCGTCGGCGATAAACTGGAGCAATTCCGTGTTTGGATCGTCCCCGGTCGCTATCACGTGGATCGGGATCCTGGCCTCGGCGAACCTGTCGACGACCTCCTCCACCTCCCCCGGCGACCGGGCGTACCCCGGCGAGACCAGTAACGCCGCCCGTGGCGCATCGTCGTCGGCCTCGAGAAGCTGGATACGACTCGCATCCAGCCCGTCGGCTATCGCCGTCGTCCCGTCGATCGGTTCGAGCGACCCGCCGACATCCTCGAAGGCCGCCTTCAGTTCGTCGCGCTGACCCCCGAGTCTCGTCGTCGTGATCGACGTGGTGCTATCCGTTTCGCCGACGGTGACCAGCGAGACGGTGTCGTTGTCGTTGCCGCTGTCCACGCCAAACTTGTAGACCGGCGTCGGATCGAAGGTCACGAGCGTCGGCGGATCGAAGACGATCGATGTGCCATCCCCTGGCGGATTGACCGGGAAGATCACGTCCGGCCCGCAGGTCTCCGGAGTCACTTCCGTGACCCCGAACTTGGTGTCCTGGAACGCCACGCAGAGTTGATGCTGGCCAATAGCGAACTGTCCGCCTGGCGGGGTGAACGTGACCCGATATTTGCCCTGGCCGAGGGTCGCGACGCTCAGCGAACGCTGTGGAATCGGGGTACTGCCCAGTCTGACCAGGAAGTGTGAGGGATCCGGGTTCGGGAACGGCGAGTGACGGTAGCGGTTGTCGCCGTTGTCGACGTTGACGACGACGCTCACCTGGTTCGGACTGGTTGTCGACCCGGCGTCGAGATCCTCCGGCGTCAGGTCGACTTCCGTGGGCATGCCGAACAGTTGGTCCTCGGGGACACCGTCGTTCGGTCCACCGTCCAGATAGTTCGAGTGGACGAAGAAGTTACCCGGGTCTGTGGGCGTGTTGCTCTTCTCCTCGACCATCAATTTCCAGACCGAGGACTCCGAGTTGTCGATGTCGGCCACGAACTCGGTCTTGTGGATGCGTTCTGAGGTCGGCAACTGCTTGACCGACGCCGTCGTCGGCTGACCGGCCGCAAGCGTCAGGTCGGCGGTGAGGTTTCGTGGACCACCCGTTCGGCTCCGACTGGGGATCGTCGAGGGGTAGACCGAGACGAAGATGTCGCCGTGGGCCCCGTACTGGCCGCCGAGGTTCCCCGGTCTCGGCTGGTTGACCGGGATGAGATAGATGGCGGTCTCGTCTTGTTCGTCGATGGAGTTGTTCAAGCGGTGGGCCGTCAGGTCCGAACGGCCGGTGAGGTTGTAGGTCTTCTTTCCAGCACCGAGGGACATGACGACGACACCCACCTTGTCGTGAAGTGAGCCGTGATACACTGTGTTGTTCGGTGCCGGTGGATGGGGCTCCGTCGTACCGGCCGTGAGATTCCCCCTGGTGACGATCGAATTGGGGAACGAGATCGGTCTATCGCTGTTCGGCCCCATCCGGACCGTTCTGGTGTAGAGATCAGTCCGGTTGATCGTGTAGTAGAGTCCATCGTGTGCCCGGGCTGTCGACGTCCCGTACTCGATGTAATCGGCCCCCCAGGTCCCGACGGTATCGACGGTACTGTCGACCTCGTCTGAAGACGTGTGTAGTTCCCGATAATCCTCGGTATCGACCGGGTCCATGTATACCGACCAGTCCCTGTCCGTGACGAAATCCAGGCGTCCGTCGCTGTGGGTTGCCTCGAAGACAGCGACGTGGAAGTCGGCCATGAGTTCGCGGTACGAGTCCTGCTCTATGTTGGCGTCTTTCTCCACGGTGCGGTTGAGCGCTACCTGGGCGAACTCGTTGGGGTCTCCCGAAACCTCGTTCAACTCGAACAGTGCTTGCTCGACTGCGTCGATGCCGCCCTGGTTGTAGAGGTACAGCCAGAAGATGGCGTAGTCGTAGGAGAAGTTCGCAAGAGACTGGCGGTCCGGATTTCGCAGGTACCCGTTGACGCCGTTTACATTGTCCGCGAAGAATAGCGAATCATCGTTGTTGACGACGTCCGGGTCAGCAAGCGTCTCCATGAATCGGGCCATCCCCTCGATGTACCAATTGCCACCGGTGTTAGTCGCGAACAGCTTGTACGAATACTGAACAAGATGGAAGTGTTCGTGTGCCATGATGTGGCGCGCATGGAGTGTGACGTTATCGCCGTACCCAATATTCGGATTCGAGGTGATCCGCTTGTCTACACTCCCGTCCCCATACTGGACCCAGAATGCCTTCGTCGAGCGAACGCCGTGGAAATCCCACGTCCCGTCGTTGATCTGTACAGGGACGCGGGAGTTCCGGTCGAATTTCTCCCCGAGGTACCTGTCGAACCCTAACTGCCCGATTTGTTTCTCGTTTGCTGCAGTCACGGCATCGAGGTACCTATCGACGACCGTCTGCCGGTCATTCTCGGTCTTTGTCAGGTTGGGATCACCGTCGATGACGCTGTCGAGGTTCTGGTCGGTGTACTTGGCGACGTAGGTTATCGTCTCGCCGCCGCCCGAAGCCGTGGCCTCTTTTGCCTCCTCGATGGTGAGCAGTCCCCGCTCGTCGTCCATCGTGTTGTTGTCGTCGCCGGTCGTCCGGTCCGTGATACACCATTCGCGAGTCGTCGAGTCGGACGTCGCGTTGATGCACGTCCGGCCCGAGTAGAGCGAGGACGGGGGGACGAACGTGACTGAGCCGTTTCCGTTCGCGTCCGTCGAAATCTCCAGTGGGTCCCCACTCCGGTTCCCGATTTCAGTCCCTTCGATAGTGATATCGACGTCGACCTGTTCGTCACCCGGACCGAAATCGGATAGCGAGATGTCGGTCGATTCCGCGGTTCCGTCCTCGAATACCGTCACGTGGTTGTTACTTACCGAGAGGTTCCCCTTTTGATGACCGGGCATGTGCTGCACAGTCGCTTCCTGGATCACGGTTGCCCCCTCGGGAGGGGAGAACTTCTCAAAGTTGGCCGGGGCTCCGAGCCCGACACTGACCGCTGTTGCACTGCGATGAACGGGCTGGCCGTCCTCGACTGTTATCTCCCATTCGAGAAGGATCCCCTGGTCCCGGGACCACGAGTAGAGTTCGACGATGGAGGTGCCATCCGTTCGCTCGACGACCTGTGGCGGGCCGAGACCGAGTCCGGATAGCTCCTCCCGTATCGTCGCGGGTCCCGCACTAGTGGTGCGGTCGATCAGCGAGACAAGGTCCGTCCGATCTTTGACGACGGTGGCGGCGGGAATCGACTCGCTCTCGTAGTCCGAGACGTGTTCGACCGCCGCCGTCGTCGGTTCGAACCGCCGCAAGGCCGAGAGGTCCTCGGACCGATCTCTCGACGCGTCGGCGACAGCACTGTCGAGCGAACGACGGGAGTTCGCGCCCTGTTTCGACGTCGCAGAGGGGACATCATCCCCATCGCTCGCACCGATGTCAGTCGTGGGACTCCCGTCGGTCACGGACGATTGAACGGCCTGCGTCTCCTGGATCCCGTCCCCGTGAGATGCGGACGCAGTGGAGCCACCGAGGGAGACCCCGGCAATGGGAGCCAGTACGATCAGAAAGGAGAGAAGAATGACGACCGCTCGTTGGTCGGGTGTGTTCATCTCCCCAGTTCACCGAATTCCCCGTCCCGTCTGTTCGTTTTCGGATCGGTCGCCGTGTGTATTGTTACCATTTCATTCATATCTGGTGTTTATACACCACACCGGGGAATGTAATTCTAAGGCGTATCCGATTACTGAAAAATATTTTATGTTTTCGTTTATATGACTTTTCCGACCTCTTTCCCCTCGAAGAAGGGAGTGCCCCTCATTCGCTGATGTCGACCACGGTCACGACGTCCTCGACCCGGACGGAGAGCCTCTCGCCTTCGATTCTGTACGTGATGACCAATTCGAGGGGATCGGTCGATCGAACGTGTTCATCGGCCTCGTCCAGTACGGACCACAGTTCCAGTGAGAACCCTCGAGTGACGTCGACGCCACGCTCCTGGAAGAAAGAGCCTACCCGAGGGTTCCGGATCGGCAACCACCTCGTCGGTACCCCCATCCCGAACTTGCAGTGGGTGCACACCATCTCTGTCCAGGAGTGATAGGGCTGGCCGCACGTTTCGCAACCCCGGGCCCCAGAGTTGTGATCGGGACAGACGAGCGTCGAAACGCGGGGCTTGCTTGCACACTCCGGGCAGGTGCCTGCGAGCATCGAAAATCCGAGGTGGCCGACCCGCGTGAGATACGCGTCGACCGCCGCGGTCGGGCCGCGGTTTTGCACGCCTGCAGGAGGCAGCTCTCGGTGGCTGACCACGAGTCGACTCTCACCACAACTGGTCTCCAGGAACGGTCCGTCACACTCCGTACACCGCGCCACGATATGGGTGTCCTCGTATCTCACTTCCACGACGCCGTCGCAGTAGGGACAGAGGTCGTCGATCTCGAACGGCCCCAGGGAGACATCCCTGGTGATCGCACCCGCTCTGATCGCTCGAATCACGTTGCCCCCGGCTTCTGTCGGGAGGTATCCCCGGTCCGTCTTTCGCACATAGCGTCCGGTCAACTTCTTCAGGTGGTAGTTGAAATTCCCGGGGCTGTCGTAGTCGATTCTGTCTGCCAATTCCGAAAACGGGACACCGTGTCGCTCGTCGTTCGCCTCGACAGACTCCCACAGGGCCAGCAGGATCGCAAGCCGTGTCTGATTGCTCAACAGCTCGAACGCCTCGATAGCATCCCGTCCCCCGCCTTTCGGATCCCCTTTACGACGTAGCGTGGAGGAACCTGTCATACTACTAAGTTTAACGGACTACAATATAAATTTCCCTGCAGTAACCTTCCCCAGAAATCAGAACTTCTAGAACCAGATTACAATGAAGACGACATGGAGACTGTCCCGGCGGTTCAAGACGTGTGAACTGTCGAGAGATGCGGATCGACAGGGGCCCCCCTTCGTTCGCTGTCGGATCGCGTCGCTCGGGGCCGCCAGTTCGAGTGCCAGACCGCAGACAGACTTGGTGGACGCGACCCACACACCGCGCGACTTTTATTTCAGTCTCCCGGAACAAGGAGCGATGAACGAGTCAGCGGACGACGGCGAGGCCTCGGAGCGGTCCGTCCCCGAAATAGCGGTCGCCATCGTCGACGCCGAGACGCCCGGAAACGTCGGGACGGTCGCCCGCTCGATGAAGAACTTCGGGCTCTCGGACCTCCTGCTCGTGGACCCGCCAGCGCTGGACCCCGACGGGGAGGCCTACGGCTTCGCCGGCCAGGCCCGCGAGGACGTGTTGCCGAACGCGACCGAGCTATCCTTCGAGGAACTCGCCGCCTCGTACCACACGGTCGGCTGCACGGCGGTGACGAACGAAGACGCGACCAGCCACGTCCGCTATCCTGCCGTCGAACCTGCCGAGCTGGCGACGGCGTTAGGGGGGGTCGACGCGCCCGTCGCTATCGTCTTCGGGCGCGAATCGACCGGCCTGACGAACGACGAACTCGCACAGCTCGATATGGTCTGTTCGATCCCGGCAAGTGCAACCTACCCCGTCCTGAATCTCGGCCAGGCGGCAACGGTCGTCCTCTACGAACTCCGTGAGCTGACCGTCGGGGAGACACAGCATCCCGCGGAGCTTCACCAGCGTGCGCGGGAGTCGGAACTCGAACGGCTGTACGACCAGTTCGACAAGTTCCTCCGGGCGGTCGGCCACCCCGAACCCAAACGGGAGAAGACACGGCGCCTGTTTCGCCGACTGCTCGGGCGCGCCGAACCGACCCCCCGCGAGGCCCGGACACTGCAGGGACTGCTCCGTCGCGGCACGGCGTTGAGCGCAACCGCCCGGGACGGGCAGTCCGGGGAGGAGTAATCACCTACCTCGGCATGAACGCCGAGGTTTGTCGGTGGACTCCCGATCTATCCACTAAACCGTGGAAGGCGAATATTCGCCGTTCTCGTTCAATGTCCCCGACTTGAGGGCGAGGTGATAGGTCGCCCGTCCAGACCCAGACTTGAGCCGGTTCTGGACGTACCTGCGTGCGATGTTGCGTGCCGCGTTGTAGTCAGCGTGGAGCTCTTTCCCGAACTTTTGACAGGTGAACCCGTCGTCATCGCGGTTGTCCTCGTGGGTGAAGCCGCACTTGGTGTGACTACACCGTTGGCTGGTGTAAGCCGGATGGACTGACTCGACGGCAATCCCCTCGCCACGGGCTTTGTATTCGGTCTGCCGTCTCAACTCGCGGAACGCCCACTGCTGGAATTTCGCGGCGTTGGAGATACGTTTGCGTATCTGCTCCAAGTCCTCGAACACGATAACCGAACAGCCCTGTGTTACGGCTTCTTCGACCAACCGCTTCGACGCCTGGTGTAAGAAATCCTCGGACCACCGAGCGAACCTGTCCCCGACGGACTGGACCGTGAGATGTGCGCTCCGCGTGCCCTGCTGTTGTAGTCGAGCGCGGTGGCGCTCGTATTCACGGCGCTTGTGATTCAACAGGTTGGCGTTGCCGAGGAATGATCCTGTACTGGTGACAGCAAGATACCCGTCCACGTTTCGATCGACGCCGAGAACTGTTCGGCTCTCGGCCCCTCCCGACGACTCGTCACGCTGTTTTGCGACAGAAACGTGGAGATAGTAGGTATCGGTCTGGTGATCGTAGCGGAGTTTCGCGCCCTGTTTCTCCCACTTGTCGCTCTCCATGTATTGGGCTTGTGGCGAATCGTCCGGGTAGACGTATTCGGCATGGACACGCCCGTTGCCGTATGCGGCCAACGAACAGTAGCCGTCGAAGTAGCTGATGGCGTTGGTGTTGTAGACGGTCGTGTTCGACGTGAACACCGGGTTTGAGGTCCGTTCGCCGTCTTTCATCTTCTCGACGCACTGTGTGAGCGCGTCGGCGGCATGGTTGACGGCGGCCACTGTCAGGTCCGAGTGTAACCCGGTATCGCCCCGTATCTCGTCGTATAAGAGCGGTTGAAGCCGGGAGCGCGATGTAATCACGTACCCGTTGTCGTCTCCTTTCCATCCCCGATCAGCGAATCGCTGTGCGGCGTCCCGAAACGTATTCATGGTGCGTTTCAGGTCGTCGCGGCGCTCGTCGGGGACGGAGAGTTTGACGATGGCGGTACGCTGAATCTCCATCTACGTCCCACAGGTGGGGTTGGCTACCTATAACAGTCGGGGAGTTAGCCG
Source organism: Halovenus sp. (assembly GCA_036625385.1). Lineage (GTDB taxonomy): Archaea > Halobacteriota > Halobacteria > Halobacteriales > Haloarculaceae > Halovenus. Next base: position 150 of record JAZKTU010000044.1, on the reverse strand, counting down.
GGCAGTGACGGGTCGGATAGTTACAGGAGTTTACGCGATTCCCGCCCGCCGTGAACGGCGGGACTCCCTCGCTGATTTAGGTAGTGTCAGTACCCCACAAAGTTCGGTACTGATACCGCACCGCAACCGCAGATGAACGCTGCAGCTGGC
>JAZKTU010000043.1:0-19729 GCA_036625385.1 Halovenus sp. | reverse complement strand
AAATCGCAAGACGAAAAAAGGGCGTCGCGGTCAAAGATGGGTCTCGAAAGTGAGTATCGAGATGAGCGTATCACAATTCAATCGAACTTCAGAGTGGTATGAAATCACATACCAGAAATCGACGGACCGTTCTCAAGATAGTTGGAGCTGCTGGAATTGCGACGGTTACTGGCATCGGCAGCGCTAGTGCCAGTAACGGCCCAAACGACAAGTCGAGTCGGGACGAAGCCCGCGTGACCATTCCCAACCAGAAGGTGGATTTGGACGCCGAGACTGTCGAGGTGCGAGTCGCACAGGCCAACCTTCCGGACGGTGGATTCGTCGTCATTCACAAGGACGGCGATCGATTTGGGGGGGTGGCCGGCAATTCCAGCTACATCGACCCTGGCGTCACCACAAACATCGAGATCGAGGTCTCCACGGACGACATCGTTGACGCCGATGGCGACGGTCGCAAGGAACTCGTTGCTATGGCTCACAAAGACACCGATGACGATCAGGAGTACGACTTCCCCGGTGCCGATGGTCCATACGTTGCGGATGGGAGAGCCGTCATCGACACGGCAACGATCAAGGATAGATAAAGCGACACGCTTCGAGTAACTGCACGCACATTCCTGGCCCCGGACACAAACGTATTCGTCCAATGGCAACGCCGGTCGAGTCCTCCAGAGCAATCAGAGCACGCCGTGGACCTCGTAGAACTCCTCGATGGAGTCGCAGTCGTGGTCGTCGAGCATCGTGACCCACCCGCCAAAGCGGTACCGCCGCCAGCACTTCCGGCCGTCGATGAAGACCGGGTTCTCCCCGCGGTCGGGTGCCACGTGAACGGTCCCGTCTTCCGTGTCGGGTTCGTCACCGGGTGGCCAGCCGTGCCAGGGATCGTCCCCTCGCTCCCCGACCGCTCGCTCGTCGCAGTCGTCACACACCTGGTTCGGGTACTGCGTGTCACCGACCGCCGCGCCACAGATCGGACAGTCCATATGCGAGGCAGTGTCCGGGCCGGCTTGTTTGTGTCGGCGTCCGAGGCGGGACTGGCGACGCGGACTGTCAGCAGCCGGCGGTCACCGAGTCAGACCGCCTCGACGGCCTCGAGAAGTTCGTCGTAGTCGGGTTCGTTCGTTGGGTCGTCGGCGACCCAGCTGTAGGTCACGGCCCCGTCCTCGCCGAGGACGTAGACCGCCCGGTTGGCGATGCCGTGCAGGCCCAGGTCCGGGATGTCCATCGTGAGGTCGTAGGCGTCGATGGCGTCGCCGTCCATGTCGCTGACGAGGTCAAAGTCGAGGTCGTACTCGTCGGCGAAGGCGCCCTGAGAGAACGCGGAGTCGGCGCTGATCCCGAAGATGGACGCCCCTGCGTCCTCGAACCGGTCGAGGTGTTCCTGCAGGGCGACCATCTCGTTGGAGCAGGGCGGCGTGAACGCTCCCGGGAAGAACGCGAGTACGACCGGGCCGTCCCCGAGGTGGTCCGCGAGGTCGAAGGTCTCGTGGTCGCTGCCTCTGTACGTCGCCGTGAACGTCGGTGCGGTCTCACCTGTCGAAACCATAGCACGAGCAGGTAGCAGCGCGAGTCTCCTAAAATTTCGGCCTGTCGGGGCTGCAGCGTTCAGACGAGGAGTTCGTGGAGCGGTTTCAAAGGGAAGCCCTCGACGCCCTTCCAGTCCGCCAGGATCCGGCAACCTCGCCTGCAGAAACAGATATTTGACTGGGACTTATCTGAACACCGCCGACGAGGGTGTACGGACTCGTTGCCGGAGTCCAGCGATAGAGCCGTTCGGCGACAGGACTCACAGCTCCAGCGGTTCGGCGCCGTCCCACCGTGGCTCGAACTCCGCCTCGATGCCGGCGGCGAACTCCGGGTCCTTGAGGTCGATAACCGCGAACATCTCCCGGGCGTTCAGCGGGTGGGGTACCTCGATGCAGACTTCGGCGTGGTCGATGAGCTCGAAGGTGCCGGTGACGTTCTCGCTCGTCCGGACCGCGAACTGCTCGTGTTCCTGTAGCTCGAAGCGGTACCGCCGGCCGACACTCCGGGGGAGTGACTCGACGAGGGCCGGGCGCATGAGTACCGAGACGGCGACGCCACGGGAGAGCGCCGCCTCGAGTTCGTCGAGCACCTGCGTGCCGACGACGTCGAGGTCGAGCTGCTGGGTGGGCGCGCCGGCGACCATGACGATCCGGTCGTCGGCGGCGGCGATGCGCTCGACCAGCAGGTCCGCAGCGTCCTCGGGGCCGAGCGCGGCGGTCCAGAACGATCCCTCAGCCGGCTCGGCTGCCTCCAGCTGGTCTTCGAGCGCGGCCACGATGGACTCGTACTGCTCGGCCTGCTCTTCGAGTTCGGATTTCTTGTCCGCCAGGAGCCGGTCGAGCGCCGTCTCCGGCTCGACCGCGATGTACTTCTTCGGCCGGCTGGCGTCCTGGCTCCGGACGAGACTGAGTGTCTCCAGGCTGTTGAGGACGTCGTAGATACGGCCCATGGGAACGTCGCTCGCGCGGGACAACTCCTTTGCGGTTGTCGGTCCGGTGTCGAGCAGCGCCCGGTAGGTACGGGACTCGTACTCCGAGAGTCCGAGATCCCTGAGACTTGCCATCAGTCGAGTGGTGGCTCCCGGACAATAAAAACGCAGCGGGCGTTCACGGCTGCCACGGCGAGCGCCCAGTCCTGCCCTGAAAGCGCAGCTAGTCACCGACGAGCAGCGTCTCGAGGGCCTTCGGCGAGTCGGCCAGCCCTTCGACCCCGTCGTCGGTGGCGACGCGTGCCTCACCAGCCGGGACACCGTGAGCGTCAGCCGCGTCCGGGACGACGACCGTCTCGTGGTCGACGAGCCGGAGGGCAGCCCGGTGGAGGTCGCTCCCGGCAGGTGCGCCGACCGCGACGTGACGGGGCTCGCGGAGCCGGGCGGCGACGGTGGCAAACTGGGCCACCTCGACACCCATCCGGTCGGTCGCGCCGGCGAAGGCCGCGACGGCGTCGTGAGCCGCCTCGCGGTACCGGCTGTCGCCGGTGAGCAGCGCCAGATCGAGCAGGGCGTCGGCACACTCGACGCCGGAGTCGAGGGGATAAAGGGGGTGGTCGAGCAGCGCCGCCCCTCCAGCCGGGCCGTCGTGGAACGCGCCGCTCTCGGTCTGGAGGGTCTCGGTAGTCCAGTCTGCGACCTCGCGGGCTGGGCCGGGTTCGCCCAGCACCTCCCAGGAGGTAGTCAGACCGGTGAGCACCCGCGCCTGGTCGACCAGCAGGCCCGCCTCGCTGTTGCCGTCGGGGTAGTGCTGGACCCGGCCCGCGTCCCCACCGGTTCCGACCAGTTCCGCACAGACGTATTCGCGGGCACTGCGGGCGTACCGGGCAAGCGCCTCGTCGTCGGTGTAGGCGACGAATGTGAGGAGACCGTCGATGGCCAGCCCGTTGCGGTCGGCGAAGACGGTGGCGTCGACCGGCGGCGGGTCGGCGGTTTCCCGCTCCGTCGGCCCGAGGGTGAAGTACTCCTCGTCGCCACCCTGGCTGGCGGCGAAGGCGTCACCGGTCCACAGCGTCGTCGTCAGGAAGTCGGCGCCCTGCCGGGCGGCGTCCCGGTAGCTCTCCTCGCCGGTGTACCGGTAACCCCGCGCGAACGCCCGGATCAACGCGGCATTCCCGTCCATGAGCTTCTCGCGGCGCGCCCCGCGCCAGTTGCGGTTGCGGGCGTAGCGGTAGAAGCCGCCGTCGTACGTGTCGAGTAGGTGGGTCTGGACCGCCTCGAGCGTCCGGGTCGCCTGGTCGCGAGCCCGGACCAGCGCGAACTCGATGGTCCGGGGGAGCGGGAACTTCACGTCCGTCCCCCAGCCGCCGAACTCGTCGTCGTAGGCCGCGAGCAACTGCTCGATCATGTGCCCCTCGATTCGCCGGTCGACCGTCCCGCCCGGCGGCGCCTCCCCGCGCAGCGAGCGCGGGACCGAACCCGAGTCCTCGCCCTTGCCGTCCCACGTCTCCCGGACGCTGTCGAGAATTCCCCTGAAGCCGTCGATGCCGAGAAACGTCGCACCGGTCAGAATCTTGCCCGAGGGTGTGAGAAAGACGGTCGAGGGGAACCCCCCCATGTTGTACCGCTCGCTGACGCGGGGGTGGCGGTCGGCGTCGACCCGGACCGGCACGAACCCGTCGTTGATGTTGGCCGCGATGCGCGGTTCGGCGTAGGTCGTGCGGTCCATCTCCCGGCACTCGGCCGACCATGGCGTCGTCAGGGCGAGCAACACCGGTTTCCCGGTTCGCTCGGCGGCCGCGAAGGCCCCGGACCCCCACGCGCGCCACTCGACTTTCGTCGGGTCGGAACGGTTGGTCATGCACGGGGTAGGGGAGTCGGCTGTTAAAGCCGCCCGGTTCGGCGGATCCTCCGCTCGCGTGACGGCCAGTTCGTCCGGCGACGGCGAGTCCCGATCCGTGGGTTCAAACGGGAGGACGCCCCAGTACCCGCCCATGGACGGCGCCGATGGCTGGCGCGAATACTTCGCCTTCGACCAGCCTTACGACAACCAGCGCGACGCCATCGAGTCGGCCATCGAGGTCGGCGAGGCGAACGGCTACCTCGCGATGGAGGGGCCCTGCGGGACCGGCAAGACGATGGCCGCGCTCACCGCCGGCGCACGGCTGGTCCGGGAGGGTGACTACGAGCGGATCGTCGTCGTCACGCCGGTCAAACAGCAGCGCCGCCAGTTCGTCGCCGACCTCCGGGCGATGAACGCCGGCCGCGAGGACCCGCTTTCCGGCATCGCGCTCGTGGGCAAACGCGACCTCTGTCCGTACGGGCGCGAAGGGCTCTTTCCCGACGACGTGGGGGTCCACGACCGGTGTGAGGAGCTGCGCGAGTCGACCGCCGGGCTGGTCGGGAGCGAGGGAGACAGCGACGCCGCCGCGGTCGCGGAGGTTGCTGTTCCGGGTGCATCCGGGGAGATCTGGTGGGACCCACAGCGGGGCAGCGACCTCGCGGCCCACGCCCGCCCGGACGGGGCCGGCCAGCACACCCTCGCGACCGGGACGCTCGGGACGGCGGGGGCAGCAAGCCCCTACCGGGCCGAGCAGCCCAAGGCCCCCGAATCGATGGACGAGAACGAACCGCTCTACTGTCCGTTCGAGGCCGACTGGTACGCCCGCAACAAGGGGTCACCGGTGGGGTTCGACGTCGGTGAGAATCACGTGGTCACTGCGGAGGAGTACCTCCCGGCGGCGGTCGAGCGGGGGACCTGTCCCCACCGCGTGATGGGAACGCTCCTCGAGTCGGCTGAGGTTGTCGTCGGCAACTACAACCACCTGTTCGACCCCAGTGCGCGGCCGCTGGTCGAGTCGGTGCTCGACGACCAAACCTTCCTGATCGTCGACGAGGCCCACCGCCTCGAGGAGCGCGTCCGTGACCTGCTCTCGGCCAGACTGGGGAGAGCCACACTCAAACGCGCGCGAAACGACTGCGCCACGCTGCTCTCCCGTGCCCGGGAGACCGACGACCGCAGGGCGGCGGTCGAGGATCGGCTGGCGAGCCACGAGGTGCCACTCGCGGCTGTCGAGCGGACGCGTGACTTCTACGCGGATCTGCTCGACTGGGTCGACGACCGGGTCGCGGAGTGTCTCCTCGCGGAGTTCGGGCCCGGCTGGCGGGGTGACCCGGGAAGCCTGCCCGACCGGGATCTCGAAGTCCCGCTTCGGGACCCCGAGACCGTCGAGCGGGACGAGGTGACTGCCTGGGCCGAGGCAGCGGGCTACACGGGCGACCTGTGGCGGTCGCTGTCGACGGTCGGCCTCGCCGTCGAGGACGGCCTCGAGGCACTGGAGGCGTCGCGCCAGCCGGTCTGTACGGCTGTCGGCGCGTTGCTCGGGCAGTGGTGGGCGTGTGACCACGCGACGTACTTGCGCGAGATCGAACTCGAACACGCCCCGAAGCCCGAACAGCAGGCGGGCAAGGCATGGGAAGCCCACTACACCGCCGGGCTGGTGCTGTTCGAGTGTATGCCCGGCGACACCCTGCGGGAGGTCTTTGACGGCCTCGGCGGCGGCGTCCTGATGAGTGCCACGCTCGAACCCCTCGACGTGTTCACCGAGGTGGCGGGACTGGAGGCGCTGCGGGCCGACCGGCCGGTGGTCGAGCGGACCTACGACCTGAGCTTTCCCGCCTCGAACCGCGCCAGTTGGCTCGTCGACGCGACGCCGTTTACCGCCCACAACCGTGGCGAGCCCGGCGAAAACGAGAACCCCGACACCTGGAACCGCACCCGCGACGAGTACGCCCACGTCCTCCGGTCGCTGGCCCGCTCGCCCGGGAACGTCCTCGTCGCGATGCCCAACTACCGGGAGGCGGCGTGGGCTGCCAGCTACCTCGCGGATGCCGTCGAGAAGCCGGTACTGGTCGACGAGAGTTCCACGAGCGAGGCGACCGAGCAGCTGAAACAGCGCTTCTTTGCGGGCGGGGGGAAGGTGCTCGTGACCAGCGCCCGTGGGACGCTGACGGAGGGTGTCGACTACGACGGCGACAAACTGGCCTGCTGTGCGGTCGTCGGCGTCCCGCTCGTGAACATCGGGTCCCCGCGGGTGCGTGCCGTCCGGCGGGCCTACGCGGACGCGTTCGGCGAGGACGACGCCTTCGCCTACGCGCTGACCGTGCCGGCGGTGCGCCGCGCCCGACAGACGATCGGCCGGGTCATCCGCGGCCCCGAGGAGGTTGGGATCCGGGCGCTCGTCGGCCGCCGGTACACCCCCGACGCGCGCCACTCCGTGTTCCCCTATCTCGCCGCGGGCGAGCAGGCGGAGTTCGTCCGGCTGACTCCCGAGTTCCTCGCCGACCAGTTCGATGCGTTCTGGGCGGAACACTGAGTCACACGGACAGCAACCGGGCATGCTCGTGTCACCGCTCCACGCGGCGGAGACACCAGTGAAAACACCGGCGCAGAGTTTCAGAGCACGAAAGAGTGAGAGTGGGCTTTTGTCCGATTGTGTGGAATCGTAGCCAATGCCATCGATGAATCGCCGGGAACTACTCGTCGCCGGGAGCGGCGCACTCGCTGCCCTTGCAGGATGTTCTGCTTTCGCAGAATCGGAGCCGCTCAACCAGGTCGAAGTCCAGAACTTCTCCCAGCAGTTCCGCCGGTTTCGCATCACGGTCAGCAACGACCAGGACAGCGCACTGTACGACGAAACGTTCTCCCTCGAGGCACGGATGATAGAAGAGGATACCGAACCGTTTGCCGGAACCCCCGCCCGAATCACGATAACTGTCGATGGAGGGGAACCGATCGAGACGGACTGGCCATCACGGATAACCGAAATACGGAATGGCTCACAGGTGCGCCACGTGGGCGGAAGCTGTGGGTCGACCGGCGGGGAGACTGTCACTGGTGTCTTCGTCTACGTGAGCGGGCCGGACCTCGTCTCGCTTCGGCCGACCTGTGGGACCGTCGGATGACGACTGCGGGGCAGACACGAACCGACCGTCACGGAGAAAGTAGGTCAGCCGCCGCTTTCGGGAGACCGACGGGTACACAACCCTGGGTCCGGTACCCGCGGGTATGGAACTGGACGTCGAGCCGGTCGAGGACGTCGACGAGGCAGCCGTGCCCGCGGGCGTCGACGCCGCCGAGTACGTCCTCTACGGCGGAAAAGGGGGCGTCGGGAAGACGACGATGGCCGCCGCTACCGCGCTGGCGAGTGCTCGCGGCGGAACCGCCACGCTCGTGGTCTCGACGGATCCCGCCCACTCGCTGTCCGATACCCTCGAGACGCCGGTCCCCGAGCGACCCGGGCAGATCCGCGAGGATATCCCGCTCTACGCGGCGGAGATCGACCCGGAGGGCGCGCTCGAGGACAGCCCCTTCGGCGGGAACGAGAGCGCACTCGCCGGGATGTTCGGCGACGGCCCGAACCCGCTGGGCGGGTCGATGCCCGGGGCAGACGAGGCCGCCGCAGTCCGCCTCCTGCTCGAGTATCTCGACGACCCGCGGTTCGAGCGGGTTGTCATCGATACGGCGCCGACCGGACACACGCTGCGCCTGCTCGAACTGCCGGAGATGCTCGACTCGCTCGTCGGCAAGTTCGTGACGATGCGCGAGCGCTTTGGCGGGATGATGGAGGGGTTGTTCGGCGACGAAACCGAAGGGGAGGGGGTCGACAGTCTCCGCGAGTTCGCCGACCGCATCGAGCGCCTGCGGGCGGTGTTGCGCGACCCGAATCGGACGGACTTCCGGGTCGTCCTCGTGCCCGAGCAGCTAAGCGTCCGGGAGTCCCGGCGCCTGCTCGACCGTCTCGCGGAGTTCGGGATTCCGGTCAAAACTATTGTCGTCAACCGCGTGATGCAGGACCCGAGCGACGTCGCCGACCTCGACCCCGACCTCTTCGTTGCGCCGGACCACGAGAACTGCGCGTTCTGTAAGCGCCGCTGGCAGGTCCAGGAACGCGCAATCCAGGACTCCCAGGACGTCTTCCGGGGGCACAGTATCCGGCGCGTCCCGCTGTTTGCCGAGGAGGTGCGCGGCGAGCGCCTGCTCCGTGCCGTGGCCGCCTGTCTCGAGGCGTAGCGCCCCCCGTCCGGCCCGAGTTAGAACAGTTTCCGGAGGAGGCGAAAGCCCGTCTCGCGGATGCTGTCCGGGAGAAAGCGGGTGTAGAGGGCGTACTTCGCGAACGCGCCGACGGGGTAGCGCGGGTCCGGATCCGAGAGGCAGGCAACGTCGTGGATGGTCGTCGCAACGTCCTCGGGCGAGAGGGTGACGGGCAGGGACGTACTCGCGAGGGCGGCGTCCTCGACGGCCTCGTAGACCCACTCGTACTCCCTGGTGGCCGCGAGGTCGTCGAGTTCCTCGCCAGCCCGCTCGTCGAACGCCGTCTCGACCGGGCCGGGGACGACCGAGACGACGTCGATACCGAGCCCGTCGACCTCGGCGCGCAACGCGTCCGTCATCGCCTCGAGAGCGAACTTCGAGCCGGCGTAGGACCCCGTACCGGGCGCCGACACGCGACCGTTGACACTCGAGACGTTGATAATGGTCCCGTCACCCCGCCGGCGCATGTTCGGCAGCGCGGCCCGGGCCAGTCGGTGGGGGCCGTAGACGTTCACGTCGAACTGCTCGTGGAGGCGCTCGACCGGGACATCCTCGAGCGGGCCGTACTGACCGAATCCGGCGTTGTTGACCAGGCAGTCGACGCCGCCCTCCTCGGCACCGACGCGGTCGACGACACGCTCGACGGCCTCGTCGTCGGTCACGTCGAGCCCAGCAGTTCGCGCCCCGCGCTCGCCCAGCCCTGCCACGTCCGCCTCGTCGCGACTCGTCGCGTACACCGTCCAGCCGCCGTCGAGAAACGCCGTCGCTGTCGCGTGCCCGATACCCGAAGAACACCCAGTAATGAGGACGGTCCTGTCTGCCATACCCGTTGGGATGACCCGGGGGAAGTTAACTGTCACCGGTTCGACCTGCGCCGCCCGGGGCGCGAAAGGACCGCCCGCGGGCTGGTGTCGTCCGGTTGGCCGCCCTGTTCGGAGGTGCGGGCGGGCGAAGGAGGGGTCGGGGTGCACGGCGGGAACAGTATAAGAAAAGGTCTTCATGTAAGCTAGCAGAATTTATTGCATCTGACAGACCCGGATATAATGTTTGGAGAGTCTCCAGTAGGCAGTCTTGAATACGAAATCTTTTCAAGATCCCATCGCTAATGGACGAGATACTCCGAGGACGATACCAGTGCCAGAAATGGAGACCGCAGCCTTCGAGACGGACCTCAGCCTGTTCAAGTACGACAACCTCGAGCAACTCCCGCCGGCCTACCGCGACCTGTCGGAGGCGAAGCGCCGCGAGCGCATCGAGAGCGCCCTCGACGAGTTGGGTGACGACGTCGTCATCCTCGGGCACAACTACCAGCGCCGGGAGATCGTCGAGCACGCCGACTTCGTCGGGGACTCCTACCAACTCTCGACTGAAGCCGCCAACGCCGACGCCGACTACGTCGTCTTTGGCGGCGTCACGTTCATGGCAGAGTCGGCCGACATCATCACCGGCGACGACCAGACGGTGATTCTGCCGAGCATGGAGGCGTCCTGCCCGATGGCGGGCATGGCCGAAGCGCTCCAGGTCGACGCCGCCTGGGCCGAGATCACCGCGGCCACGGACGAGGAGATCATCCCCATCACCTACATGAACTCCTACGCGGATCTGAAAGCCTTCTGCGCCGAGCAGGGCGGGCTCGTCTGTACCTCCTCGAACGCCCACAGGGCCTTCGAGTACGCCTTCGAGAGGGGTGACAAGGTGCTCTTTCTCCCCGACAAGCACCTCGGGGAGAACACCGCCCACCGACTGGGGATGGAAGACGAGACGGTCGAGTGGGACCCCTGGGATCCCGACGGCGTCTCCCCCGAGGAAGCGACCGACAACGACATTATCCTCTGGGAGGGGTACTGCCAGGTCCACGAGCGGTTCCGGGTCGAGCACATCCAGGCGATCCGGGAGGACGACCCCGACGCGAACGTCGTTGTCCACCCCGAGTGTCGGCGCGAGGTCGTCGAAGCCGCCGACGTCGTCGGCTCCACCTCGACCATCTGTGAGACGGTCGAGGCGGCAAGCCCCGGCGAAACGTGGGCCATCGGCACCGAGATCCACCTCACGAACCACCTCTCGCGGTGGCACCCCGACGTGAACGTCCGCCCACTGTGTGGCGACGCGTGTATGGACTGCAACGCCATGCGCCAGATCGATCCCAACTACCTCACGTGGGTCCTCGAGGAACTGGTCGAGGGACGCGAGCGCAACGTCATCGAAGTCCCACCCGAGGAGAAAGACCTCGCACAGGTCGCGCTCGACCGGATGCTGGAGATCTGAGATGACGATGGAACGCAACCGGACGGACGTCCTCGTGATCGGTGCGGGTATCGCCGGCCTCTCGGCTGCACTCGCGGCCAACCGCGAGGGTGCGGACGTGACGCTCGTGACGAAAGCCGAACGACCCGAGGACGCCTCGACGTGGTGGGCACAGGGCGGCATCGCCGTCACGCGGGACGACCCCGACCAGTTCGCCCGGGATATCCACGACGCGTCGGCGGGAACCGCAGCCCCCGGCGCGGTCGAGGTCCTCGTCGAGAACGCGAACGAGACGGTCCGGGACGTCCTGATAGAGACTGTGGGCATCGAGTTCGACGGGGACGGGTCGGAGTTCGACTACGGGCGGGAGGCCGCCCACGACGAACCCCGGATCCTCCACGTCGACGCCGAAACGGGCAAGCACATCCACGTCCCCTTCCTGAACTACGTCGCCGAGAGGACGGACGTGACTGTCCGCGAGGATACCGCTGCACTCGAACTCGTCCGCCACGAGGGTCGCGTCTACGGCGCGATACTGGAGCAGGACGGCGAGTGGGCACCGACTTTCGCCGGCGCGACCGTTCTCGCGACGGGAGGGATCGGGGCGCTCTATCCGCGCTCGACGAACCCGGCAGCCGCGACCGGTGACGGCATCGCCATGGCCGCCCTCGCCGGGGCCGACGTGGCGGATATGGAGTACGTCCAGTTCCACCCGACGGCCTGTCACACCGGGGATGGCACGTTTCTGGTCAGCGAAGCGGTCCGCGGCGAGGGAGGCATCCTGCGAAACGGGGCGGGCGAGCGGTTCATGCCCGACGAGCACCCGGACGCCGAACTCGCGCCCCGCGACGTCGTCGCACGGGCCGTGGCGCGCGAGCGCGACGCGACCGGGGAGGTCGTGCTGGACGTCTCGGGAACCGAGTTCGCGTCGTCATTCCCCGATCTCACCAGGAAGTGCGAGGCTCACGGCGTGGACTGGGAGTCGGGCATCCCGGTCGCCCCCGCCCAGCACTTCCTCTGTGGCGGCGTCGTCGTCGACGACCGCGGACGGACGACCCTCGACCGCCTGTACGCAGTCGGGGAGTGCTCGCGAACCGGCGTCCACGGCGCAAACCGTCTCGCCAGCACCTCGCTCCTCGAGGGGTTGGTCTGGGGGGTGCGTGCCGGCGAAGACGCGGTCGGTCGCGACGTCACCGGGATCGAGCCACCGGAACTGCTCGAACGGGACCCCGACCTGCCGCCGAATTTCGCCCGCGAGAAGTTTCGCCGCCTCCGACGGGTGATGGACGAACAGGTCGGCATCGAGCGGACGCCGGATGGCCTCGAGCGCGCCCAGGCGGTCCTGCGCCGCCTGAAAGGCGAGGTCGACGCCTACGTCCGGACGCGCACCTCGCGGTCACTGTACGAACTCCGGTCGGCGTCGGTCGTCGCCTTGCTGATCGCCCGGGCCGCAAGCGAGAACAGCGAGTCGGTCGGCTGTCACTATCTCGCCGGGACTGACTCGCCGACGGCGGACGCTGACTGACCATGCTCACCGAGACGCAGATCGAGGCGTGGCTGCAGGAGGACCTCGGGCATCACGACGTGACCAACCACGCCCCCGGCACGACGACGGGGCAACTCGTCGCCAGAGAGCCGGGGGTGGCAGCGGGTCTCGACGCCGCAAGCGCCGTCTTCGCGTCGCTGGGCGTAGAGTGCGAGGTGACCGCCGAGAACGGCGACGCCGTCGACACAGGCACGACAGTCCTCGAAGTCGACGGCGCCGCGACCGAGGTGCTGCGTGGCGAGCGTGTCGCTGTCAACGTCGCCGGGCACGCGTCGGGGGTCGCCACCAGGACCCGCGAGGCAGTCGACGCCGCACACGGGGTAGACGACGACGTGCGGATCGCCGGGACGCGCAAGACGACCCCCGGTCTTCGCGGGGTCGAGAAACGCGCCATCGCGGCTGGCGGCGGTGATACCCACCGGCTCGACCTCTCGCATATGGTGATGGTCAAGGACAACCACATCGCGGAGATGGGCATGGAGCGGGCGGTCACACACTTCCGCGAGCGGGCGTCGTTCGTGACGAAAATCGAGGTCGAAGTCGAGCGGCCGGCGGACGGACCGCGTGCAGCCGAGGCTGGCGCGGACATCGTCCTCTTCGACAACCTCCCGCCCGCCGAGGTGGAGCGCGGCGTTGCCCTCCTGCCCGAGGGGGTGCTCGCCGAGGCGAGTGGCGGCATCACCGTCGGGGACGTGCCCGACTACGCCGCGACCGGTGTCGACGTCATCTCGATGGGGTCGCTGACCCACTCCGCGCCGGCGCTCGACCTGTCCTTTCGGACCGACGACGGGTAGCACGACACCCTCGCCGGCATGGGAGGTGCTGGCGGGCACAGAACGGCCTGGCGTCGGCGGGCGGCCTCACACGAGAACGGGAGTCACTCCGAGACGGTATCTGCCAGGTCCCGGGCGCGGGCGAGAAACCGGTCACGGGCGTCGGTCGGTGAGCAGGGCTGTAGCTCGTAGGGGAGGTCGGGGACACTCGCGGGCTGGAACGCCGAAAGGAGGTCGTCGGCCTCGAACCGGAGCAGCCGGTCGTCGGCTGCCATCACCGTCTGCCACTCGGCTTCGGTCGGGGCGGGAATCGAAAGCCGGTCCCAGACGGCACCGAGAATCTCCCGTTCGATGCGGTCGAACCGGTCGAACTCCCGTTTGAGCGGGCGCGGAACGTCGCCCACGTACGCCTCCGCCGCGTCGTGAAACAGCCCGTACAGTTGGACCCTGGGGCCCTCGGCAGCGAGGGCGTCGCTGACGTACCGCGAGTGGGTCGCGACCGAGTAGTAGTGCCGGCACTGTCCCGAGTACCGACACGTGTTCGCGAGGCCGTGTGCGATATCCTCGATGCGGATGTCGTCGGGCCGGGGATCGAGCGGGTAGAAGTGTTGGCCGGAGTACGTGTCGAGGGGACGACCGCGGCGCTCGGGCATACGAGCAGGTACGGGGACTCGATAAAAACGCTTGCGCTCGCGTGCCGAAGCTGTTTTATCCGGGACAGTGAAACCACAGCCGATGGCAGGGCCCGACGGGACTGCCGGGGACGGGCAGCGCCTCGTCGTGCTGTGTGGCCTCCCGGGCGTCGGGAAGTCGACAGTGGCGGCGATGGTCACGGAGACCCTGGGAGCGACGCGGCTCCGGACCGACGTTGTCCGCAAGGAACTGTTCGCGGAGCCGGCGTACTCCGAGACGGAGACCGAGCAGGTCTACGAGGGACTTTACGAGCGTGCACGGGACAGACTCGAGGCCGGGGAGTCGGTCGTCCTCGACGCGACGTTCGCACGCAGGGAGTACCGGTCGATGTCGCGGGAACTCGCGGCGACGTATGACGTGTCGTTCAGCCTCGTCAAGGTCGTCTGCGAGGCGTCCGTCGTCGAGCGACGGCTCGCCGACCGCGAGGGTGTCAGCGACGCCGACCGGAAGGTCTACCGCCAGTTCCGCGAGGAGTTCGAGCCCATCGGCGTGGACCACGCCGTCGTCGACAACTCGGGAACGCCCGCCGAGACGCGGGCACAGGTCGAGGCGCTGTTCTGAGCCGACAGGAACGGACACCGAGCACGTCCCCGGCGGCGCGAGAGCCGGGTCATACGGACTGCTGTGAGTGCGAGCAGTCCGTATCAGTAGTGGTTCCGGACGGTCGGTGGCGGGCCGCGAGCGCGACGGATGGACGAGTGCCGCCGCAGGGAACGCCCGCCCCTAGTCGCTGAGGATGGCGCCGATCGCACCGCCGATCGCGCTGTCGACGCCGGCGACGAGCGTGGAGACGACGACGACGGCAAACACCCCGAACCCCACGAGGCTCCCGAGGGCACCGCCCAGCGGCCCGAGCGCGAACCCGACCAGCGAGATGACGACCCAGAGAACGAGACCGAGAACGAGGCCGCTGAGACTTCCCGCAAGCAGACCATGCCAGAACCCGCTCGCGAGGCCGCCGCCTGCGAGATAGCCGGCGACGAGCCCGCCGACGAGTGCGGCGAACAACTGTCCGAACCCCGGGATGACGACACCGACGACACCGAGGGCGACGATCACGAGGAAACCGGTCACGACTGCCCGCCAGTTGGTCATACGGCAACCGTTCGTGCTACGGGGTTGGGAATGTGTCGATGACCGGCGGCTCACTCGAAATCGGCGAGTGTCGGCCGGTCGTACTCGCCGGGGAAGGCGTCGACGGGAACAGTAACCTGTTCGCCGGAGTCCATCGCCTTCAGCGTGAGTTCGTCGTTCGCGAGGTCCTCCTCGCCGACGATGACGACCGTCTCGGCGTTGATGCTGTCGGCGTAATCCAGCTGTGCACCGAAGCTCCGGCCGGCGACGTCCGTCTCGACGACGTGGCCACGGTCGCGGAGGTCACCCGCGACCCGGGCCGCCACCTCGCGGGTATCCCCCACCTGCAGGACGTAGTAGTCCGTCCGTAGCTCCTCGGCAGGCCAGACGCCGGCGCGCTGACAGAGCAAGGAGAGCGTCGCGTAGCCGGGCGCGAAGCCGACTGCCGGCGTGGGCTGGCCGCCAAAGCCCTCGATGAGGTCGTCGTAGCGCCCCCCACCGAACACCGACCGGGAGACCTCACCCGTCGAGTCGAAACACTCGAAGACGACGCCGGTGTAGTAGTCTAATCCGCGGGCGGTCGTCAGCGAGAGCGTACAGTACTCCCGGGCACCGAAGTCGTCGGCAGCCGAAAGCACAGCCCGGAGGTTCTCGACGGCTGTCTCGACGCGTTCGGTCCCCGCGAAGGCGACGAGGTCGTCGAGTTCGCCTTCGGGGGTGTCGAGCAGATCGTCGAACTGGTCGACTTGCGAGGGAGTCAGGCCTGCGTCGGTCAGCAGCGAAACGTACTCGTCGTAGTCGACCTTCTCGCGCTTGTCGACGGCCCGGATTGCGGCCTCCGTATCCACGCTGGAATCGAACGCCTCGAGCAACCCGCCGAGGATGTCCCGGTGGGAGACGCGGAAATCGAAGTCCTCGCTGGTGAGACCGAGGTCGGAAAGCGCCACCGCCGCGACCGAGAGGATCTCCGCGTCGGCAGCGGGGTCAGCCGACCCGAAGATGTCGACGTTAGTCTGGTAAAACTCCCGGAACCGGCCCTGCTGGGGTTCCTCGTAGCGCCAGAACGGTCGCGTCGAGACCCACTTGATCGGTTTCGAGAGTTCCTGCTGTTTCGCGACGACCATCCGGGCGACCGTGGGCGTCAACTCGGGCGTCAGCGCCACCCCGCGGCCACCTTTGTCCTCGAAGGCGTACAGTTCCTCGAGAATAGCCTCGCCGCTCTTGTCGGCGTACATCGCCACCGGCTCGAGCGCCGGCGTTCCCACTTCGCGGAAACCGTGGCGGCGGGCAGCCGTCTCGACGGTGTCCATAACCTCCCGGCGCGCCCTCATCTCCTCGGGATAGAAGTCACGAAACCCCTTGATGCGGTCGTACATACCCCGGTTTCGGCAAGGGGGGGCTTGAAAGCTTCTTTCGACGGTTACGCCCGCCCGGTCACCCGCGACTGGACGTGGTCAGGAAACAGTTCGGTCACGCGGTCCGGGCCGTGCTCCTCGGCGACGAGTGCCCGGAGTTCAGCCTCGTAGTCACCGCGCTGCATCGCTGCCGAGGGTCCGGTCTCGACAGTCAGCGATGTGGCGGCGAACGCGTCGATAGCCTCCCGGCCGATCCCGGCAAGCGGAGCGAGATACGCGACGCCGTGGCGGTCCTCGAGGCTCTGTGCGAACCGGCGCTCGACCGTCGGGACGCGGTCGTCCCGGCGGGTTCCGTCCCCGACGGCATCGAGGCCGAGTGCCGCACACCGCTCCAGTGCGTGCTCGTGGACCTGCTGGATGCCGTTTCGCGGGAAGCCGTCCGACACGATGCGTGCCGTCGCCTCGTCGGCGACAGTGGGGTCGAGAGCGACCCGGCGGACCGGAAAGCCAAGCGCCCGGCCGGCACGCGTTGCGTGTTCGTAGTCGTCAGTGACGCCGAACGTACAGCAAAGCAGCGTCACGGTGCAAAAGGGTTCGAGGACGAGGGCGGCGAGCGAAGAGTCCTTCCCGCCGCTGTAGAGCAGCCCGACCTCCATCACCGGCGCTTGATGTCGAAGCTCTTCGAGTCCGGCGTCATCTCCTGCAGCAGCGCCTTCATTTTCTCCTCGTCGATCTCGTCCTGGATGCGGCCGCTCTGGGCGAGCGCGACGATCTGTTGTTCCACCTGCTCGCCGACCTGTGGTTTCGACATCTTGACCGTGTTGAGGCGCTTGCGGGCTCCGTCAGAGAGGTGCTGGCGCAGGACCGCTTTCTTCTGGGCTTCGGCCTGCTGGCGCTGGGCCTCGACCGCCTCGCCCTCTTCCTGCCTGCCCTGCTGTTCTTTGAGCTGTTCCATCTTCTTCTCTCGGAGTCGCTCGAGTTCCTCGTCGGTTGGGTCACCGCTCATATCTATCCATTGTTGAGTCGAGCGGAAAATCATTTCGGAGCCGGCGGGCGGCCAGCCGGCACTCGGAGAGCGGTCACGGCCAAAGACAAATACCACTCCGGGCCGAAATGCGAGGTATGAGCGAGCGCGACAGGCAACTGGAACGGGACATCGATGTTGACGTCGGCGTCGACACCGGCATCGACGAGCCTGTCGGGGAGACGGCAGCCGAAGACACGACGGCAAGCGAGGGGGTCCGCGGGCGGCTGCGAAGCGGGACCAGCTCGCTCGTCTCGTCGACTGGGCTCGTGGTTGCACTCGTCCTCTCGGTCGGCGGCGCAGTGTTGCTGAGTGGGGTGCCCCTGCTGGGAACGGTCGGCGAACTGCTCGGCATTCTCGTCGCCGGGTTCATCTACGGGCTCGTGGGAGAGGCGCGCCGGTATCTCGAACTCGCCGTCGCCGGCGCGCTCGTCGGCGGCGGGTTCGCCGTCCTGGGGAACCTCACCGCGGTCCTGCTGACAGTCGGTGTCCCCCTCGTCGTTCTCGGGGCCGTCGGCGGCGCTGTCGCCGGCGTCGTCGGTCACTACTTCGGTCGTGACCTCCGGGATGGTCTCACCCGGGACCTCTGATAGGTCCGGTGGTCCACGCGGGTCGCCAGGGGGCAGTACAGATCCTGTCAATGCGTATGCAGACGCTGAATCTGCAGGCGCCACTCTTCTTCCTCGAGGAGTCATGCGGGACTCTCCGATTTTCGGACAGCAGGGAACAGAGCGACCGAGTAGCGTCAGGGAGAACCTCGCTCTCGTTCGCACCTTGCTATGCCGGACGCATGGGCGCGACCGCTGTCAAAAGGCTTTATATGTTTGATACCCTTACATCATGTAAATGGACTCCGCGGAGCTGCTCGACCTGCTCGGCAACGCCAACAGGCGACGGATACTGCAGCTGTTGGCACAGAAGCCGTGCTACGTGACCGAGATCAGCGAGTTCCTCGGTGTGAGTCCGAAGGCGGTCATCGACCATCTCCGGAAGCTGGAGGATGCGGGGGTCGTCGAGAGCCGGACGGACGACCGGCGGCGCAAGTACTTCTCGATCTCCCGCCACGTCAGGCTCGAAGTGACGGTCTCCCCCTACAAGTTCGGGACGAAAAGCGCATACCCCGCGAGTTCCGGGCTGGATATCACCTCGTGTCGCCGGCTGACGATCGAACTCGACCAGCTCACCGGGACGGACTCGGGGACAGAGAGTGACAGTGTCGGGGAGTTGACCGAGCAGCTCCACGACCTCGAGCAGCTCGAAAACGAGCTTTCCCTGGCCCAGCGGTGGGTCCAGGGACGGCTGGTGAAGCTCCGCGAACAGCTCGCAGCGCACACCGAGACGGACGACCCGCGACTCGTCGCGGACCTGCTCGTTGCGGTTGCAGACGGGACGAACACCGTTCCGGGGCTGAGCGAGGCTATCGGAGCACCGCCCCGGGTCGTCGAGGGCGTCCTGATGGACCTCGCCGACGCAGGTGTTGTCGCGCACGAACAGGGCGAGTGGCGACTGGTCGAGTGAGCCCCCTCTTCCCGTGTGACAGCCCCGTCCGTACCGGGCGCGTCGGGGCTCTCTCATAGTGGCTGTTTTGACTCTGTCCCGCCTGGCGGGACAGAACGCGGGCTTCACGGTCTGGTACAGCGAAATACGCAACCCGGTCGCGAAAACACCTGCAACAACCACTATCGACCGTGTCAGCGCACGAGATGTCGATACTCGGACGTCATCACCGAAAATGGTCACAACAGTCCGCATCACGGGTCTGTGAATTGTGCCGATTCTCTTCAGCGAGGGGACTTCCAGCACGGGTACAACGAGACAGACGAACCTGTCCGCGCCTTCGCCTTCTCGGCGCCTCGGGATCCGGACGTCGGGGGGGTGATCGAATGCCCGGAGTGTACCGAGCGTGACCATCCGGACATCGAGACGACCGACAGTGCACGGATCATCCGGTGTAATGCCTGTGGCGCCGAGGTCAGCAGACAGACGTGGCCCCGTCCGCTCTGCCCCCCAAAGACTCCGTTCCGTCCATTCGAGGGCCGAAGAACCGGAACTCGCTCTGATACGGACGGTTATGATTATTTTCGGCAGGGGCGACCTGTGTTTTGCCGATATTCACAGCCGATCAGGGTGGCGAAAGCCCAACTGGGGACTGGGAAAACGCGAGCATCAAAAAAGACAGTAGAGCCACGGTTGTCGAGCGGTGCGTGCTGTCAGACCTGTCGTCCCGTCCGAATCGACAGCGTCAGTTCCGGTTTCCCGGTGTCTCACTGTATCGGGCCATGTCGCTCCTGTTCCCGGATCAGTATCGCCCGGCGTTCACGAGTCGTCCGGTGGCCCCGAATCACCGGGTGGTCCCGCGTCGCCGTCGTCTCCGTCGTCTGAATTACCATCGTCCGGCGGGCCCCCGTCACTCCCGTCGTCCGGCGGGCCCCCGTCACTCCCGTCGTCCGGCGGGCCCCCGTCACTCCCGT
>JAZKTU010000198.1:0-3443 GCA_036625385.1 Halovenus sp. | reverse complement strand
ACGTCGGCGATCTCGGCGCCGACTTCCTGGCCTTCTCGGGCCACAAGATGTGCGGACCGACGGGCATCGGCGTCCTTTACGGGAAAGAGCACCTTCTGGAGGAGATGCAGCCGTACCTCTACGGCGGGATGATGATCTCGAAGGTCACCTTCGAGGACTCTACGTGGCACGAACTCCCCTGGAAGTTCGAGGCCGGGACGCCGGTCATCGCCCAGGGTATCGCGCTCGCCGAGGCCTGTGACTACCTGGACGACATCGGGATGGAAAACGTCAGACGGCACGGCGAACACCTCGCGGCGTACGCCCACGACCAGCTCTCCGAGATCGACGGCATCGAGATATTCGGCCCGCCAGCCGACGACCGCAGCGCGCTCGTCTCGTTCAACCTCGAGTCGGTCCACGCACACGACGCAAGCGAGATCCTCAACGACTACGCCGTCGCCATTCGCGCCGGCGACCACTGCACCCAGCCCCTCCACGACAAACTGGGCGTCGCCGCGACTGCGCGTGCGTCCTTCTACATCTACAACACGAAAGCGGAGATCGACGTGCTCGTCGAGGCGCTCGACGACGCCCGTCAGTTGTTCGCCTGACTTCCCGTGCTTTCGCCCCGGGGCGTGCCGGTCTCGACCGGCCGTGTTCAGTCCTGGTCGTGTCAGTCCAGCGTCCGTGACGTGGGCGCTGTGGGCCCGGGCGAATGCGACCGCAATGTAAACCTCGACTGCTGTCACCGTCCCTCGCCAGCGCGAGTCGCCCCGGACGCTCACAGCTCGTTTGCGTCCTCGGCAGCTGCCACGATTTCGCGATAGCGGTTTCGGATGGTAACCTCACTGATGTTTGCGGTCTCCGATATCTCCTTTTGGGTGAGCTTCTCGCCGGTCAACTGTCCGGCTGCGTAGAGTGCACTCGCCGCAATCCCAACCGGATGCTTTCCGCTGTGGACTCCCTCGTCGATCGCGACGTCGATGAGCCGTCTCGTCAACCGCTCGGTTTCGTCACGACACTCCAGTTTCGACGCAAACCGGGGGACGAACTCTTTGGGGTTTGTCGGCGCGATGCCGAGTTCGAGTTCCCGGGAGAGATACCGATACCCCCGCTTGAGTCGCATATCGTCGATCCGGCTGACTGCAGCCACCTCGTCGAGCGAGCGGGTAACCCCTTCGGTGCGCGCGGCGGCGTACAGCGAGGCTGTCGCGATCCCTTCGATGGACCGACCTGGAAGGAGGTCGGCATCGAGGGCGCGCCGGTAGATGACACTCGCCGTCTCGCGGACGTTCTCCGGGAGGCCAAGAGCCGACGCCATACGGTCTATTTCGCCGAGTGCCTGCTTCAGATTCCGGTCTCTCGAGTCACGGGTCCGGAACCGTTCGTTCCAGGTGCGCAGTCGCTGCATCTTCTCGCGCTGGCGACCGGAGAGGGCGTTCCCGTAGGCGTCCTGGTCCCGCCAGTCGATGTTCGTCGACAGTCCCTGGTCGTGTATCGTTTTCGTCGTCGGCGCACCGACGCGTGACTTCTGTTCTCTCTCCGTCGTGTCGAACGCACGCCACTCCGGCCCGGGATCGATCTGCCCGGATTCCAGCACCCGGCCACACGAATCACAGTGGCGCTCGGCCTGACTCTCGTCGTACACGACCTGTCCGCCACAGTCCGGACACCGTTCGCCGGGTGTGTCCTCGACGGTCTCCTCGGAGAGCCGCGATGACTCAGTCACTGTCCCGCCCTCCTGGCGACCATGCCCGGACGTGGCTGCTGTTGCGCTCTCTCGGTGGCCCGTCCTGCCGGCTACCCCCGCCGTCGTCACTCCGAGTTCTCGCACCGAACCACGACACGGTCGCCGACCGCCGCGGCTGTCCGAGACAGCCCGACCGCTCCCGGCTGGCAATCCCCGGTCGTATGCCCGCTACCGCGTCGAGCGCTGACATACACGGTGGTATCCCCTCAACACACATAATATTTTATCTCTACAAAAAATCATTTTAATATCACAATAAGCTTAATTTTTATATAGGAATATCCAGTTCGCCATCGACGTTACCGTCTGACCGAGCAAAAACCGGACACGCGGATACGATCCCCACGCTCCGCTTGATTTTTTTCAGGCGTCTCACTGCACTTTTTTCCGTCCGTCATACGGTCGTGCGTGACTTTTTACCGCTCTGCCGTCACAGATGGCTGGTTTTGGAGGTCGAGACACCGATATGTGCGACACTGCTCGAAAATAATCACGCACGACCGTATCAGTTGTCCCGCACATGGACCTCGACCCCGACACCGTTCGGGTGGGCCGGACCTGGCTCTCGGTGGTACTGCCGAGTCTAAACCCGTGAGCAATGTCGCCCCCGCGGGGCCGAATATCTTCACGTCGGTACAGCCGACAGTATGAGCGAACTCGCCTTCGGCACGTGGCGGTTCGGCCGCGAGATTGCTACCAGCAACCTCGACGTCGGTCCACGCACACGAGGCCAGCGAGATCCTCAACGACTACGCCGTCGCCATTCGCGCCGGCGACCCCTGCACCCAGCCCCTCCACGACAAACTGGGCGTCGCTGCGACGGCCCGGGCGTCCATTTCGGTTGTTGTCCTCGACGATCGTGAACGTACAGATCGAGTCCTCGCGATCCGTCGTCTCCCACTCCTCGGCCCGTCCGTAGCAGGCCAGAAACTCCCGGCTGTGCTCGGTGATGATGTTGATCGATGCCCGGTCCACGCCGAAGTGGGTGGCCGCCAGATCGGTAATCTCAGTACCTCACAAAGTTCGGTACTGATACCGCACCGCAACCGCAGATGAACGCTGCAGCTGGCGTACCTGATAGTGATTAGTGCGAGTCGTTACCGGTCTCTCACCACCTCGGGGTGGTGAAGAACCGGTAAACAGTCGCACTAATCACTATGAGAGGTGAGCATCCCACCGAGCAGACAACAACTGGTGGATGATGTCGAGTCGGCGGCAATTCGCCGCCGACACGACAGCGTTGCCACTGCGAAGTCAAGCGTTCCCGGTCGATATCTACCGAGTGAACTGGAGTGAACAACGATACACCGGAGATTGTGCTTGTCGTCGTGGAACGTCTTGGTGAAGCTTTGAGCTTTGTAGGAGGCAGCATCCTCTTCGTCACGAGGTTCGCTCAGGATGCCGATCTCTGTCCAGTCATTCTCCTCCCACGCGCGGTCGATGAGCATCGGCTGTCCTTCAGTGAGAATATTGATTATCAACGCCAGCAGGCGGTGTCCTGGTGAGAGTTCACACTGTGCTTCATCCCATGTCAGCACCTCGTCCAAAGTTTCGACTATACCGAGCTCCTCGCTGATGGCTCTGATTACTGGAAGGGGCCCCGGACCGAAGTCTTCGATCGCCGCAGTCACATCATCCGTGACTGCGGCTCCAGCCGTTATGAATCACATCCCAAATCGAAAATCCGGTCGGTTCGTCAGAGAGGGTGCTA
>JAZKTU010000197.1:0-3455 GCA_036625385.1 Halovenus sp. | reverse complement strand
CCCGGGAGTATCCAACTTGACTGCAACCGCAATAACGACAATCAACGGGGACAGAACGCTTAGTCCAGTTACCGAAAACGCCACGTCGAACAGTCGTTTTACGACGTAATCCAGCCAGTCCCATGGCTCGAGGTCGACCTCCACGATATCACCGCCGGTGACGCTCTTCGTGAGAACGTCGTCCGCGTGTTCGCGGTGGACCTGTGCACTCACACCGTGTTCGTAACACTCCGCGAGCGTCCCGAAAAACTCCTCGCGGTCGGTCTCCGCGAACGCGAGCAGCGCCGTGTCGACGTCGTACTGGACGAACACCTCGTCGAGTCGTGAGAGGCCGCCGAGATTCGACAGCTCGTCGAAGGGGTCCATCGCCTCACCGCCGTCGGCGATCTCGGGCACACCGAGTTCGGATTCCGTCTCTATCGCGTACGACGACGGCGGTGACACGTACCCGAGGATCGGCACCTCGGTCGCGTCGAGTATGGCCCTCATCGCTTCGGGGTCGTCGCCGACGATGACCGCGCGCGACTGCGAGCTCGGTCGTCGACGGATCGACACCATCCACGCCGGCAGCACGCCGAGCAAGACGACGGTCGCCAGCATCAGCGTCGGCCGCGGGAGCGCGTAGTCGTAGTCGTAGTAGCCCAGTGCGGCGAGCCCGACCATCGCCAGCAGTACGCGCTTCTGTGTCAGGAGGATCGTATCGAGGATCCGGCGCGGCCGGGGTTTGAACACCGGCCACATCGCAGCGAGCGTGGCCACGAGCGTCGTCGACGCCGCGAACGTCAGGTCGCCGTTCGAGAGTACCGCCGGCGCCGGACTCCCGAGATACGGGACCGTAGCCAACGCCTCCTGGAGGGGTGGCAAGTTGGCGACCCACACCGCGACCACCGTGAGGACCGCCGTCCCCACGACGCTCGTGACCCGGTATCGCCACCTGGGTGCCATTGATCGAGTGAGTGTCTGCCGCCAACATAAGGTCTGCGACACGTCCGACACATCTGAGAACGATGACACGACCGTCGAGACCGCCAGGTCGCTCGCCTTGCTCGTCAATGGTGCCCGGCCTCACAGAACTCGGCCGGATACCGATCCACTGGCGAGCGCTCGCCGACTCCCCGGCCCCGGGTGCTGTCGGACCGACAGCGACCGACACTCCCCGACGGAAAGATATTTATCGCTGTAGAGTTACTCGATATCTGAGTAACCGATGGACGTACTCGTCACAGGGGGCTGTGGATACATCGGCAGCCGGCTGGTTCCGCGCCTGCAGGCCGCCGAGGAGATAGGCCGCGTCGTCGTCATGGACAGCCTCGCGTCGGGGTCGCCCCGCGCCCTGTCGGGCTGTTTCGACGACTCGCTCGAGTTCAGGCGGGGTGACGTCCGCGAGTACGGCGACGTCGAGAGCGCGGTCCGCGGCGTCGACCGGGTAGTCCACCTCGCCGCGATCACCGGCGCCGCGAGCACCCACGACCGTCGCGAAGAGACCTGGGCCGTCAACTACGAGGGGGCGGGTATCCAGCGGGCGGGAGGCGACAGCGCCGGTGTCAGGGTTGCTCGAGCAACGAGCGGGCGCGCTGTACGTAGCTGTTGGCGCCCCAGCTACGGGCGTCGCTGATCGCATCGAGGAGCCGCAGTGCATCGGTAGCAGGTAGCTGGTCAGTTCGAACGAACACCGAGAGGAGCGTCGGCGTCGTGACGAGCCGTGTATCGGCGAGCGAGGCATGGATCAAGCCGAGCTGGTTGAACTCGTCACAGAGGAAGAGCGAGGCATCGATGTCGTTTGCGAGCGTGACGGCCGCGTTCTCGCCGTCATCGAGCGGAAACTCGGCATCGAAGGCAACTGACCGTGTCTCGAACTCCCCAGTTCGGTCCAGAACGATGGTTGCACCACGACCGTGCGCGTCATCGTACGAGGCGATCTCCTGGAGTTCCTCGACGACTGCCGTCGGGACGACGACCTCGTACTGGGCGTCACAGAGTGCGAGTGGATCGGGATCGTCGTCAGCGACGATTCCGAGACTGACGAGGGCGGAGGCACCGGCGACGAGTGTCGGCATCTATGCGTCGGCGGCCTCGTCGATGAAGTCCTCGTCCAGTTGCTGTTTCAACACCCGGAGATTCGCCGCCTCTTCGGCACCGACGAGCGTTTTTAGCTGCTCGAAGGTGATTTCGTCGTCGTAATAGGCGGCCTCGATTTCCTGGGTCAGCGCGTCGTCGTGCGTGGCTTCCTGCAGATACTCCCGGAGTGCAGTCACGAGGATGTCCGTTCGGTCTTCGCCGAGGACCTCCGCGAGGGCGTCGGTCCGGTCGATGAGCCGGTGTGGCGCCCGGAACTGGACGCGCTTTTTGTCGCTACTCATCATGTGTCCGTTGTGAGCCAGCCCACTTAGCCCTTCTCGTGTGTACAACGGTCATTGTGAATCCATCAACAGCGCAGATACCAACAGCGCAGACACCGATATTATGAAATATCGCCGGAACAATCTCACAGTCAGGTGCACATGGCTGACCGTACGACTGACCGCTTCAGGGTGTTGATCGGGTCGGAAGAATACGCCGACCACCTTCTCGATATTGCCGATGTTCAATTGGACGAGAAACGCGAAGAACTTGAGGAGACGTTGCTCGCTGTGACGGATGACCAATCGAAGGAAGAACTCGAAGAACTCGAAGAACTTACCGCACTCATCGAAGTATCGCGGTCTCTTGGGTGGGGTGTGCCAGGTGAATTAATGTGCAGCCACAGTTCCAAATGGTATGGCGCTGATCTGATGTCGCTCTCGGAGTACGCCGCCGAACGAGGAGTCGACGAGATTGACTTCGACAGCGACGCTCCAGAGGGGATGTGTTCGTACTGCTGGTCGAATACCCGCGAGATGCTCGCCAAGCAAGCAGAACTCGAACAGAAGGGAGTAGCTGACCGAATCGGCACGGTCGGCTATCGTCTTCGGTGGAAGCAAAAGGGACGTGCCCGACAGGAGTGGTACGATATCGTTGTTCGACCGGAGACGACCATGGCGGAACTGGACAAACTCGTGTGCCGGTTCAGCACACTTGATGACTTCCATCTTCGGATGTACGGCCTCGAAGACGAGTATCTGGACTCGAGCATCAAGGTCGTTCCCGACCACCAACACTCGAATCCGTCGGACACGCCGGCCAGCGAAATAACGATCGCAGAGGTCGCCAAGCAGGCGACTCTCTGGGAAGGGGATCGCCTCAGTCTCGTCTACGACTTCGGCACGCCGTCGCACTACTACTGCATCGTCAAGGAGGTCTACGAGCTGGACGAACTCGATTCGCTCTTTGCCGACACCGAACTCATTGCAGAGACCGAGACGGCTGCCATCGTCGGTCAGCAGCGTCTATAACCACGCCGAACACAGAACATGCGTTCTATATGTCGAGCGCGTAGGTACGCGACCAGGAGCTCCAGGCGTCGAAAAACAGGTCGT
>JAZKTU010000042.1:0-19857 GCA_036625385.1 Halovenus sp. | reverse complement strand
CTCTACATCTTGCATACCAACCAGTACCAATCTCAGTAGATCGGTAGTTGTTTCATCAGCTTCGGCAAGAGGCACGGAGATCGCAACGAGTTCTACTCACTACTGCTCGTAATCCCAGTGAGGAAATGGCCGAGAAGGTGGAATGGAGTAACATTACAGTAGTTTTGCGGCGGTCGATGGATTCCCAGGGGTGAATCATCTTCTAGAGTGAGGGAGTTCGTGAGAACCGATGTAGCGTTATTGTTCGGATACGAGTGTTTCTCGATCGAGCATGACTCTTTCTGCGAGAATATGGAATTTTGTATTGGTTCGGGAGAATTGACTCTATGACGTCCGACAGATGGTCGATAGAGGTCCGGGTCAGTTCGCCGGGTACCGCGCCGTCCAATCGAACGCGAATTTAATACGGATAGCGCTCGAAGACCGTTTTATGAGCATCGTACAGGATCCAGAACACAGTGATGGGGCTCCGACGATCGAGGGGACCGGCATCCGGGTGAAAGACGTCGCGGTCGCCTACGAACACAGCGGGTACGAACCCGACGAGATCACACAATTGTATCCGGATCTCTCGCTCGGTGACGTCCATCGCGCACTCGCATATTACTACGATCATATTGACGACTTTCGCTCCGCAGAAGCCGCCGAAGCATGAGACCGCTGTACTGTGATGAAAGTATCTGGATTCCTGTTGCAGATGGCCTCCGTCGTCGTGGCTGGACAGTATACACGGTTCGCGACGAAAATCGACTCGGTGATCCGGATAAAGAACACCTCGCGTATGCATCAGACAACGATTGGATTCTGGTGACGTTCGACGACGATTTCCTCTCGCTTGTCGAAAGCTCGGGTCTCAACCACGCTGGTATCATTTATATTCAGCAGGCCGGTCGGGATATCGGGGATGTGGTGAAAGCGATCGACGCACATCTCGAATCTCGGGCAGCTGATGATAGAGAGATCCAGTACTGCTGACCAAACCGCGGGTCGAAATCGACCGGTACTGGTCATCCGTCCAGGTTCGAGTGTCGAGGCTACCGATTTACCGGTACCCGTTCATCCTCTGAGGCGATCATTGGCATATCCCCCTTCTCGGTAGGTCTGGCCTCCTGGATGAGATCGTAGAGATACTGGCTCAAACTCTGGCCGGCGTGTTCGCCCTCCTGTTGCCATTCCTCTTTGTGGTCCTCGTGAGGGTAGAGCTGTGCCTTCGTCGTTTCATCATCTAATCTGTTCCAATCTGGAGCGGGATCTGAATCGCTATCCGCAGATGTGTCTGCCATACTGTGACACCACTCTCTTGAAGCCGTGAACAATAATAAGGTTACTGGTAATTTGTCGGTCTGTGGGATCTACATTCGAGCAACATCGAAGGAGACAGGAATGTTCACCGTGTGGTGGACAGGTCTTTCCGCGTATGCAATGCACGCGCGTATGTTGGACGGCAGAACGGGATAGCCACCGTTGTTTTATATCTGGCCGCTGAATTCAGCCCATGTCGGGTTACTATACACCACGCTGGGTCGCTATCGAAAGATGGAGTCCTCGGTTATTCCTCCTTGCAGGCCTGTTCTTATTTATCGGCGCGTCGATGAGCGGGGTAGCACTCCTGATTGAAGGCCGGCAATTCAACAACTGGGTCGGTCTTACCCTCGAATTCGGACGATTGGCCGCTCTCCTCGGAACGGCGGGACTCTCGGTTCAGATCAGTCGCCAGAATAAACGACTCGGACAACTCAGCCGTGGAGTCGCCGTTCTGGCGGCTGTTTTCACGGGTGGCCTTATAACAGCAGCAACACTTACGGCTGCCGGATTCCTTTCCAGTTCTCCTCTTATTGTGGGTCTCAGTACCTACGTCCTGTCAGTCACCACGTTCCTGTTGTACGGGGTAGTGATTATCCGAACCGGCTCCTATTCAACCTTTGTCGGAGCGCTCCTGTTGGTCAACGTCGCCGCTCTCTTGGTCGTGTTCTTTGGCCGATTGGCCCTTCCGTTGGGGTTGCTAGCTGCCGTTATTCCCGGGTTCCAATTCCTCCTCTACTCCGTCGTCGGGTATCGTCTCCGGATCGACCATTCATCCACTCGCCAGACTGCACCGGTATCGGACACCACTTCGTAAATGGCTTCTGCGAAAACTATTCCAGGGGGACTTCGCTTGACGCTGTGCTCTTGCAACGATCGAACAGGCGAACCGCTGCTATCGGTCACGCACGCTGGCCTCGGAATCCGCTCATAGTGATTATGGTGACTGTTTACCGGATCGACCGCACGCTGTCGTGCGGTCGATCCCGTAACGACTCACAATAATCACTATCAGGGAGACACGCCCGAACGCTCGTTGCAGGGTCGCCCCGGAGCGCCTTCCTAGCACGGTTGGATGAGGTCACTCCGGGGCCGCGTCGGACGCCGGTTCCGCACGGTCGCGCGACTCGAGTTCCGTCCCCAAACGGTATCCGATGGCGAGATTGGTTGCGAAGAGTATCGCTTCAGCTGTCGTCCCGATAATCCCTAGCATCGTCCCGGGCCCCTCGGCTAGCGCGATCTGTCCGATAAACCCCCACAGCAGCCCAATGGTCATGACCAGCAGGAGGGCGCCTATCAATGTGGAGTAGGCGTCAGTTCGGAGGATCCCGATACCGAACATGGCATACGTGACGATCGACAGGAGGATCGTCCCGAGCCCGAAGATAGCTGACAACGGGGTCGTAACCCCCGCATTCGACAGAATCGCCGTGACCAACAAGCCAGTGGTGAAGAGGACCGCCAGCGAAACGACCACACGGCTCAATCTACCTGCCCGTGGACTGCGCTTTACGATCCCAACGGAGAGTCCTGCTACCCCGAGAAGCGAGACCCACCGGCCAATGACGACTGTGAGTCCAACCCAGGAGTTGAACGTGACGCTGTCCAGTAGCACTGTTATCGCGTAATTGGCAGACGCGACGATTAAGATGACACCGGCCAAGAGGAACAGTCGCGGCGTCCACTCCTCAAGGGATTCCCATACTGTCGTGTTTTGCCTTGACATGACATGAAATTGCACGGGAGGGTTGCACATATTCCTAGCCCGTACGTCGATATGGAAAACTATCTGACTAGTTCGTCCAGTCACCGCTGATCGCAGTTTTGCCCCATGATTTCGAGGACTTCTGGGGCTCGATGATTGTCACCGAAGGTCACAGCGGATCGATATTTATGCATCCCCGGAGAACAAGGTGGTATGTCGAACGATACCGGGACGGGGAAGTCAACCACGCTGTCGCCCGACGAGGCGTTTTCGGTCCTGGGTGATGAGGTTCGGTTAGAAATCCTGCAGACCCTCGGAGCCTCCGATGGACCCCTGGCGTACACGGAATTATACGAGCTCGTCGAGTACGACGATCCCTCGAATTTCAGTTATCATCTCGATAAACTGGTGGGCCATTTCGTTCGCAAGACCGACCGTGGGTACCACCTCTACGACGCTGGTCGTCGCGTCGTAGAAGCCGTACTTTCGGGAGCGGTGACCGACACCCCCGTCGTCGAGCCGACCGAAACCGAAAAACAGTGTCCCTTCTGTGGGGCCCCGGTCACTGTGGGATTCCAGCACGGCCGCGTCGAACAGAGCTGTACCGAATGTCCCGGATTGCTCAGATTCGCCGGATCGGAGGGGAGACGGTTCACCGAGTACGGTTCGCTCGGATTCTTTATGCTCCCGCCAGCCGGCATCCAGGGACGATCGCCCCAGGAGATGTTGGAGGCAGCGTGGACGTGGCGACACGCCGACTTCCTGACGGACAGTGCCGGCGTCTGTTCGCGGTGCTCTGCCAAGCTCGAAACGTCTGCCGATGTCTGCGCTACCCACGACGCTGGTGACGGGGTTTGTGAGGAGTGTGAGAGGCGCTATGCGATGATGTTCGATCTCTACTGTCCGAACTGTAATTACCCTCCGACCTCCATCGCTCCCGGCGTCGTCTTGGCCAACACGGAGTTGCTGGCGTTCCTGACTTCCCGTGGGATCAATCCGTTCGTCCCCGAGTCACTCGATCGTGCAAGCCAGGCACTTGCCCAGTACGACGAGGAAATCATTTCGACGGACCCGCTTGAGGCTCAGCTTACGTTCACGGCCGACGGGGATGCCATCACGTTAACGCTCGACGACACTCTATCGGTAGTTGATGTAACAGTGGAAAGTAACGTCACCGAGTAAGTATCTCAATAGATGGGCCCTGCGATTCCGTCTATCGGTACATGATCGAAGAGACGCTGCCATTGCGCCGTATTATTCCCGTTGCCAGCGTGGGATTCATATCAACATTTGATGTCGTCGGTACGCCCACGGGCCTAGGGGTCGGGGGCTATCTCCTGGGACGCTTGCACACCGACGACGCCGACAGGTGATCACATTCCAAATACTTCGAGGGAGCACACACTATCGTGCTGCATGCATCCTCTGTACGTTGCAGGCCGTTTATATCGGACATTGATCCTCTCCGCCGGGTGATCACCTGCTGATAGCATAGCGTTCGATAACGAACGCGACGCAACTGACTCCGCTGAACAGCGTGTCGACACTGTTGAGTGGTTCTGAGGTGATGGTACTGGTAAACCGTCCGGGTTCGAGTGCCGAGGCCGCCATTTTTGCCGGTAGACGACGTCTCTAAGGGCATCTAGTTGTGATCACGGTAGACATAGGCCCCGGTCAGTTTAGCCTCCGCTCGCCGCGTCGAACTGGAGGTAGTTGATCGATCGAGAGACCGACACTCCGAACTGCAGCCGAAGATTAATAAATGCGTATATCCGAGTATACAGTCCATGAGTAAATCGGTTCGTATCTCCGAGGAGTTCCACGAGTTCGTGAAAGCCCACAAGCGCGAAAACGAGACGATGGAAGAGACGCTCCGGCGGCTCATCGGGGGACCGCATCCCGAGGACGTCGCCGGGATACTCTCGTCAGAAACGGCGACGGCAATGCGAGATCGTCTCGAAAACAAGCGCAAGAGCGATGCCAAAGAGAAACACAAACTCCGGGAGCGGTTCGAGTGATCCTCGATACGTCGTTCCTGATCGATCTCTTCGACGGACGCGAGGGGGCGTTTGAGAAAGGCATCGAACTCACCGAGACGAAGACCGCTCAGCGGGTACCATCACCGGTCGTCATGGAGCTCTCGTACGGTGCCGAGTTCGGCGATGAAGACGAACGGAGGGCGGTTAGGAACGCGCTCCGGATGTATCCGGTCGTCGAACAGAACGAGACGATAGCTCATCGCGCCGGACAGTTGCTCGCACGGACCGACCAGAAAGCCGACGGTGAAAGCGGCATCGACAAAGTCGATCCGATGGTCGCAGCAGTCTCTGACGTCTACGACGAACCTGTCCTCACCGACAACGTCGGGGACTTCACAGCGCTCGGAGTCGACATCGAGACGTATTGAGACGTGGATAGATCCCGAGTCGTGAGTGCAGAGGCCAGCCTCAGTACCTCACAAAGTTCGGTACTGACAACCGCGACCGCACCCGCAAACAAACACCAGTCTCTCGAAGCTCATGCAGAACGTGCTGGAAGACGCAGCAACGATCCGATCGGACGGGTTCTTTGCACGGGCGACGCCGCCGGACGCCAGAATAAACGTCGTCGACACACGTGACGTCGCCCGTGTCGCCGCACGGGCGCTCCTCGACTCCGGTCACCGCGGGAAGACGCACAAGCCGACCGGACCCGAGCCCATAACGTTCGCTCAGATGGCGAGCGCGATGGTCGGTCTCCAGGTCGCATTCGGAAAGGACATCGCCGACCTGAACAACGACCACGTTGACCGGGTTACTGGAAACCACCCACGGTCGTTCGCGACCCCGCACACACCAGCAGGCGGTTTCATCGACTCCACCTGGTATCGTGTACCCTGCCTGGGATATATCCCAATCCCAGTCCAACTAGCGACCATGACGGACGCAATCGATGAGGACGTATTGATCATTGGAGGCGGCCCCTCGGGACTGTCGGCGGGTATCTTCACCGCCCGTGCGGGACTAAAGACGTTGATCGTCAACGATGGCGACCCCATCCTCCGGCGCAACGCCCACCTGGAAAACTATCCCGGCTTCCCGGCTGGCGTCAACAGCCGTCTCCTGTTGGACATGATGAGCGACCAGGCCGAACGCGCTGGCTGTGAGCGCCGCGAAGCACGGGTTACGGATCTCGAACCGACCGACGGGGGATTCATCGCCCGGACCGACGACGACCGGACGGTCACCGCGACATACGTCATCGCCGCGACGAAAAACACGGTCGATTTCATGACGGACATCGACGGAATCGAGACCACCGACCGGGGCAAGACCTTTGTCGAGACTGACGAACGGGGACGGACCGGCGTTCCGGGCCTGTACGCCGCAGGGCGACTGGCATTACAACCGTATCAGACGATCATCGTGGCTGGCCACGGGGCATCGGTCGGGGTTGCGGTGGTCGAAGATTCCGACGTCCCCTTCTATCACGACTGGGTTGCACCAGAAGGGTACTTTACCGGTCGCGACCGGACACTTCCGCCGGGCACTGAAGAGATCGACGAGGATGAACGCACTCGAAGGGAGCGCGAGTCGCTGGAAGTCATGCGCGACTACTTCGCCGAACTCCACTCTGACGAACCGAACCAGCACCCGAGCGTGCGCGAGAAGTAACCGCGACCTCGGCAAATTACCGCTGCCTCGGTGGCTCTTCCCGTCCCATGGTGTCCACTACGGATAGAGTTTGAGTCGTGAGTGCCGAGGTCTGCATCTCCTCTGTAAGGGGATGCATCCGTTATTGACCGAATGAACAGCGGTGATAATTTTCGATGTGGCGTTCGATATGAAGTCCTGGCTGCCCGCCGACTTCGACCGACTGTTATCGCGAGAGCCCAATGTAATGTTTCTGTGATAGGAATATGATTATTTCGATAACAGCCACCGAACGAGGTATTGTATCCCGCTAGGTCCGGATCGATTGTCAGTGTTCGCTACCGCCAGCAGAGGCCCCGAGAACTCGTTGGCGGATCGAGTGGGCTTGACGGAAGCTCACCGCCCGGGTCAGGAACATTGTAGGCCTTCGGAGCCACGTCATTTGGTGCATTGGGATAGAACAGGGACGCGACTGCATGGATGTGTTCGCGGCCTACGTCGAGTTCGAATTGTCCACCGCCGAACATCTGGATATCATGCTCTCGGCAGTAATCGATCGTATCAAAGAGAGACTGTACCGAGCCGAACCGGGACGGCTTGATGTTGAGCCACTCCGGTTCCCATGGGCGATTTTCGACCGTCTCGACGCCTCGAATCGGGTAATCCCACGTCACCCGAGCTTCCTCGCCCTCGAACAGTGGTCGCGTCTCCTCGTTCAATTCCGGATCTTCGATAAGTGGCTCGGGAAAACCCTCGATGATTCGCCCGTACAGGTCTGGGTCGGCAGGCTGATCGACCGTCGTCCCGTGGTACTGACCTTTGAGGTCGAGTGTTCGGACGGCGTCGGTTGCCGCGAGTCGCTCAACGACCTCTGTTGTCCATTCCGATGTCGGGTCGAGTTTGAACTCTAGCTCGGGGTTTCGGTCGAGCCAGTCGAGCACTCTGTCTCCGGTCGGTGGATCCTCCAGACGCGTACTCACGACGAATCGAACGGGGTCGTACGTGCGCCCGAGACGGTCCGCGAGGTTCGTGTCGATCTGTTTCAAAGCGAGGCCGAGTGCGGCGCTCTCGAAGGCCCACTGTCGATAATTACGGAAGATCGACTGGTTCGGTTCGTCGTCGAGGAAGAGATCGATCCCGGATAACTGATCCGAGAACTCGTCGAGGGTGTACTCGCCTGTAACCGGAAAGCTCTCTGCGGTACCGTGCAGGGCTTCGTGTGCGTCATTGTCGTACGTTACGTCCTCGCCGCGCCCCGTTTCATCGTCGCCGTGTAACGAGACGATGGTCGTCGCTCGGGTGAAGCCACTGGAGGTGTCCCGCTCGCGCTGTTCGAGATCGTAGGCTTCTATTTCGAGTTCGAGGTTGGAGACATGATCGTACAACATCGTGAGCCCTTCTTCATCCCGACGCCATTAATAACTGATACGGACGGTTGTGATTATTTTCGGCAGGGACGTCCGATATACGGCGCATCAGCCCGCGAAACGTGTATGTTGTCACAGCAGAGCGGTAAAGAGTCACAACCGTCCGTATGAGAGAGACGGACATCGCGCCTGGTAACACCCGTATCCACTCGGACGTGATTCAGTTACGCCATACTCTCACAAAACGCTAGTATCGGGTCTGAGCCCACAGATATGGGTTCGTGGTGTGTAACGAAGTCACGTCCGAGTGGATATTATCCCCTCATCCATTCGGACTCGCGGAGGAATCACGTCCTGAACTCGGGGAATTTTCGTTCGATCGACAATCGGAGCACGCTTCGATCCTGCTGGGGGACTCATACTGCCGGCTATAACGACGTGAAGATATTCGCCCCCACGGGGGTCGAAGTTGCTCACGGGCGTAGAGCCGGCAGTATCAGAGCGGTGGCATCTACTGTGGCCGCCAGAACGGGACTGATCGGGAGTTGGCATCATTGTCGCCTGGTGTTGTTCCTGTCCGCAAGCGCTTATTCGGGGACGGAAACGAACCTAGCTCGGATACCCTGGAACCCGTGACTGCTACACCGAGCGATCAGTTACTCACGCCACAGACCTGTGCAAGCACACTCACCGACCACCAGCCCGAGATGGTCCCCGGCGTCGACATCATCGAAACCGGGAAACTCCGGAACCTCTGTAGCCACGAATTCACCAGAGACGAGAATATTCTATCCGGTTGACAAGAACGCCCCGGTCACAAACTCCTCGGTGTGTCTCACAGTCTGCTCATCGCCAACCGGCCCTGCCGTCGCAACTGTTACTCCGGTTCGCTGCCAGCAGCCCTCAAGATCACCACCAGGATGATCAACGACAATGCGATCATGAGCAACGCGAAGACCGTTTCATCACCACTTCTGTTATATATCATCGTCCTCGTCTGTGCTGTAGGAACCGTCGAGAAATAAAATACCACGACGTAGGTCAAAAAAGCTCGACAGGTAAACACGGATACTGCGGGCTAGTAGTCGACGGCTCGGAAATATGAATGGGGCAACATTTGCTCCGGCAGCAAGCGGATTGAAACCACGGCGCACAGATACCGCATGAGCAAGATTAGTGGGGATACCACGATGATCGTTGCGGGCGTGATAATTAGCCTCGTTGCTGCTCTGGAGCTATACCCGAAGTTGAAGAGAGCGGCTGAAGCCAAAGACCGATAGCAGGCCGTTGCGTCCATCGGCAGGTGTTGGTCGGTTCACCGTGAGAAGCGATCTATGACACGTTCAGTACCTGTCATAGTGATTATTGCGACTCTTTACCGCCGGGCCGTCACAGTTCGGGTGTTTCGGACCGCGGAACTGCTGTTCACGCGACGTGGTCACGAAAACAATCGCAATAATCACTATCAGAGCGGGTCGAAGGTCAATTTTCGGTGCTTTCATACTGTCGGCTGTAAGTGCGTACAGATATTCGCGCCCGGGGTGGCGAATACTTTCAAAATGTTACAGCCGGCCGTATGTGGGTCGCGAGTTGTTCCGGCGAGTCCGCGATAAAGAAGCCGTCTTCACTCACAGTGTCGTCGGGGTTTCCGTCGAGCGTGCCGACGGTCATGCTGAGGTTCGACGATGATTTCTTTTCGCTGGTCGAGGCTTCGGTGCTCGAACACGCCGGTCTCATCTACGTCTAGCAGGCGGGAGGAGACATCGGTAGCGTTGTGAAAGCGCTCGATACCCATCCGACAAGGTGACCGCGGAATCCACTACTGCTACCCATACGCCCCGTGGCACAAACTTCGTGGCTATGATAGATTTCGAGTCGTGAGTGCCGAGGCCGTCGACTCACCGTTCGTGGGCCTGTGTCCCGCCTCGCATCGACCCGTCACGACGCAGCCAACGGAACGCGGTCACTGCCGCTCGACTGGCGCCGAGCACCGCATACAGAGAACACTATCGGCAACCCAGTTGACGTCGTTCGATCCACAGTCGGGACACCGGTACGTCGCGTTGTTGTACTCCGTTGTTCCGCGCGGTGCAGCGAGATACCCAGCTTCGACGACCGACTCGAGCAGTGTCGGGAACCGCTGGCGCTTGAGCGTGGCTCTGTGTGCGAGAAACCGCCCTGGCGCTGCCGGGTCGGCCCCGTGGAGGTCCTCCCACGCAATGGCGATTTCCCCGTTTGCTGTGCTTCGCGCGACCTGCTGTAGCGGTGTCGCAGCCGCCTCGAAGAGCGGTGTTGTCCCCCAGCGCTGCGGGTCGTCGACCGACCCGGCGGCTGCGCGGTACGCCTCGGCTGCGTCACTGTAGGCGTCGGCTCCACCGTCTAGTCCACCGGCGAGTCTTGCATCTGCAACCAGTTCCTGCAAGCAGGCTCGCTGTGCGGGGTGTTCGAGCGTCGCCTGGAGATCGGCCGCGACAGCACCAGCCTCGGTGCCCCGGTGAGCGGCCCGGTCCGGTCGGCCAGCGACGCGATAACAGATAGTGCTCGTGACGAGGTCCCGAATCCCCTTTCCAACCCAGCCCTTCTCGTCGGCGTCGAACGGGTTGTGGTCGGGGCGTGGAGTCGCGAGTGCCTGCCACGCAGCTCGCGCGAAGTAATCCCCTGCCGTGTCGTACGTGCGGCAGGCAAGCGCGGCGACAGCGTGCTCGTCGTAGTCCCTCTCCTGTGAACTCATGAGTCCCTGTCGGGCCTCCACAGTGACAAGAGTTCTCCATGCATAATGGCTGCTGGGACTCTTTTCTGCCCTGGCGGGACACAACGCGGAGTTCACGGTCTGAGGAGATTGGCGGACTCGAGGGGGTTCCCGGACTCGACGAATCACGGCTCAGTAACCGACAGCGCGAAGCCGTCGAAGTAGCACTCGAACTCGGGTACTACGAGACTCCGCGCACTGCAAATCAGGAAGACGTTGCGGAGGCGATGGGATGTGCGACCAGCACTGCGGCGGAACACCTGCAGAAAGCAGAATCGAAAATACTCCGGGCGGTACTGCGCTGAGGGGGGTCACGCGATACCGAGCTGGAGGAGGAGACCCCCGAGAGACCCGGCGCTGACGACGAGACCGATCACGACGTACAGCGGCCCGCGCCGGGAGTAGTGCTTGATGATACCGGACTCGTCCCTGTCGGAGATGATAAACTGGCCGGTGGCTTCCTCCTCGCCGAGTTTCAGCCGCTCCGCGTTCGACCCCGAGGCATCGTCGCGTGGCTGGGCCTCGCCGAAGATGTACACCTCCTCGTCAACGGGAAGGACTTCGTGCGAGTAGCGTCGCCTGGTGTACCGCTGCGAACTGTTCGCGCCACCGAGCAGGCCGCCACCCGTGACGGCGCTTCCCAGCCGCCCGCCGCTCGCTTTGTACAGGGCGCCGTCGATCAGTGTTTGACCGAGCGAGGTGCCAGTACCCATCGCCCCGGCGCTCCCGGTTCCACCCAGTTCCTGCACGACGTCCGGCGTTCCCTGCTGCGTGCCATCGGTCCCGGGAGGCCCCGCCGACTCATCGCTGTCGTCGCCGGTCTCTTCACCGCGACCGTCGGTCCCGCCAGCAGCCCCCTCGCCGAAGAGGTCACCAGGCCCCATGTCCTCCATGTCCGCGTTCATCGCCGCCGCGAGTTCCGCCTCGGTGACGTCCTCTCGGAGCTGTCCGTTCCCGTCGAGGACGTCGTCGTCAAAGTACTGCTGCATGGCCTGCTTTGGGTCCCGCGCGTCGGCGTCCCTCTCCGCCGGTGGCCCATCTGCCGACATCATCTCGGAAATGGTGGCGTCGCCGAACATCCCGCCGGCGTTTCCCATCCCGGGCACGCTGGACATGGCATCGCCGGGGCTGACGTCACCGGCGACAGACTCGAGTAGCCCGGACGAGTCCGGGGCAAACGACTGTACCGCCGGCGGTGGCTCCTCGTCCCTGTCGACTGTTGTCGAGTACGAGTTCTCGTCCGAAATCTCGAAGTTCGGCGCGTCGGTGGTGTCGACGAGCATCCGTCCGGTGTCGTCCTCGATGAAAAACGGCGCGACGTCGGTGCCGCTGTCGACCACGACCCACTCGGAGGTGTTGTCGTCCGGATCGGTCGATTCCTGGTACTCCTCGACCTCCCAGTGACGGTACACACACTCCCCGTCCCCGTACGGTGTGTCGTACACCACGCCAGCGTCCCGACAGACACCGCTGATCTCCGTTCGGCCCACAGCCGCCGAGCGGACGCGTTCGGTCGCCGTGTTCCTGATCAACTGACCGACCCGCCACTTCTTCGCGCCGACGTAGATGAACGCCAGCCCGACCAGAAAGCCGAGGGCGAGGTACACCAACCCGTCCGAGTTCCCGCCGTGGGAACTCAGCGAAATCCGGCCCAGTTCTGACAACGGGAGGACGCTAGCCGTCATCTGTCGGGTCCCCGCCTTTCGGTGACTGACGTCCTGCTCCCGATTCCGCACGCGGCGTGACCGCCGAGGGGGAACCCTGCCCTCGTTTCACGCCGGCTCACTGTCGATACCCCCAGTGATCGTCCCGAGCCACACCCGCTCCGATCAGTAGTTCGGTCATTCCTGTTCCCCTGGGAAGGAAATACACACACTCCTGCAAAGTTCTTCTGACTAGCCACGCGATGCGGAACGGATTCTGACCGTTCACTCGATTCGGGCTTCGGAGCGTCCGTCCCGACATTCGCGGGGACGGGTCGTTCGGGAGCGAGGGACAGTGCCGGCCATCGGGCGGTGCCTCCCGGAACTCTCGGCCCAGGAGACTCCCGTCAGCGTATTTTTCTGCGTACTCCCGGTCGTCGGCGATCAGCACGAGGATGCCTTCGATCAGGCCGAGGACGGCAGGAATGGCGGTCCAGAAGAAACACAGGTATATCACGCCGAGTTTGACGTTGCCCTGGTAGAACTTGTGGGCACCCAACCCGCCGAGTAAGATCGCGAGTATCCCG
The DNA here is from genome assembly GCA_036625385.1 of Halovenus sp. Lineage (GTDB taxonomy): Archaea > Halobacteriota > Halobacteria > Halobacteriales > Haloarculaceae > Halovenus. Next base: position 6,872 of record JAZKTU010000042.1, on the reverse strand, counting down.
GCTGCGACCTTCTCCGAATCAGCCTGGCCGCCGTGGGTCGGCTGTCGAACGCCACTGTCTCCGGTGCTGCCGGTCCCGCCATCGAACCGACGAGCAGCACGGCGAGCACCATCGCGGTCGTCTGTGTGGCGCGTATTGCAGAGCGGTGCCTCAGATAAAGGCTTTTCTCGCAGATCCGTCCAAACGTCCGGTCGAAACTGTCGAGGCTCCCGGACGGGTTGGACGCGAGGGTCGCGAGGAGGGAAACACAGCGTTCGTGTGACCCCGCCAGGCGCGGGTACCTATCGTCCGGATCAGGTCGGGTCCGGCTCAGGGCCTCTCGATCTGCTCTTCGGGAGCAACGCGGTCTAACTCGGTGCCGTCACCTTCCAGACGGAGCGTCCTGGTCGGGAAGGCCATATCGAACCCTTCGTCCTCGAACGCTTGCTGGATGTTTCGGTTGACGGTATCTTTCACCGCTTTCCATCGGTCGCGGGCCTCGATGTAGTAGTCGAGCCTGATCTCGATCGCCGAGTCGCCGTACTCCCAGAACCACGCCCCCGTTTGCTCGGGGTCGACCCCGTCGACGGCGTTTACAGTCTCCGCGAGCAACTCGAGCGCTCGCTCCATCTCCTCCGGACTGGTCTCGTAACTCAACCCGAGGAACGTCTTGATCCGCCTGGTTGGCTCCGACGTGATGTTCGTCACTTCGGCTGCAGCCACCGTCGAGTTGGGAAGCGTGATCGCCCGACCGTCGAAGCCCCGCAATCGGGTGGTGCGGAGGCCGATCTCCTCGACAGTTCCGGCAGTCCCGTCGATCTCCACCACGTCGTCGACCAGAAACGGCTTCGCGGCGAGGATGTGCGCACCGCCGAAGATGTCCGCCATGGTCTTGCGCGAGGCGAAGGCGACCGCCACCCCACCGATCCCCAGGGAAGCGATCACTGCGGTCACGTCGTACCCGACCGAGTCCAGGATCACGATACCGCTGATGGAGACGATCGCAATGTTAGTCATTCTGCTGATAATCGGGACCAGTTCGTCGTCGAGTTTGGATTCGGTCTGGTCGGTGTACTCCACGACGTACGTTTCGATGAGGCCGTCGGTCAGCCGTACGGCGATCCACGCCAACAGAACGATCACGGGGATCTGTACGGACGCTTCCAGTACCGACCGGAACGGTTCGACAGGTGTGAGAACCCGTCTCGCGACGAAAAGCGAAAGCACGACCGCAAGCAACGTGACGGGTCTACCGAGAGTGTAGACGATGACATCGTCTATCTCCGTCTCGGTCGCTTCGACTTTCTTGTTGAGCCGCCGCTTGTAGAGAAATCGTAGTGATTTCCCGAGAATCGCCCCGATGGACAGGATCACAAAAAACAGGAGATACTGCGGTACCGTACTCCCGAAATACGTTTCCGAGAGGAGCGATTCGAGTACCATTACACGTCTGCATTCCCCCCGTCAATATAATTCTTGCCTCCGTTGACACGGCCCCACTCGTTTCGCCTGCGACACTGTCCACGCCGGCGACGGTCGTGATTCCGGCGGCTGCCATCCCCGTCGAAGATCACTCGGAACCCGGGTCCGGGCAGTTCCTGGTATCACCGGGCGAGTCGCGTCCGCTCCGGGGTCTCCTGCCCTCCCAAATCGTCGCATCCGCCCCGGGAGTTGCAGTCACACGCTCCGGATTGCAGCATAATAGCTTCGCTGAAAACAGGGCATTACCGTCGTCGCCTGCTGATTTCGGGGAACAGCCCACGCGTGCTCCCTCTGGTTCTGGGCGGCACGTCGCAGACTATATACTACTATATACTTAAATGTAGCCAAAGTGTGATCTTTATATCCCTATTATAAACGCTATTTCCGCCCGACGCAAATGGCACAATCGAATGACCGAAAACAGATCTGACGGGTGGCGAACGAGACGAACGTTCCTGAGAACCACCGGCGTCGCGGGCGTCGGCCTGTTAGCTGGTTGTTCCGGCGACGACGGTGACGACGACGGGGGAACGACGGAGGACACGACGACAACGGTCACCTGGGTGATGAACCCGGCCCAGGAAGCGATCGAGATCACGGTTCAGTACAGTCCCCTGTTCGAGTACCTCGAGTCGGAAGCCGACATCGAGATCGACGAAACGCCGACCGCGAGCTACGCGGGAACGGTGCAGGAACTCCAGGCGTCGGGAGGGGACGACCGGATGTTCGCGGACGTCTCTCCGGGTGCAGTCGCACAGATCCCCGAGGCGATCGACGTCACCGGCGTCCGGGTGGCGTTCGGGGCTGAACGGTACTTCTCGCTGATCACCACCACGACCGACAGCGGGATCAACGAGCTAGCCGACCTCGAGGGCGAGACGATCGCGACCGCCGCGCCGACGTCCGTCTCCGGCACGCTGTTCCCGCTTTTGATGCTCAGCAACGCGGGGCTGGACATCGGGAGCGCACCGGGTGGGACGCCAAACGACTTCGAGATCCGGTCCTCCGACCACACCACGGCCCGCGAGCAGCTGATCGCGGACGACCGTATCGCTGCGGCGGGAACAGGGGCGTTCTCGACGGCGGCACACGTTCCCCAGGAGCAGTTCGACGAGATGTCACAGGACTTCGTCGATATCTCTGTCGAGTACGAGGGTGCGGGCGAGCGCGAGCCCCAGCTCGATCTGCTCGCGGTGTCGGACCCGATCCCGCGGGCCCCCATCGTGAGCAACGGGGCGTGGGACGAGTCGCTCAAAGACGAACTCAGGCAGCTGATGATCGACGCACCCCAGGAGGCCTTCGAGCACGAGTCCCAGGAAGCTCTGGCCGAAGAGCTCGGCGTCGACCCCAGCCTGCTCGACGAGGACGAAGAGGAACTCTCCGACCAGGAACTCGCGGACGTCCAGCTGGTCGAGGACCACGAGCTCTGGTTCAGCGGCATCGAGGAAGCGGACGAGAGCTACTACGACCCGATCTCGGAACTCGGCAACGAACTCGGACTCGACTGGGCTGAACTTTAGGAGGGCGGCCCCAAAACAGCAACTATGAGTGAAACCGTCGTCGATAGCCTCACAAAGACGTTCGGAGACACTGTCGCCCTGGATGACGTGTCCTTCGAGGTGCCGGAAGGCGAGTTCGTCATCATTCTCGGCGTCTCCGGATCCGGCAAGTCGACGCTGCTGCGGGCGATGTGCGGGCTGACGGCACCGACAGAAGGAACGATCACCGTGGACGGAACACCCGTCACCGGCCCGCGACCGGAGATCGCGATGATCTTCCAGCAGCACAACATCATCGACGACATGTCGGCCTACTCGAACGCGCTTTCGGGTGGAATCCACCGGAACGGTTTCATTTCGAGCGTTCTCCAGTTACAGAACAAGGAGGAGAAACATCGGGCGCTCGAAGCACTCGAAACGGTCGGGCTGCTCGACGAGGCCGAAAAGAAAGCCCGCCGGATGAGCGGCGGACAGCAACAGCGGGTCGGCATCGCACGGGCGCTCGTCCAGCAGCCGGAAGTGCTGCTCGCCGACGAACCGGTCGCGAGCCTCGACCCCGGCAGCGCCCAGGACGTCATGCGGTACTTGCGGAGCGCCTCGGACGAGCGCGGGCTCACGACGTTCTCTAGTCTCCACCAGGTCAACATCGCCCGCAAGTTCGGTCACCGGTTCATCGGTCTCAGGAACGGGAGGAAGGTGTTCGACGGGTACCGCGACGAACTCACGATCGACGCTGTCGACGAAATCTACGGCGACATCGATACCGAGGGGATGTTCGTCGGGGCCACGAGTGAGGAGAGCGACGAGCAAGAGGTGTCAGCGTGACGGCGGACGGGGACGTGGAGACGGAGACAGACGCCACCGCCGACGGTGGCCTCGCGGGCGAGACGGAGTCGCAGTCGGCTATCGCCAGGCAGTTCGAGCTGATCAAGCAGACGCGGCGACGGCGGGCACTCGGCTGGCTCGCGCTGCTCGTGTTCCTCGGCTTCGTCACGCTTCAGGCGTTTGCTGCTGCCGAACTACTCGAGGCCGACTTCCGCCTGTCGTCGCTTCTCGAAACGATGTTCGGGGACGTCAACCCGTTCTTCCCGATCATCCAGATCGGCGCGATCCCGACGTCACTGCTCCCGTTTGTCACCGTCGACCTCTCGCTTCCCTTTTCGTTCCCGTTCCTCGGGATCAACCACTACGTCGATTTCATCCAGGCGGAGAACCTCCTGTACAACCCCGAGGTCGGTGCCCTCCTGTTCCAGTGGCCGCCCAACCCCGGTGACATCTACGCGTTTTTCTTCACCGAGCTGGGCATCTTCCGGATCTTTGGCCAGGCGGGGACCACTCTCTCGATGGGATTCATCGGGACTGTCCTCGGCTTCCCGTTCGCACTCGTGTTCGGCACGCTCGGCTCCGAGCGGGTGACGCCGTTCCCGTTCAACTTCATCTTCCGGGGAACGATGTCGTTCATCCGCTCGGTTCCGGCGATCATCTGGGCGCTTATTTTCGTCCCGCTGCTGGGACTCGGCCCCGCGTCGGCGTCGCTCGCGATCGCGTTCGACACCATCGGCAACCTCGGGCGGTTGTTCGTCGACGAACTCGAGGAGATCGAAGACGGGCCGATCGAGGCGATGCGGACGACCGGTGCCAGCAAACCGCAGGTCGTCTTCTTCGGAATGTTGAGCCAGGTCCGGACGGCCTTCATCGCGTGGACGCTCTACATCTTCGAGATCAACGTCCGGATTGCCGTCACAGTCGGTGTTATCGGGGCTGGCGGTCTCGGGTTCTTCGTCGAATCGCAGCGCGGCCTCCTCCGGTACACGGACATGATGGCGACGCTGTTCGCGATCTTCATCCTGATCATCTCGGTCGAGCTGTTCAGCCAGCGGCTCCGGTCGCGGCTGCGCTCCGACGAGAAAAAACGGGGGCTGTGGGAACTGATCATCGGGTTCCCGCGCCGGATGGCCGAGTCGGTCCTGAGGTAAGCGGCAATCTCGGCTGCCGACCGTCCGCTCGACGTCCGTAGTCGGGCCCTCTCCCGAGACGTCGTAGCAACAGGTCGAATACACTGGAACCTCCCAACAGAGAGACACCCCGACAGCCGGCAGGATGACTCGCGGAGGAGTGAGTGCGCTGCTCCGGCCGACAGAATTTAGCATGACTGCAAAAAAGACAAGTTGGGCGTCGCTCCGATGAGTCTCGACGTACAGGTCTACACCGTCCCTGCCCTGCTTACGGGGACGATTTCGCTTGTGCTGGCAGTCTACGTGTACCGGCGACAGAGTCCCGTCTTCGACACGCGCGGGCTGGTGGCCTACCTGGTGACGTCCGGAGTCATCTCCCTGGTATTCGTGTCTCTCATCCTCGCCCAGGAGAAGTCAGTCATGGTGTTTCTCTTGAATGTGGCTTTCACGCTGCTGGTCTTCGGAGCGCTTTCATTACTCCACTTCTCGCTTGCATTTGCCCGCCGGATCGATGCGCTCACACGCCGGACGGTCGTCCTTCTCGGTACCGTGTCTGCACTGATCGTCGGCGCGATATGGACCGACCACATCCACCACACGTTCCGTGCGGACGTGGAGCTTTACACGGAACCCGTCCGGATGGTCAACGCCGTCTACGGTCCCACCGGACAGTTCAGTGTTCTCTACCTGTTCGCGCTCGCCCTCGTGTCGGCGTATTTCATCCTGACCCATCTGTTCCGGTCGGAGACCCTCTACCGGATACAGGGGCTGATAGTTGCCACGGCAGTCGTGCTGCCGATAACGGGGTCCGCACTCAGCCTGGTGAACTGGCCCAGTCCGGCGATCAACGTCACACCCGTCTTTACCGTGGTCTCCGGCGTGCTCTACACCGTTGCGATCACGAGATACGGGTTTCTGGATACCGTTCCGCTCGCCCACGAGGAAGTCGTCAACAACATGGACGACTACCTCGTCGTCACGGACCCGACAGGCACTGTCCTTTCGCTCAACGCCCGTGCGGAAACGCTGATCGACGACCCGGATCCGGTCGGTCGGCCAGTCGGCGATCTGCTTCCCCTGGCCCGGAAACCGCCGGACGGCGTGACCGACGGCGAAGGTCGATGGGAAGACGAGATCACCGTCGAACGGGAGGATACCCGCGTTCTCGACGTGCGGTCAGTGCCGATCCGCGCAAGCGACGGTCGGTTTCTCGGCCGGGCGATTACGCTCCGTGACATCACGGAACTGAAAGAGCGGGAACGCAGACTCGAAAAACAGAACGAACAGCTCGATCAGTTCGCGTCGATGGTCTCGCACGACCTCCGAAATCCGCTCAACATTGCCCAGCTGCGGGCAGAACTCATCATCCAGGAACGCGACGACGAAAACGCCGAAGCGATACAGGACGCGTTGACTCGCATGGAGACAATGATCGACGAAATGCTGACGCTGGCCCGGTCCGGGCAAGAGATCGAAACGACCGAACAGTGCTTTCTCGGGGAACTCGTCACGAGGTCGTGGGAGAACGTCCACACTGACGGCGCCGAGTTGGACTCCCGCATCGAAGACGTGGCGATCCAGGCAGACGTGACCCGCTTGCTGCACGTCTTCGAGAACCTCTTTCGGAATGCGGTGGAACACAACGAGCGACCGGTAACCGTCCGTGTGGGGACGCTCGACGGAGGCGAGGGATTCTACGTCGAAGATTCGGGGGGCGGGATTCCCGAAGACGAACGTGACGACATCTTCAGCCACGGCTACACGACGGGCGACGGGGGAAACGGGCTCGGCCTCGCCATCGTCGGCGATATCGTCGAGGCCCACGGCTGGAGGATTACCGTCACCGAGAGCGAGGATGGCGGTGCACGCTTCGAGGTTCGAATGAACTGATCGAGTATATTACACTTCCAGCGTCGACACTCAGATCCGGACAGGTTCACCGTACCACGACACGTCG
>JAZKTU010000041.1:0-19864 GCA_036625385.1 Halovenus sp. | reverse complement strand
TCCAGGTCCGGAAGTGGCCCTCGGTGGCCGCGCTGACCGCCGACGTCGCCACCGACCGCGCGCTGGCGGAGACGACCGACCGCTGGCGCGAGGTGCCGCCGAGCCAGCGCCGCGAGGTCCTCGAGTCGCTACGCGGCTTTCACGAGCGCTGCCCGCTCTGTGGCGGCCCCGTGGCCCTGAGCGAGGATGTGCTCGAGTCCTGCTGTGGGACCCATCAGGTCAAGACGGTCGCCTGCGAGGCCTGTGAACGGCGCCTCCGGGAGTTTGACCAAGCACGGGTCGGCCCCGAGCACAGCATGAAGGGGATCACGCCCTGAGCGGTATGAGTGGGGACCGGCGCCGACGCCCTCACTCCGGCCGCAGCGTCACCGTCGTCTCGCTGTACAGCCCTTTCTCGGCGGCCCCGTCGACGTTGAGCCCGGCGCCGATGGTGTACTCGCCGGGCGCGGCCCGCTCCCACTCCGCGTCGGCGATCTTGAACATCCCGTCCCACCGCTTGCGGAACTGCTTGCGCTCGCCGCGCTCGAAGCGAAAGCCCCGCTCCTCCTCGGGTGGGCCACTGGCCGGGAGCTTCGAGGCCTCTTGATGGTCGTCGACGTGCCAGGTCCACAACAGCGGCGACCGGGTGGCGATGGTGACCGGGAAGGGGAGGCTGTTTTTCATCGTCACCTGGAAGGGGACGTGCTCGCCGACCCGGAACTCCGTCCGCGGGGTCGCGATATCGAGCGAGAGCCCCCAGTATCGCACGCGGTCGGGGACGAGCCACCGGCTGAGCGAGCCGGTGGGGACCGACCGGAACGCCTGCGGGCGCTCCTCGCGCTGGCGTTCCCGGGGAGCCCCGGGCTCGTCGTCGTCCCGATAGAGCGCGTCCGACTCGTATATCCGCCGCATCAGCGGAGGTCGGGGCCCCGCGAGCTAAAACGTTTGGTCCGGAGAGCGGCGCCGGAAGCTGGGACCGGTCAGTCGTCGGCGGCCACGCCGCCCGCGCCCGTGTCGATGAACTCCGAGGCGTCGGGATAGTCGTCGTCGTACAGCAGGCAGGCGATCTCGTGGGTTCCGCTCTCGGCGTACAGGTCCGGATGCGTCCCCTCGCACGGGGAGACGAACGCCTCCGAGATGGTCTCCTCGGCCGCCTGGACGTCCCCGGCGTGGAGTTCGTCCACGGCCTCCGAGAAGACCCGCTCGGCGTCGCTGCCGAACCGGTCGGGCAGCTCGAACTCCTCGCGGACGAGGTCCTCCAGCTCCGCGCGGGAGGCGTCTTCGACGTCGATGTCCTCCTCGATGGCCGTCACCGCGCCGACGCTCTCCTCCGCGAGCAGGCGCTGTTTGAAATCCATCAGCGAGCGCCAGACCGCCTGGTCGAGGTCGAATTCCTCGGGCTGGATGACCCGCGGACACCGGGTGTGAAAGCGACACCCCGACGGCGGGTTGAGCGGCGAGGGGACGTTGCCCGACAGGAGGATACGGTCGCCCTGCCACCGGGGGTCCGGCTCCGGGATCGCCGAGAGCAGCGCCTCGGTGTAGGGGTGATACGGCGGCGAGAACACCTCCTCGGTCGTGCCGACCTCGGCGAACTCCCCGAGGTACATCACGGCGATCCGGTCGGAGATGTGCTCGACCACGCTCAGGTCGTGGGCGATGAAGATGTAGGACAGGCCGAGGTCCTCCTGCAGCTCCTCGAGCAGGTTGAGGATCTGGGCCTGCACGGAGACGTCCAGCGCGCTGACGGGCTCGTCGCAGACGATGACGTCCGGGTCGACCGCGAGCGCGCGGGCGATGCCGATCCGCTGGCGCTGCCCGCCGGAGAACTCGTGGGGGTACCGCTGTGCGTGGCTGGGGTTGAGCCCCACCAGCTCCAGCAGCTCGTAGATCCGGTCGGTGCGCTCCGCACCCGAGGCCAAGCCGTGGATGTCCAGCGGTTCGCCGATGATGTCGCCGACGGTCAGCCGCGGGTTCAGGCTCGAGAACGGGTCCTGGAAGATGTACTGGAGGTCGGTCCGCAGCGACCGCAGCCGCGAGGAGGAAACCTCCGTCAGGTCGACCTGCTCGCGCTTGCCCGTCTCGTCGGTCCGGTTGTAGTAGACCGACCCCTCCGTGGGTTCGAGCAACTGGAGCAGTGCCCGCCCCAGCGTCGTCTTCCCGCAGCCGGACTCGCCGACGACGCCCAGCGTCTCGCCCTCGTACAGCTCGAAGTCGACCCCGTCGACGGCTTTGACCCACTGGCTCCGGCCCAGAAGCGAGTCGACGAAGCCCTCGCTGTCGTCGAAGTACTTGGTCAGGTTCTCCGCCCGGAGGATCGGCTCGGTTCGGGACACTAGTCGTCCCCCCGTCCGGCCGACGACTCCGTTCCCAGGTCGGTGCCGTCGACGTTCACCTGGTAGTCCAGCCCCTCGACGAGGTCGCCGGTGTACTCCAGACAGGCGGCGGCGTGCTGGTCCGTGTCGCCGTCGGCCGCCTGCCCGGTTTCGTGGTCGACCAGCGGGGGCTCCTTTTTCGTGCAGGCGTCCTCCGCGAACGGACACCGCGGGTGGAAACTACAGCCGGAGGGAAGTTCCACCAGGTCCGGCATCGTGCCGGGGATGGTCTGGAGCCGCTCGCGTTTCTCCCCCACCCGCGGGATCGAGCTCATCAGCCCGACGGTGTAGGGGTGTTTGGGGTCGTAGTAGAGGTCGTCGACCGGCGCCTTCTCGACGGGCCTGCCGGCGTACATCACCATCACCCGGTCACAGACCTCCGCGATCACCCCCAGGTCGTGGGTGATGAGCTGGACCGCGGTGTCGTACTCGTCGGCCAGGTTCTCGATCAGGTCGAGGATCTTGGCCTCGATGGTGACGTCGAGCGCGGTCGTCGGCTCGTCGGCGATCAGCAGGTCGGGGTCACAGGACAGCGCCGTCGCGATGACCACCCGCTGTTGCATCCCGCCGGAGAACTGGTGTGGGTAGTCGTCGTAGCGGGTGTCCGGTTCGGGGATGCCGACGTCGTCCATCAGCTGGACCGCCCGGTCCCGGGCGTCGGCCTCGCTGTAGTCGAGGTGGTGGCGGATCGCCTCGGAGATCTGCTCGCCGACCGTGTAGACGGGGTTGAGCGCGGTCTGGGCGTCCTGGAAGATCATCGCGATCTCGTTGCCGCGGATGCTCCGGACTTCAGACTCGCTCATCTCCAGGATGTCCTCGCCCTTGAACAGGATCTCCCCGTCGGTGATCCGGCCGGGCTCCTCGATCAGGCGCATCAGCGAGAGCGCAGTGACGCTCTTGCCGGCACCGCTCTCGCCGACGACGCCGAACTTCTCGCCGCTCTCGACGCTGAAGGTGAGTTCGTCGGCGGCAGTGACCACGCCGTCTTCGGTGTAGAACTCGACGGTGAGGTCGTTGACCTCGAGCAGCGCCATCAGGCGCCACCTCCCTGGGTGACGGTGGTCTCCTGGGCGTCCAGGGCGTCGTTGATGCCGTCACCGATCAGGTTCATCGCCATCACGAACAGGAAGATGGCCATCCCGGGGAACACCGTCGCCCACCAGGGAAGGGTCGCGCCGGGACCCTGGATCAGGGTGTCCCGGGCGTTGTTCAGCATCGTCCCCCACTCGGCGGTCGTGGGGTCGAGCCCGACGCCCAGGAAGCCCAGTGCGGCGACGCCGATGACGACCGTCCCGATCGACAGCGACGCCTGGACGATCACCGGCGCCAGCGCGTTCGGGACGATGTGCCGGAAGATCACCTTCCGGTCTCTCGCGCCCAGCGCCCGGGCGGCCATCACGTACTCGTTTTGCTTGACCTTCAGGATCTCCCCGCGGATGAGCCGGGCGTAGCCGGCCCACCCGAAGACCGTGAAGGCGAGCACGAGCTGCCAGTAGCCGCCACCCAGCGTGGCGACGATGACCAGCGCCAGCACCAGGCCGGGGAACGCGAAGATGACGTCGAGGACCCGCATCATCACCTCGTCGACGAGCCCGCCGTAGTACCCCGAGACCGACCCGTAGATGATCCCGATGATCGCCGTGATGAACACGACGATGAAGCCGATCGAGAGGCTGTACCGGCCACCGAACAGCAGCCGCGAGAGGATGTCGCGGCCGGTCCCGTCGGTCCCCAGCGGCGCGGTCGAGGAGGGTGAGGAGTACGGCCCGATGTTCCCGTGCTCCGCCGTGAGGTACAGGATCGTGTCCGGCTCGAAGGGGGTGATCGAGAACGGCTGGACCGTGACGCCGAACAGTTCGACCGGGCGGGCGAACAGCGCGAGTAGTGACAGCACCACGACAACGACCACGCCGAGCATCGCGCTGCGGTTGCGCCTGAACCGCCGCCAGGCCCGCCGCCAGCGACTCTCCGGTTCCGTCTCGCCTTCCTCCACCCAGTCCGAGAGCGCGTCGCGTTCGTCGACCCGGGTCGGGTCGAAACCATTGATGCGGATTCGTCCTCGTTGTGTTGACATGATTTAGTACCTGATCCGTGGGTCCAGTACTGCGTAGGCGATGTCCGCGAGCAGGTTGGCGATAATGAGCGCCAGGCCTGTAAACAGCGTGATCGCCATGATGAGGTTGATCTCCCGGCCGACCACCGCCCGGACGAGCTCGCGGCCCAGCCCGGGCCAGCCGAAGACCGTCTCGACGACGACCGACCCGGCGAGGATGTTCGCCGTCAGGAACGCTGCGACCGTCGTCACCGAGATCAGCGAGTTCCGGAGGACGTGTTTGAGGATGACCGTCCGCTCGGGCAGCCCCTTCGCCCGCGCGGCCGTGACGTACTCCTTGTTGAGTTCCTCGGCCATCGACGACCGCATGATCCGCATCAGCGTCGCCGAGGCGGCGGTCCCGATAGTGATCCCCGGGAGGATCAGGAACCACAGCATGTCCGGACTCAGCAGGGATTTCTGCGGCGAGAGCACCGGGAAGAAGTTCAGCCAGACCGCGAAGATGAGGATGAGCATCAGCCCGAGCCAGAAGTTCGGGATCGAGATGCCCGACAGCGCCAGGAAGCGGCTGACGTCGTCGCCGAGCTTGTCCTTGTTGACCGCCGCGTAGATCCCCGTCGGGATGGCGATGACCAAGGCGACCAGCCAGCCGATGAACCCGAGCAGGACGGTCGGCGGCAGCCGCGAGACGATGACGTTGGAGACAGGCTGGTTGCTCGAGATCACGACCCCGAAGTCGCCCTGCAGCGCGTTGGTGAGCCAGATGAAGTACCGCGACCACACCGGCTCGTCGAGGTTGTACCTGGCCTTGATCTGGGCGATCTCCGTCGGGCTGATGTTCGGATTAAACGATACCAACAGGTCGATGGCGTCACCCGGTGCGAGGTTCGCGAGCCCGAAGGTAACGAGCGAGACACCAACCAGTATCGGGATGATCGACAGCAGCCGCCGCACGATGAATCGTCGCAGGCTCATGATAAGTTCGTGGGAGTGGGCCGGCTCGCGTTACGACTCGCGGTCGAGGTACGTGATCTGCTGGGAGTAGGGCGCGTACGTCGCGTAGGAGTACATTCCCTCGGGGAACGGATAGGCGTCGAAGCCGTTGACGTCGTTGTTGTGGACGCCGACCGTCAGGTCGATGTCGATGTAGGAGTTGCCGCTGAGTTCGACGACTTCCCGCCAGAGCTCGTCGTACCGCGAGGCCCGCTCCTGCTGGTCGCCGACGACGTCGATGTCGAACCGGGCGTTCTCGATGCCCTCGTTGATCGACTCGAAGTCGATCCGCTGGAAGTTACAGCACTGCGCGAAGTTTTCGATGTCGTGGGTGGCGTCCACGAAGCTCCCGGGATTGAACGTCCCCGAGAGGCCGATGACGACGATGTTACCCCGGTCGGCGTAGTTGGGGTCGAGGATCCGGCCGACGAGGTCGCCGAACTCGAAGGTCTCGACCTCGGCGTCGAACAGGTCCGTCTGGTTCATCGCCTGCACGATCGCCTGCACCTTCTGGACCCGGTTCTGGTTGTCGGAGTTGGTCTCGACCTGGACCTCGATGGGCGGCTCGACGTCCGCCTGCTCGATCAGCTCCTGGGCGCGCTGGGGGTCGAACTCGTTCAGCGGCCGCAGGTCCTCCTCGAGCTGTTCGGGGTCGGTCGTCCCGGCCCCGTAGCCCAGCTCCGGCAGCGGCGTCCAGGCCGGCCGCGCCCAGCCCTGCTCGATGTTGTCGGTCATCCGCTGGCGCGGGATCAGGTGGTTGGCCGCCCGGCGGACTTCCTGCTGGTCCCAGGGCGATACCTCGACGGGGTACTGCATGAAGAGGTAGCCACCGGTCTCGACAGCCTTGGTCTGGAAGTCCGAGGACTCCTGGAAGTTGGTCTGTGCCTGGGCCGTCAGGCCGTGGGCCACGTCGACCTCGTTTTCCTGAAGCGCGGCGGCACGCTGGGCGTCCTCCTCGATGAACCGGTGGTTGATCTCGTCGAGGACCGGCCCGTTCGGGAACCCTTCGGGCCCGTCGAACCACACCTTGTTCTCGACGCCGACGTCGTCCAGCCAGTAATCGTCGCGCCGGGAGACGGTGAAGGAGGTGCCGTCCTCGAAGCTCTCGAAGTTCCAGGGACCGGTGCCGATCGGCGGGTTGTCCTGCCGGGGGTCGAGCTCCCCGCCGGGCAGGTCAACCTGCTCGGTCGAGAAAACGAAGTAGGGGATCTCCCGCTCGGCCTCGGCGTCGGGCACCTGTGCGTACAGGTCGATGGTGTAGTCGTCGACGATGTTCGCGGCCAGGAACGTGTTGTAGATCTGTGCGGAGATCTGGGAGTTCTCGATGCGGTCGTAACTCCGGGCCACGTTCTCGGCGGTCATCTCCTCGCCGTTGGTGAACGTCACGCCCTCGTGGAGGTTGTACCGCAGGCGCATCCCGAACACACCGTCGGTAGCGGCCTGGGACGCGCCGTCGCGGAGGAGAACGCGGACCTCGCCGCCGGGCTCGAGACTGTCGTCAGGGTGCTGGACGACAACCTGTTCCGGAGTGTCGATGATCGGCACGCCGTTCTCGTTGGTCGTGACCGGCGCGGTGGTCATGTAGTCCTCGTATGCCGTCCGCTCAAGCTCCTGGACTTCGGCGACCTCGTAGGTCTCGGCCAGCCACGGGTAGAGGTTCCCCTGCTGGTCGGAGGCCACTAGTGACTCGAAGAAGTAGCTCTGGACGAGCGACGATGGGACACCGCTGCTGTACGGCGGGTCGAAGGAGCTGGGGTTCGACGTCAGCCCGACGTTGAGCGTTCCCCCCTCGACGATCTGGTCCACCTCGGAGGGCGTCGCAGTCTGTTCCTGAGCCTGGGTCTGGGTTCCACCACCACCACCCTGGTTGCCGTTTCCATCGCCGTCGCCGCCGCCGTCCCCACCGCCCCCCGGACAGCCGGCGAGCGTCGTAATCCCGGCGGCGCCAAGCGCCCCGAGCATTCGGCGTCGTACTGAACTTACACGACTGTCGGCGTCGGTGTCTTCCGTCGCCATATATAGCCCCCGTTGCCATACGTACATATATGTGATTGTAAGATAGATGATGGTTTCACGGACAACGAGTGGCGGGTTTTTCCGGGGACGGCGGCCGGAATCGACCGGTTTTCGACCGTATTTGTAGATTCAGATTCAGATAGTGGCTGGATGGCCTGAGCGTCGGTCTGTGCCCCGGAGTCACGCCACTCGCCGACCAGGGAACGGCGGGCCGAGTGGTGAAAGACGGGTGGTCACCAGTCGACCGAGACGGTGCCGTCGCCCTCCGGGTCAGGGGCGAGTTCCTCGCCGGTCTCGCGGTCGATGACGTGGATCACACCCCGCCCTTTCTTCGCCGGGCAGACCTCGGCCGCGCGGACGTTGTGTGCCAGGTCAGCCTCGTCGATGAAGTACGACTCCGGGCTGGCGATGCCGGTCGACAGGTCCAGCGTCCAGTTGTCCGACACCTCCGCACACTTGCCGGCCCCGATGCAGCCGTTGGCCTCGAAGACCACCTTGTAGGGCTTCTCCGCGACTGGCGGGGCGTCGCGCTCGCCGAGTTCCGCGGGGTCGACCGGCTCCTCCGGCATCAGTCCTCGTGGATGGTCACCGACTCGATGCCGACATCGTCAAGCGGTTCGTCGCCGCGGCCGGTCGGCGTGGTGCCGATGGCCTCGACGACGTCCATCCCCTCGGTAACCTCGCCGAAGACCGCGTGTTTCCCGTCGAGGTGTGGCTGGGCGTCGAGCGTGATGAAAAACTGCGAGCCGTTCGTATCGGGCCCGGAGTTAGCCATCGACAGTTTGCCGGGGCCGTCGTGGCGCAGGTCGTCGTGGAACTCGTCCTCGAACTCGTAGCCTGGGCCACCCCGGCCCGTGCCGGTCGGGTCCCCGCCCTGGACCATGAAGTCCTCGATGACGCGGTGGAACTGGACGCCCTCGTACAGCGAGTCGCCCCGTATCTCGCCGGTCTCGGGGTCCTCCCAGGTGACCGTGTCGGGTGCGGGCTCGGCGTCGGCGGCCGGGTCGTGGCGAGCGAGATTCAGGAAGTTCTCGACGGTCCGGGGGGCGCGGTCGTCGAACAGTTCGACCTCGATGTCGCCCTCGGAGGTGTGCAGCGTGACTTGTGTCATGTGCGCCGGGAGGGCTGGCCGGCGGATAACCCTGGCGGTAGGAACGCTCAAGCCGCCCGAGTTCGTTGCAGCGGTGATGACAGCGCCGGGTTCGGACCTCCGTCTGCGGCGGTACGACGAGCGGGACGCGGCGGCCGTCTGGCGGCTGCACGAACTGGCGATGGAACCGACGGCGACCGACCCCGACGACATCCCCGGAACCGAAGACCTCCGGGCCGTCGGGGAGAGGTACCTCGACGCCGGCGGGGAGTTCCTCGTGGGCGTGCTCCTGGAGGCGGACGAAGGTGTGACCGCCGAGAGCCGGGTCGCCTCCGCACCTGCGGTTCACGACGGGCTGCTCGTCGCGATGGGCGGCGTCCTCCCGAACGAGGCCGGTCACGACGACGAGCGAGCGGTCGCGGGCGCGGCCGAACTCCACCGGATGCGGGTCGCCCCGGCCTACCAGCGGGCGGGGTACGGCCGGGAACTGCTCCACGCCCTGGAGGGGTGGGCACGGGAGGCCGGCTACGACCCGCTGCTGGCGACGACCGCCCGCACCCAGCCCGCGGCCGTGGAGTTCTACCGCCAGGAGGGGTACGAGGTCGCCGGCGAGTCGATGGAAGCCGGCTACGAACTCGTCCACTTCGAGAAGTCGCTCGACTAGGACTCGGCTGCGGTCCCCTCGGGCGTCGCCGTCGTCTCCGCTTCGTAGACGACGTCCGTGCCAGTCGCGACCGGCTGGAGCAGGTACCGGTCCGTCCGGCCCCGCTTCACCGGGGTGAAGTCGGCCACAAAGCGGGTCCGCTCGTTTTCGCGCACCTCGAAAGCCTGCTTGAACTGCAGCGGGGCGTTGCCCGGCGTGTCGACCTGGGCCCCGCCGCCGCCTTCGAGCGTTCCCTCGACGCCCGAGACGTCGAGCTGGAGGAACTCGTAGCTGCCCGTCTCGACTTCGCGGTCGTCGACGAGTTCCGTGTTCCCGTCCTGGAGCTGGACCAGGTCGGCCTCCTGGGGTTCGTCGAACTCGTGGTACTCCCGGGCGTCGCTCTGGTCGACGTCCTCGGCTGCCTGCGTCTGGACCGTCTCGCTGTCGCTTCCGTCGGCTGTGCTGTCGGTTTCCTCCGTGGCCGTCCCCTCGGTGGCCGGCTTGAGCCAGATGCCCTGGATCGTGACCACGCAGGACGCGAAGTCGGCGATGTCACCGGGCTGGTCGGTTACCGCAGTCGCGAGCGTCCCGGTCGCGGCGGCATCGCCAGCGCAGCCGGCCAGGCCGACCGTCGCGGCGGCCCCGACCGCGCCGAGTGTTTTCAGGTACTGGCGCCGGTTCGTCTCCGTGGTGGCGTTCGTGTCTCGCATGCACTCCGGGCTGGGGGCGAGAGGGGCATAAGCGGGGGAAGCCGTTGGCCCGGATCACGTCGGGTTCGCTCGGATTAAGTGGGATGAATCCGGTTGAACCGGGAGACGAACCGGGGCCGCCGGAGCGGCCGGTCAGGAGAGGTCGAACTTCTCGGCGGCGGTCTGCATGTCCTTGTCGCCGCGACCACAGAGGTTGACGAGCAGCGTGTCGTGACGGTCCTCGGCTGCGAGTTTCTTCGCGAGCGCGATGGCGTGGGCAGGCTCGAGCGCGGGGATGATCCCCTCTGCCCGGCTCAGCTCCTTGAACGCGTCCAGCGCCTCGTCGTCGGAGATAGCGTGGTACTCCGCCCGTCCCAGTTCCTGGAGGGCGGCGTGTTCGGGCCCGACGGCGGGGTAGTCGAGGCCTGCGGAGACGGAGTGATTTTCGGTGGTCTCGTCGATGACCTTCGTCAGCATCCCCTGGAACACCTCCGGCTCCTCCTGTTTGGACTTCGAGAGCGGCGCCGAGTGTTCGGTCTCGCCGCGGCCGCCGGGCTCGGCGCCGTAGAACATCACGTCGTCGTCCTTGAACGCGTGGAACAGCCCGATGGCGTTGGAGCCGCCGCCGACGCAGGCCACGCAGGCGTCCGGGAGGTCGCCGTGGAGCTCCTGGACCTGCTCGCGGGCCTCGTGGCCGATGACGGACTGGAACTCCCGGACCATCCGCGGGAACGGGTCCGGCCCGACCGCGGAGCCGACGAGGTAGTGGGTGTCCTCCATGTTCGCCGCGAAGTCCTCCAGCGCGGCGTCGACGGCCTCGGCCAGCCCCTCGTTGCCCCGCGTGACTTCCTCAACCTCGGCTCCCAGCAGGCGCATCCGGAAGACGTTCATCTCCTGGCGCTGGATGTCCTTCCGGCCCATGTAGACCTTCGTCGGGATGTCGAGCAGCGCCCCGACCATCGCCGTCGCGGTGCCGTGCTGGCCGGCGCCGGTCTCGGCGATGAGCCGCTCCTTGCCGGCGTGTTCGGCGAGCAACCCCTGGCCGAGCGTGTTGTTGAGCTTGTGAGCCCCGCCGTGGAGGAGGTCCTCGTGTTTGAAGTAGACCTCCGTCCCCCAGCGCTCGCTGAGCGTCTCGGCGTGGTAGACCGGCGTCGGCCGGCCGCCGAAGTGGTTCAGCAGGTACTGGTACCGCTCCTGGAATTCGTCGGTGGGAACGATCTCCTCGAAGGCCGTCGCGAGCTGGTCGAGTGGCTCCTCGAGCGGTTCCGGAACGTGTCGACCGCCGAAGTTCTCGAACTCACCGGGCTGTGACATACCCTCTACCGGGCGCGGCGGCGGCTAAAGCGTACCGGTCGGTTCCCGCCCACTCGCGGGTTCGGGACCCCGGCTGACTCAGTACTCCACGACCGGGTCCCGCTCCCAGAACTCGCTTCCTTTCTGTAGCTTGGGGACCCACGTCTCCTCCTCGGTGGCGAGCATCGCCACCCGCGAGGGTTCGACCTCCTTGAGCACGTCGTGAGGGAGAAACTCCCGCATCCGCTCGGCAAAGGCCCGGACCTCCTCGTGGTCGGGCATCGACTCCCGGTCCAGCCGGCCCCGCGAGTGGCCGACGTGCATGTACGCCTTCAGCTCGACGAAGTCGGCCTCGGCCCGGTCGGCCATCGCCGCGTACCACGCGGGGCGGTGCATGTTGTGGTCCTTGACGAGCGTGGTGCGGATGACCGTCCGGGTCTCCTCCTTGGCGGCGAGGACGTCGAGCGTGTCGACGAGCTGGTCCCAGGCGTCGTCCTCGACGGCCTTGACCGTCGAGTCGAACGTGCCGCGGTCGGGCGCGTCGACCGAGACGTACAGCTGGGTGGGGTCACACTCGGCGAGGACCTCCGGCTTGGTCCCGTTCGAGACCAGGAAGGTGGTGATGTCGCGGTCGTGGAACTCCTCGATGAGTTCGGGCAGGTACGGGTAGAGGGTGGGCTCGCCGTCCAGCGAGATGGCGACGTGGCGCGGTTCCATCGCTTCCTCGAAGACCCGGTCGGGCACCTGGTCGTTGCCGCCGAACCCGGAGAGCAGCTTGGTCTGCAGGCGCACCGAGGCGTCCGCGACCGCGGCGGGGTCGTCCCACTCCACGTCGCCCAGTTCGTAGGCGTGACCCGCGTGGTCCCGCCAGCAGAAGACACACCGCTCGTTGCACTTCACGACCGGCGTCATCTGCATACAGCGGTGGGACTCGATGCCGTAGAAGATGTACTTGTAACATTTGCCCTCCCCCCGCAGGGCGTTTTTCGTCCACCCGCAGGTCTGGGCCGCGGTGTGGTTCTCGCTGTGGTAGTCCGGGTTCGAGACCTGTTTGGGCCCGCCATTGCCGGACTCGGAATCACTCATACCTGGAGTTCTCCCGCTCTACTCGGATAATACACACGGTCAGGACACCGGAGATTCACCAAGCATCCTTCGGAACCGGCTGTTCTTTTTTATACGGTAGAGGGTGTCATAGGACGATTCACGAGGGTCGTTTTCCTCACAGTTGGATGAGTCGAGCGTTACACAGAGCGCGCGAATGCACCGCTGTCGTTCCTACCAGCTTCGTATGTCTTCTGCAAGCCGTGCAAGAACAGGGCGCGTTTGCAACGTGAGCACTCGGCTGTGCCTTCCGTGGGAGGCATCCGAGCGATCCGGTCAGACCGGCCACACCGGCCAGACTTCGCGAACAGAGTCGCGTCACCTGTTACCGACTACTGTCGTGTTTTGTCTGCACCTCAGACGAGCCGATCTGATAGCTGCGGACCGTTCCCCAGTCGGAGTCGACGAGTTCGTACTCTCGCTCGCCGGCCTGAATTTCGCGGAGCCCCTCGTGGAGTGTCTCCAGGATCGAGAGCTCTTCGCCCGAGAGCGGCTCGTTGTGACTGGTTGCCAAGACGTCGTACGTATCCTCCTCGAGCAATTTCCGCACCCTGCCGACTGACTCGACGTACTCTTCGAGGTCACTGTCGTCGAACATGACGTACAGCCCACGGTCGAAATGCACGATGTCGCCGCCGTAGAGTATCCGTGTCTCGGGATCCAGCACACCGAGGTGGCCCGGGGAGTGCCCGGGGAGCGGATACAGCTCGAGCGTGCGGTCGCCGAGGTCGATTCCTTCCTCGAAGGAAACTGCCGACGCCTCGAAAGGCTCGATGGTGTACTCCTCAGGGGAGACGTCGTCGGGGAACCTGTTTCCGTTCGCCTCCCACCTGGTCGTAAATTGCGCAGGGCGCTTGATGAACTCGTGTGTCAGGCTGTCGACCGCAACCTCGCCATCAGCCGGGAGTTCCGCGGGCCCGACCAGCACCTCGTCGAACTGTGCACCCGCCCCGATGTGGTCCCAGTGGGTGTGCGTGAGAACCAGCGTAATCGGCGGCTCGACTAGGTCGGTCGCCAGGGTGTGCAAGTCCCCGACCCCGATCCCGGCGTCGATCGCGACCGACCGTTCGTCCCCCTCGACCAGGAACAGCCCGTACTCGTCACCCTCGACGACCATGTAGCTCCCGTCGGCCAGTTGCGAGACGTCGTACCAGTCATTCGTCGCGTTCATGCCCCCGAATACTCCAGTCGAGGTGATAAAAGAATCCGAGATCCGGGGGCATTCGGCCGGGGACTCGCATTGGCCGGTATAACTGTTGTTGGCGAGGCACCCGGATAGTCCGGGTCCGTGGCCCACAGGCCCGGGAGCCTCACCGTGACAGCAGTGATCTCCAATGGTCCCAGTCGGAATAACTGCGAGTGGCCTCGGCTCGGCCGGAGCGGCTCCGACGTTCGGACGTCGACCGGGACTACGTGCCTCTCCAGCGGCAACGGGTCACGGCGACCGCCACCAGAAAACATTATCCGGGAGCCCTGTCCCTCTTCAGCATGGCACGCGTTCCCTACGTTCCAAAGGAGGAACTCGACCCGGATTACCAGGATCTGGTCGTCTCCTCGCTACAGCCAGGCAAGCAGGTCAACGTCTACAGCGCACTCGGCAACAACCAGGAGGTACTGCGCGGGATGCGGGAGTTCCTGGGGGCGCTGTGGAGCCACTCCGGGCTCACTGACCGCCAGCGCGAGATCGTCATCCTGACCGTCGCCTCCGAGACCGGCTCCGAGTACGAGTGGCACCAGCACGTCAACATCGCTTCCGAGGCGGGTCTCGACCCCGATGAGATCGCCGCTATCGCCCGCGATGACCGCGCGCTCTTCCCTGAGGAGGAGCGGCTCATCGTCTCGTACACCCGTGCGCTCGTTCAGGGTCGGGTCACCGACGAACTCCACGAGGCCATTCGCGAGCACTTCGACGAGGAGGCGCTCACGGGCGCGGCCACGACGGCGGCCGGCTACCTCGCCCTCGGCCGGGTTATCGACGCGCTCGCCGTCGAGATCGAAACCGGGGACCAGTTCGTCGGCTGGGACCCAAGCGGGTAGCTCGCGATTCGGGTCCGGAGCCGTCAGCTTCGTCACCTGTCGCCCGACGGAATGTGTCGGTCGTTCGGCTGCCCGAAGCGTCGGGTGAAACAAGCGTTCGTCGGCTGGGACGGAGCGAAACGGGCTATCCGCCGTCCTCGGGCGCGTCCCCCGCGGCCGTCGTCACCTCGCTGACGTACCTGTAGATGTCGGTCATGTCGCCACCGTCGCCGTAGCGGTTTCGTGCCCGGCCGACCTGGCTCCGGACGACGTCCGCGACAAGCAGCGGCGTTCGATTGTCCTCGGCGAACTCGAGCAGGAGGCGGATGTCCTTCTCCACCAACTCGAGGGCGAACCCAACGCCGCGTCCATCTGCGATGGCGTCCGGGAATTTCTCCTCGGTCGCGGAGTTTCGCCCGCTGCTGACGTTGAATATATCGCACATGGTCTCGATGTCGATGCCGACCTGCTGTCCGAGAACGACCGCCTCTGAGGTGGCGAGCAGCGCCGTACACGAGAGGTAGTTGTTGAGCAACTTCACCGCGTGTCCGTGGCCGGGGTCTTCCCCGACGTGGAAGACGTTCGCCGCGAACGCGT
The DNA here is from genome assembly GCA_036625385.1 of Halovenus sp. Lineage (GTDB taxonomy): Archaea > Halobacteriota > Halobacteria > Halobacteriales > Haloarculaceae > Halovenus. The sequence goes on along the minus strand of JAZKTU010000041.1, from coordinate 5,016 downwards.
CGAAATACTCCCTCGTGGCCTCGAACGTCGCCCGGTCGCCGCTCACCATCGCGGCGAGGGTGCCCTCCTCCGCGCCCGACGTGCCGCCGCTGACGGGGGAGCCGAGCAACGTCGCACCGCGGTCCGCGAGACGTTCGGCCATCATCTGAGTCGTCTCGGGCCTCGAGGTGGTCATATCCACGACGACCGACCCCGACTCGATCGTCCGTTCGAGCTCCGAAACCACCGTCTTCACCTCGTTTGGCCCGGGGAGTGAGAGGAAGATGACGTCTGCAGTAGCCCCGAGGGCTGCGGTTGAGTCTGCCCCAGTCCCGCCCGCTGCCTCGACAGCCTCGATCGCCTCTGGCCTGCGGTCGAAGACGACGACATCGTGGCCGTCACGGACCAGGTGTGTCGCCATCGGTCCGCCCATTCGACCGAGTCCGACGAATCCGAGTGTCGCCATGTCCGAACGTCGCCATCGCAGGATAAGAAGCCAGCGCCGCCAGCATTTTTTATCTCTGAAAGAACAGGGTGCCAGAGCCACCGAGAACCCTCCCGGCGTTTGGAGGGCTCGTCAGAAACGGTGGCGACTCTCGGGGGTGACCCTGTGCCCTCTCGTTCGACGTTCAGCCGAACCCGGCGGGACCGCCTCGGTGGGGGCCATTGCAGATCACCGAGTGACACGCCCGCCGGGGCGGCGAAAACCATCTCCCCCGCCGGGTCTTCTTCGTCGACGAACTCCCCCGCAGCGCCACCCAGAAAGTCCAGCGCGCTCGAAGACGATATCGCCGAGCGGCTGGACCGCCCCCTCGAGCCCACCGACGAATAGCTGTGAACGACCGCGCTGGGTGTGCTCCTCTCAGGCGGGCCTGTCCCGGCGTTCGCTGGTCCTTTGCGCTGAGCCTGTGGGACCAGTGACCGGCACGTTCGAGGGAGCTGGCGGAAGTAAATGAGTTCCCGCGCTCTAAGAGGGCTCCCTATTCAGCACGCAATTCCCCCCCAAACTCGGGGATGTTTCTGAACACGTGCTGCGGTAATATCAGACTGAAATAATTATAACTATAGTTCCACTCTCACATTGTTGGAACAGTGCCAATGTGATAATAGGCCAACAGACGAACCACTGGATGGTGTTGCATAATGACTGAACTGCTATCAGGCAAGACAGCTGTGATCACAGGTGGCATGAGTGGGAATGGACGTGCGATCGCCAGGCTCTTCGCAGAACACGGTGCAGACGTGGTCGTCGCGGACGTTCGTGAGGAGCCCAGAGAGGCGTCAGTTCCGACCCACGAGATAATTCAGGAGGAGACGGACGCGCAGGTGACCTTTGTAAAGTGTGACGTGACGGACAAAGGCGACCTGGTGGCGGCGATAGACGCGGCTGAGGAGTTTGGAGGCGTTGATGTAATGGTGAACAACGCTGGTATCTTCCGGGGCGAGGATTTCCTCTCGGTCTCGGAAGAAGAATTCGATCAGTTGATCGACATCAACGTCAAGGGCGTGTTTTTCGGGACGCAGGTCGCTGCCGAGCGAATGCAGGACGAAGGCGGGGGGTCGATCATTAATCTCTCGAGCGTGGCCGGACTCACGGGAACGGGCGAGCACGTCAGTTACTGTACCTCGAAGGGTGCGGTCCGTTTGATGACCTACTCGACGGCCGACGCACTGGGACCAGACGGAATCCGCGTCAACGCGATCCATCCTGGCGTCATCGAGACGGCCATGACAACCGAAGACGTGCCGATTATCGGCACTGACGAGGGGGAGGCGTACCTGGAGATGATTCCGAGTCGCCGGTTCGGGGAACCGGAAGACGTCGCAGATGCTGCGCTGTTCCTCGCCAGCGACCTGAGCTCATACGTGAATGGAGAGTCACTCGTGGTAGACGGCGGAATGACGAACTCCGGATAGGCGGTCTCCGGTCGTGCCCGGCACGAGCGGGTACCTCGGACTCGTTGATAACGTCGGGAAGACCGCGACCATCGACTCATCCCTGTAACGTTCCACATACGCTCTGTATCTTGCACGTGCGTTCTACCATCTGCTGGACAGAACAAACCGGGTCGTGCAAGATACAGAGCGCCTATCTTGCGGAGTACGGATCAGATTCCCAACTGGTGAGACACCCCCCAAATAATATATATGTGTTTGTGTACGTCTACCGTATGTCAGAGTTTCAGCCTCTTTTGGGCACCGAAGTGGACGACGCTGGAATCGACGAAGTGTTGAGAGAGATGGGTATCGGGGTACTCTCAATGAGTTCTGAAGGAATGCCGTATGGCGTCCCGCTGTCGTTCGGGTACGATGGCGACGATAGTTTGTACTTCGTATTTCTCGACGCAAGCACTGAATTTCGGAAGGAACGGTATGCCGAGCAGGCCGGCATAGCGAGCTTTACGACCTTCGATGTTGACCCCGATGGATCTTGGCGGAGTGTGATCGTTGCTGGACCACTCGATAGAATCACGATCGATGAGTGGGACAGCGCACGTGAGGCGATGGCCGACAACGCATATCAATCTGATCTCCTTTCAGAGTACGAACTCCAAGAGAATCCCAATGTATGGACACTCACGATTCAAGAACGATCCGGCCGTGCTGTTGGCCAATGACACCGATACTGCAGAGAGCCTCTATATCTTGCACGCCGTTATTGACAGGAATCAGGTAGTTCTTAGCGACCGTGCTGAATACAGGGCGCGTGTGGCATGCGTCCGGTGTCATCGGTGACAATTTTATATTTATACGGGATGGAGGTTCAGAAAACCCCTCACGGGCTCGCAAACACTTTCAGCGTCCTGAGTTCCCCGTCTATATCGAAAAAGTCGTGTTCAGCTCCCGCGTCAACGTAGATCATATCTCCCTCTTTCACCTCGTTGATTTCCTCTCTAACCCGCATTGTCCCCGACCCCGATAGGATACAATAAAACTCGTCTTGGGTATGTGTTCTGGCACTCACTTCCTCTGCCTCTTCAGATTGATACCAGCTCTGTTCGATTACCATCGCCTCTTCATCGAACACTCCGATAACGTCGCTGTCTTGTGATTCGCGTCGATCAGCCAAATCCTCCGACGTGATGTGTTTCATCGAACAGTTATTGAGACCAACCCAAAATAAGCTTTGCTCTGGTCCGTGAATTCTGGGTCGTCGGTTCGGTTGTGATTTTCCTCTGTGAGTTACCGATCGAACAGTCACCAATCAGTCATATCCGGAAATTTGGACGTAGCTGGCGCATCGTTCGCAGTAACTATGCAGGTCTACTGAACGAGCCGTTCACCTACTTCGAACCGGAAAATAGGTCGTCGTGCTGAACTCATCCTCTATGTCTTGCACGCGATTTCTGACAGATACTGAATAGGTCAAAGTAGCTCGTGCGAGATGGAGGGCGCATATCTTGTACTGGACTGTATTCGCCATCGCCACCAAGATCGTTAGATAAAAAAGTTACATTAAATCGTTGTGGGCTATCTGCGACAGCGAGAGTACGGCGCTGAATGTACGCTCTGTATTCAGCAGCCCCGTACTGGGACCCTTCCGGTAATTCGTTCGGGTGATACTGCATACAGGGTACATATTCAATACCACCCAACCGCCGCAGGGTAGTCAGGACCGCACCGACTCGACGATGCTGAACGTATCGTCCACAGTCACGGAGAGGGTTTGATCACCCATGGTGAACGTGAACCGCCCCTCAAACGGATCCGTGGAGAGAATCTCCTCCTCGTAGGAGCCAGACACGCTAAACAGCTGGTACGGCGAGAAGAGCGAGACACCGTTCGCGGTAAAGAACGCCATCACCTCGGGGTTGTTATAGAGCGCGTCGACAAACGTACCCCGGTTCCGATAGATGCAGTTCCGACAAGCGACCTGCATGTTGATAGCCTTCCGATTCCCACACGTTCCACAGAGCCCCTCTGTGTCGTCGTGCGCTTCACAGACCTGCACTGACCTGTCGATAGCGCTCGAACAGCGCGGGCAGATGCCGTTGGAGATCGCCAGGTATTCGAGCATTTCCCACGCCATCCCAGCCCGGTATGCTTGCTCCGGCGTCCGGGTCTCGACCCCTGCGGGCGGCAGGAAAAACGCGCCGAGATAGCCGAGGTCGTCCGGTACGGTCGGGACAGTCTCGGCTATCGGTGTTGGCCGACGGACGCTCAGATCGCCGTAGGTCCCCGCACACTCTGTGCAGTACAAGTCGAGGCGCTCTTGATGATATCTCACGACAATCGGCCCGCCACACCACCAGCAGGCCTCGTCGATCTCGGTGTAGTCGAGTTCGGGGTCGTCGGTGACTGCTCCGGAGAGGACGGCCTGGACGACGCGGCGGCCCGGCTGGCGAAGGATGTAGCCCTCGTCGGTCTTCTTCACGAAGTGGCCCACGATCTTTTCGAGGTGGTAGCTGAACTGTCCGCCCTGTGGGAGACCGACACGATCACGCAGTTCGGTGAACGACATGGACTCCTCGGCTTCCCCCAGCGCCTGCAAGATCTGGATCCGAGTCTCGTTGCCGAGTACCCCGAATGCGTCGTCGGGAGGAACCACCCCCTCCTGCTCAGCGTCGGAAGTCATATGTTAACATATGCAATGTGGAATTAAAAAACCCGGCACCCGCAGCCGCTGGGCCGGTTCATATCACAGCTCTGTCTTTAGCACGCTGAAGACATTGAACAAACAAAAATATCATTCAGAAAACACTTTTCTTCTCCCCCGTCCTGGACACAATTGGTCGATTTGGACGGTGTTCAGCATACGGTGCTGGACGACTGACGAGCGTCGGTGGTGTGGAGTCAGCGGATCGCGAACGGCCGAGGCCAACGAAACCACGAGACAGAAACACGATCATGAACGGACCGAGATGCGCGAACCGACGGGCAGTACTGAAAACGATCACCGCGGCGGCCGTGGGCGGGGGGATTGCGACCGGGACAGCAGCGGGAAACCGCCGGGGCCCCTCCGGCCACGCACGCGGGCAGCGAAACGTCGTCGAAGTCACCGCGGAGCACGACCACGAGGCGGAAACACACCGGTTC